>NZ_CP020700.1:600000-900000 GCF_003932715.1 Streptomyces tsukubensis | reverse complement strand
CCGGAGGACGGCGACGGCCTCGGTGACGGAGCCGTGGGCGGTCATGGCGGCTTCGATCTCGGGGAGTTCGATCCGGAAGCCCCGCAGCTTCACCTGGCCGTCGGCCCGGCCGAGACAGTCGAGCCGGCCGTCGGGGAGGAGTCGTACCAGATCTCCGGTGCGGTACATCCGCCCGCCGGGTTCGGCGTCGGGACCGGTGTCGGCGGTGAACCGTTCGGCGGTGAGACCGGGCCGGTTGCGGTAGCCGCGGCCCACCCGGGGCCCGGCCAGATACAGTTCGCCGGTCCCTTCGGTGCCGACGGGCGCCAGCTTCTCGTCCAGCACCCGCATCCGCAGCCCGGGCAGCACACCGCCGATGTGCGGGGTCCGCCCGGCGGGTTCGATCCACCCGGCGGTGGCGTCCACGGTGCACTCGGTGGGGCCGTACAGATTGACGGCACGGACCGTGCCCGCCGCGGTCAGCTCCGCGATCCGGGACCAGAGGGCGGGGCCGATCGCCTCGCCGCCGATCAGCAGGGTCAGCGGACGCGGCCCGCCGTCGGCGGAGAGCAGGTCCAGCAGCGGTTCGGCGTGCGAGGGAGTGAGGTCGAGATCGGTGAGGGACTGCTCGTCGGTGAACGCGGCGAGCAGTGCGGGGTCGGCGCGGGTCTCGTCGTCGACCATGACGAGGGTGTCGCCGCGGCAGACCCGGACCCACTGCTGTACGGAGGCGTCGAAGGACGGGGAGGCGTTCCAGCCCACCCGGGCGCCGTCGCCCGTCGCGATCCCCGTGTCCTCCAGCTCGGTGAGCAGCCGGGCCGCCGCGCCCCGGGCGATTTCGACGCCCTTGGGGCGGCCCGTCGAGCCCGAGGTGTAGATGACGTACGCGAGGGTGTCCGCGGTCACCGGGACCGGCCGGTAGCCGGGGCCGGGGGCGTCTCCGGAGAGCAGTTCCGCGAGGCCGAGCCGGGGCACCCCGGCCGGGAGCGCGCCGTCCGGTCCGCCGTCGAGGGTGATCACGGCGTCGGCGCCGGAGTCCGTCACCAGATAGCGGCGCCGTTCGGCGGGCAGCTTCGGGTCCACGGGGAGATAGGCGGCGCCCGCGGTGAGGGTGCCGATCAGTGCGGTGACCAGCGCCGCGCCGCGCGGCAGGCAGAGCGCGACGACGGATTCGGGGCCCACGCCGTGGGCGGCGAGCCCGGCCGCGATCCGCATGGCGCCGGTGCGGAGTTCGTCGAAGGTCAGCTCGTGGTCGGCGGCGATCACGGCGGTACGGCCGCCGGGGGCGGCGGCGAGCCGCTCCAGCAGATCGTGCGGTGCAGGGGCGGCGAGGGGGCGGGTGCGCTCGGGCAGGACTGCGGTCATGGCGGTGCTCACTCCCCGTGGACGGTGGTGGACGGCTGGGTGGCGGGGGAGCAGTCGGCGAGCGCGACCGGTTCGCCCATGGCGACGAGGATCTTCCGGTCGCCGGTGAAGGCCTCCCGCCCGTGGGCGCAGAGGATGTTGTCCACCAGCATCAGATCGCCCCGCTGCCAGCTCTCGCGGACCGTGACCCGGTCGTAGACCTCGTTGACGGCGTCGACCTCGGCGTCCGTGAGCCGGGTTCCGTCGCCCAGATAGGTGTTGAAGGGGAGTCCGTCCGGGCCGTACGTCTCCTCCAGCACCTCGCGGACGTCCGGGTCGAGGGTGCGGCTGTTCCAGAACGCGAAGTGGTTGAACCAGACCCGCTCCCCGGTCACCGGGTGCGTGATCACCGCCGAGCGGCGCTGCCGGGTGATCAGGGAGTCGTCGTCGAGCCACTCGTACCCGATGGTGTTCTCGTCGCAGTAGGCCTCCGCGACCGCCCGGTCCTCCGTCGCGAAGGTCGTGTACCAGGGCAGGCCGGCCAGTTCGGAGTAGTTCCGCACGAGCAGCCAGCCGGCCTCCTCGAACCTGGCCCGCAGCCCGTCCGGGAGCAGTCTCAGCGCCTCCCGCATATCTCCGACGGTGGTGGCCCCGCCCTCCTCGGGGGCGGTGATGCAGCCGAAGAGCAGCACCCCCGGGAAGTCCAGGGTGTAGCTGTTCTCGTTGTGCAGTCTGATCGGCTGGGCGGCCGGGAGATCGGTGGAGGAGAACACCCCCTCGCCGAAGTCGGTGCGCGGGGTCGCCTTCTCCTTGTATCCGGCGCGCTGTTCGACGAGTGCGTCGCGGGCGGTGGCGAAGGAGGCCGCGTCATGGATGGGCAGCCCGCGCAGCAGCACCGCGCCGGAGCGGTGCAGCTCGGCCTGGACGGCGGCCCGGTGCTCGGTCAGCCAGGCGGCGGCGGCCTCGGCGGAGCCGTGGCCGGGGGTGATCACGACGGCGGGCCTGCCCGGCTCGCGGATCACGTTCAGTCCGCCCAGGACGGGGGCGTCGGCGAAGGTCGTCATCGGAACAGTCCTCTGCATCGGTAGGTGGGGCGGGGTTGAGGGGTACGGCGCCGGGGGTGGTCAGGCGGCGGAGGCGGCGAGCGCGCCGGGCGCGGGCGCGAGCACGGTGTCCAGCAGGGCGAAGAAGGCGGGCAGCTGCTGCTGGAAGTAGAAGTGGCCGCCGGGCAGCACGTGCTCCGCGAACCCGGCCGCGGTGATCTCGGCCCAGCGGCCCAGTGCCGTGACCGGCACCACGGGGTCCTGATCGCCGCCGATGACGGTGACCGGGCAGTCGACCGAGGCCTCGTCGGCGGTGCACCGGTACACGTCGTCGATGGCGAAGTCGGCGCGGATCGACGGGATGACGATCTCGCGCAGCTCGGGTTCGTCGAGGATCCCGTCGTCGGTACCGCCCCGCTCCTTGATGGCGGCGACGAGCTGGTCGTCGTCGAGGCGCTCCGGATACACCGCGCTGGGGTTCGGCAGGAACGGGGCCCGGCAGGCCGAGGCCACCAGGGCCCGGGCCGGCCGCCCGGCCGCGGCGAGCCGCCGTACCACCTCGAAGGCGACCAGCGAGCCCATGCTGTGGCCGAGGACCACCAGATCGTCCGGGAGATCATCGGGGAGCGCCGCCGCCACCGGCCCGGCCAGATCCGCGATGGTCGTGGGGAGTTCCTCGGCGTAGCGGGCACCCCGGCCCGGGTACTGGCCGATCAGCAGCCGTACGTCCGCCGGGAGCCGGTCCCGCCATGCGGAGTAGGCGTGGGCGTTGCCGCCCGCGTGCGGCAGGACCAGCAGTGCGGTGCGCTGCGGTCCGTCGCCGGGGAGGTCCCAGACGATGTCGTCGGCGTTGGGGAGGGGGAAGGTCCCGTCGGTCATGAGGTGATCCGTTCCTGGTCGGTGCGGCGGCGCAGGACGGGCCTGGCGCGGCGCGGTTCGGGGGCGGTCGTGGTGTCGGCCGGGCGGGTTTCGATATGCGTGGCCAGCCGGGCGGGCGTGGGGTGCCGGAACACGTCCCGGAGGGTGAGTTTCAGCTCCAGGGCGCGGCCGAGGCGGTTGGCGAGCTTGGCGGCGAGCAGGGAGTGGCCGCCGAGGGTGAAGAAGTCGGCTTCCGCGGACGGCGGTTCCGCGAGGTCCAGCACCTCCGCGAAGAGGGCGCAGACGATCTCCTCCAGCGGAGTGCCGGCCGTCCGTCCGCCCTCCTCGGCCGGGGGAGCGGCGAACCGGGACAGTGCGCGTTTGTCGATTTTGCCGTTGGGGGTGAGGGGGAGTTGGTGGTGGGTGGTGATGTGGGTGGGGATGAGGTGGTCGGGGAGGTGTTGGCGGAGGTAGGTGCGGATGTCGTGGGGTGTGGTGGTGGTGTTGGGGGTGGTGGTGATGTGGGCGGTGAGTTGGTTGTTGGTGTGGGTGGTGGTGGCTTGGGTGATGTGGGGGTGGGTGGTGAGGGTGTTTTCGATTTCGGTGGGTTCGATGCGGAAGCCGCGGATTTTGATTTGGGTGTCGGTGCGGCCGGTGTAGTGGAGGTTGCCGTGGGTGTCCCAGTGGGCTTGGTCGCCGGTGCGGTAGAGGCGGGTGCCGGGGGGTCCGTAGGGGTTGGGGGTGAAGCGGGTGGCGGTGGTGGTGGGTTGGGTGAGGTAGCCGTGGGCGATGCCGTGGCCGGTGAGGTAGAGCTCGCCGGTGGTGCCTGGGGGGACGGGTTGGAGGTGGTGGTCGAGGATGTAGGCGTGTTTGTTGGTGAGGGGGGTGCCGATGGGTGTGGGTTGGGTGGTGGGGTTGTTGGTGGTGGGTTGGGGGATGGTGTGGGTGGTGGTGAAGCCGAGGGATTCGGCGGGTCCGTAGCCGTTGGTGATGGTGAGGTGGGGGTGGTGTTGTTGGAGGGTGTGGATGTGGGTGGGGGAGGCGGGTTCGCCGCCGGTGTAGACGGTGTGGGTGGTGGTGAAGGTGGTGGGGTGTTCGTCGGTGAGGTAGTTGAAGAGGCTGGAGGAGAGTTGGAGCATGGTGATGTGGTGGTGGGGGGTGAGGTGGGCGATGAGGGCGGGTTCGGGTCGTTGTCCTGGTTGGAGGACGGTGGTGCCGCCGTGGAGGAGGGCGCCCCAGAATTCGAGGCTGAAGGCGTCCCAGGAGACGGGTGAGCATTGGAGGAAGGTCTCGCCGGGGCCGAAGGTGCAGTAGGTCTGCCCGGTGACGGTGGAGGTGAGGTTCCGGTGGGAGGAGAGGATCCCCTTGGGGCGTCCCGTCGACCCCGAAGTGAACATCACACAGGCGGGATCCTCGGGGCCGATGGCGATGCCCGGCGCGTTGTCGGGCAGTTCCGGCAGCTGGAGGCGGTCGAAGGGGACCTCGGGCCACGGCCCGGTGAGTCTGCCGCACTGTTCCCCGGCGGTCAGAAGGGCCGTGATGCCTGCGTCGGTCCCGGTCCGGGTGAGTCGTAGATCGGGGTAGTCGGGGTCGAGGAGGGTGTAGGCGGCGCCGGTTTTGAGTACGGCGAGGATGGCGGTGGCGAGGGGGAGTGAGCGGTCGACGAGGATGCCCGCGAGGTCGCCGCGGCCCAGTCCGGTGGTGTCCCGCAGATGGTGGGCCAGCCGGTTCGCCTCGGTGTCCAGACGGCCGTAGGTGAGATGGTCCTCGCCGAAGACCACGGCGATCGCGTCGGGGCGGATCCGGGCCTGCTCCTCGAACCGTTCGGTCAGCGGCCGCTCGTCGACCGGAGCCGTCACCCCCGTCCACTCGTGCAGCACCCGGTGCCGGTCCCGCGCGGACATCGGGTCCAGCCGGGACAGCCGCAGCTCCGGCGCTTCGACGGCCTGCTCCAGCGTCCGCCGCAGCATTCCGGTGATCCGCTCGACGGATGCCCGCTCGAAGACGTCGTGGCTGTACAGCACGGTGCCCGCAAGACCGTCCGGCCCGCCGTCGGCACCGCCGGTGTGCAGCAGGAACTCCAGGTCGAACTTGACCGCCCCGGTCGCCACCGGCACGACCGGTCCGCTCCGTACCCCGGGGAAGTCGGGCGTCGGCGCCGGACCGTTCTCCACCGCCAGACAGACCTGGAACAGCGGATGCCGGGCCAGTGACCGCTGCGGATTGACGGCCTCCAGGACGAGGTCGAACGGGGCGTCCTGATGCGCGAAGGCGTCCAGGTCCGTATCGCGGACCCGGCGCAGCAGCGCCCGGAACTCCGGATCGCCGGAGGTGTCCGTCCGCAGCACCAGCGTATTGACGAAGAACCCCACCAGCCCCGCAAGGCCGGTGTGCGCACGGCCCGCCACGGGGGAGCCCAGCGGAATATCGGTGCCCGCGCCCAGCCGGGTCAGGGTGGCGGCCAGCGCCGCCTGCACCACCATGAAGGGCGTGCACCGTTCGGCGCGGGCCAGCCCGGAGATCCGGCGGCCGAGGTCCGCGCCGAAGTCCACCGCCACGGCACCGCCGCGCCCCCCGGCGGCCGGCGGCCGGGGCCGGTCGTGCACCAGGCCCAGTTCCTGCGGCAGCTCCGCGAGGGCCCGCCGCCAGTACGCGAGCTGCCCGTCCAGCACCGGACCGGTCAGTGCGGACCGCTGCCACAGCGCATGATCGGCGTAGGCGAGGGGAATCGGCGCCGGGTCGGGGCTCCGTCCGGCGAGCCGGGCCGCGTACGCCGCTGAGAGGTCCGCGAACAGCGGGCCCAGCGACTGCCCGTCCGTGGCGATGTGGTGCAGCAGCACCAGCAGCACGGCCGACTCCGGGCCGGTGCGCAGCAGCGTCACCCGCAGCGGGGCCTCCGCCGCGAGGTCGAAGACATGTCCGGCGGCGGCCGTCAGCTCCGGCTCCACCGCATCCGGGGCGATATCGCGGACCTCGAAGGGTGCCGCTCCCACCGGGTCCACCAGCTGGCAGGGTTCGCCGTCCAGGACGGTGATCCGGGTCCGCAACGGTTCATGACGCTCCATCACATCGCGGACGGCGGCCCGTAGCGCGGCCGGGTCCAGCGGCCCTTCCAGCCGGACCGACAGGGGGACGTTGTAGGCCGTCCCCCCGGCTTCGAGCCCGTTCACCAGCCATAGCCGTTGCTGGGCGAAGGACAGCGGAAGCCGCTCGGGCCGCGGTCCTGCGACCGCGGGCGGCGCCGGTGCGGCGCCCCGTCCGGTCAGCTCCGCAAGCTGTTCGGCGAGCCGGGCCGGGGTGGGCCGGCGGAAGACGTCGGGCAGGCCCAGCGGGGCGTCCAGCGCCGACGAGAGCCGGTTGGCGAGCTTGGCGGCGAGCAGGGAGTGGCCGCCGAGGGTGAAGAAGTCGGCTTCCGCGGACGGCGGTTCCGCGAGGTCCAGCACCTCCGCGAAGAGGGCGCAGACGATCTCCTCCAGCGGAGTGCCGGCCGTCCGTCCGCCCTCCTCGGCCGGGGGAGCGGCGAACCGGGACAGTGCGCGTTTGTCGATTTTGCCGTTGGGGGTGAGGGGGAGTTGGTGGTGGGTGGTGATGTGGGTGGGGATGAGGTGGTCGGGGAGGTGTTGGCGGAGGTAGGTGCGGATGTCGTGGGGTGTGGTGGTGGTGTTGGGGGTGGTGGTGATGTGGGCGGTGAGTTGGTTGTTGGTGTGGGTGGTGGTGGCTTGGGTGATGTGGGGGTGGGTGGTGAGGGTGTTTTCGATTTCGGTGGGTTCGATGCGGAAGCCGCGGATTTTGATTTGGGTGTCGGTGCGGCCGGTGTAGTGGAGGTTGCCGTGGGTGTCCCAGTGGGCTTGGTCGCCGGTGCGGTAGAGGCGGGTGCCGGGGGGTCCGTAGGGGTTGGGGGTGAAGCGGGTGGCGGTGGTGGTGGGTTGGGTGAGGTAGCCGTGGGCGATGCCGTGGCCGGTGAGGTAGAGCTCGCCGGTGGTGCCTGGGGGGACGGGTTGGAGGTGGTGGTCGAGGATGTAGGCGTGTTTGTTGGTGAGGGGGGTGCCGATGGGTGTGGGTTGGGTGGTGGGGTTGTTGGTGGTGGGTTGGGGGATGGTGTGGGTGGTGGTGAAGCCGAGGGATTCGGCGGGTCCGTAGCCGTTGGTGATGGTGAGGTGGGGGTGGTGTTGTTGGAGGGTGTGGATGTGGGTGGGGGAGGCGGGTTCGCCGCCGGTGTAGACGGTGTGGGTGGTGGTGAAGGTGGTGGGGTGTTCGTCGGTGAGGTAGTTGAAGAGGCTGGAGGAGAGTTGGAGCATGGTGATGTGGTGGTGGGGGGTGAGGTGGGCGATGAGGGCGGGTTCGGGTCGTTGTCCTGGTTGGAGGACGGTGGTGCCGCCGTGGAGGAGGGCGCCCCAGAATTCGAGGCTGAAGGCGTCCCAGGAGACGGGTGAGCATTGGAGGAAGGTCTCGCCGGGGCCGAAGGTGCAGTAGGTCTGCCCGGTGACGGTGGAGGTGAGGTTCCGGTGGGAGGAGAGGATCCCCTTGGGGCGTCCCGTCGACCCCGAAGTGAACATCACACAGGCGGAGTCGTCCCCCGTCAGCACCGATTCCGGGCGAGTGCCCGGCCGCTCCGCGATTGCCGGGGCCTCGGAGTCGACCCGTACCACCGGCCAGGGCCCCGGCACCCGGTGGGCGTACCCCTCCGTCGTCACCAGCGCGGCGATCCCGGCGTCGGCTGCGATCCCGGTGAGTCGCAGATCGGGGTAGTCGGGGTCGAGGAGGGTGTAGGCGGCGCCGGTTTTGAGTACGGCGAGGATGGCGGTGGCCAGGGGCAGTGAGCGGTCGACGAGGATGCCCGCGAGGTCGCCGCGGCCCAGTCCGGTGGTGTCCCGCAGATGGTGGGCCAGCCGGTTCGCCTCGGTGTCCAGACGGCCGTAGGTGAGATGGTCCTCGCCGAAGACCACGGCGATCGCGTCGGGGCGGATCCGGGCCTGCTCCTCGAACCGCTCCGTCAGCGGCCGCTCGTCGACCGGAGCCGTCACCCCCGTCCACTCGTGCAGCACGAGCCGCCGCTCGCCCTCGTCCATCAGCTCCAGCGCGGACAGCGGCTCCTCGGGCGCGGCGAGGGCGGTGCCCACGAACCGTACGAAACGGTCCTGGTGCGCGGCGACGGCGGCCGTATCGCAGGACTCCGGCGCCGCGTCGAAGTCGATCCGCAGCCCGTCCTCCGGCCCCAGGTCGTAGACCGCGACCGCCAGCCCGTCCACCGGCCCGTTACTGAGGTTGTGCTGGGTGGCCGGCACACCGAAGAACCTCATGCCCGGTGCGAACGCCATGATGTTCAGCTGCAGCGAGACCGGCGGCCGCCCGGGCGCGCCCTCCGGGCCGAACTCCTCGAACCGGGTCCGCTGCCGCCGCAACCCCTGCCGGACCTCCGTCACCACCGCCCCCAGCAGCCCCGCCAGGGTGCCGCCCGCGGGCACCGGCAGCCGCAGCGGAATGATGTTCGACATCATCGCCGGGGTGCTGCGGGCCCTCTCCCCGATCCGCGCCCGTACCGGCAGCGCCAGCGTCAGCTCCTCGGCGTCCGTTCCGGAGGCCTGGTGGACATAGGCGGCGACCAGGGCGATCACCGCCCTCGTCCACGGTGCCCCGTGCGCGCGGGCCACCTCCCGCAACTGCCGGGTGTACGTCGCGGGGAGGGTCACCGTACGCCGTACGAACGGCAGCGAACCGGGCGGTACGGGCGCCGAGCGCCCCCCGGCGATCCGCGCGGCCGGCGGCGGGTCCGCCGTCTTCGCGACCCAGTACGCCCGGTCCTCCGCCGCCTGCGGCGACTCCAGGTACCCGGTCTCCTCGGCGAGCAGCTCCGCCAGCGAACCGAACGGCGACGGACGCCACGGCTCCCCGGCCGCCGCGTCCTCGTACAGCTCCACCAGCCGGGCGCCCAGCAGGGACTGCCCGGCGCCGTCGTTGACCAGATGGTGGACACCGAGGAAGGAGAACCACAGCTCCTCACCGGCCTTCACCAGGGCGTGCCGGGTCAGCCAGTCCGCCGCCAGATCGAACGGGCGGGCGAGCTCGGCTGCCATCCAGTCGCGGGCCGCGGCGGCCGGGTCCTCGGCGCCGCTGAGGTCCACCAGTGCCGGCTCCTGGTCGCCCGGGTCGGCGTGCAGGGTCTGCCAGGGGCCGTCGCCGTCCGCGCCGACACCCCGGATCCGCATCGCGTCGGTCTCCACGGCGAGCTGCCGGAACGCGGCCCGGACCAGCTCCGGATCGACCCGGCCGCGCAGCTCCCGGTACTCGCCGAAGTTGTAGCTGCGGCCGGACGGATCCAGCGTGTGGGCCAGCCAGATCTCGCGCTGTGCCGCCGACAGCGGCAGCCTGACGGATGCCTTGGGGGACATACGGTCGCTCCTCGGGGACGGGCCGGCGCGACGGATACGGCGCGACGGGCTCGGCTCGGCGGATGCGGACCGGCTCCGCGTAGGGCGGAGCGGTCCGGCGGTTCGGCGTGCGGATACGGTGCGACTGCGAGGTCCTGATCGGTAGCTCCTGCCCCTGCCGCCGGGAACCCGCTGGGCCCATCCAATCCGCGCCGTCCGGCCCCGGGCGGCAGTTCTCCCGGCACTCCGGGAGCAGTTCAGACGGCGGCAGTTGCCTGCGGCGCGCCCACCGGAGCCCCGCTCACCAGGGCCCGTACCAGCGCGGGCACCCGGAAGCGGGCCGGGCCCTCCTCATGGGCCGCCCGGACCAGCCCCGACAGCAGCAGCTCCCGCAGCAGCCGCC
This sequence comes from Streptomyces tsukubensis, assembly GCF_003932715.1. Lineage (NCBI taxonomy): Bacteria > Bacillati > Actinomycetota > Actinomycetes > Kitasatosporales > Streptomycetaceae > Streptomyces > Streptomyces tsukubensis. The sequence goes on along the minus strand of NZ_CP020700.1, from coordinate 890,005 downwards.
CGCATGCGGGCAGACTGCCGCCGGTCAGCTCGGTGAGCGCGGGCAGACCGAAGCCCTCGGCGGCGGAGTCCGGCCCGGGCGCGGCGCACAGTGCGTCGAGTACGGCGCGCGGCCCCGCGGGCAGTCGGCCGATCCGCCCGTACAGGGAGTCCCGGAGCCGGTCGTCCCGGCCGCCGAGATGGTCGAGGAACGCCGCCGGATCCACCGCCAGCGTGTCGCAGAGCGCCGCCAGATCGGAGACCACCAGCCAGGACGCGGCGGCCGACAGCGCCCCCGGATGGCCGTCGAGAAGCCGGCAGATCCGTACCGCCCGCTCCCGGTCCGCGGCCGTGACCGCCGGAGCCGCCAGCACCCGCCGCACCTGGTCGAGGAACATCCGCACCGCGGGCTCGCGTTCGTCGCCCGCCTGCTGCGGTCCGTCCGCCGCACCCCGCGCACCCCCACCGGACGGCACGGGCAGCGGGCAGAGCAGGAAGAGCCGTTCACCGGGGGCCTGCCACGGTTCGTCGGAGGTCACCAGCAGCCGCAGCCCCGGCACCTCGTGCAGCAGCCGGGTCAGCCGGTCCGCGCCCGGGGCCCGCGCCGGGGCGCCGTCGAGCACCAGCAGCACCGGACCCTCGCCCAGCAGTGCGCTCGCCGACTCCCCGCCCGCGGGCTCCCGGTGCGGTAACCCGGACGCGTACAGCCCCGACACCAGACGCTCCGTCAGCTCCCGCCACGGCCCCCCGGCCGTCGGTACGTAGTCGTGGGCCGCGCCCTCGAAGGCATGCCACAGCACCGGCATCCCGGAGCCGTGCAGTGCCGCCGCCGCGGCCAGCGCCACCCGGGTCTTGCCGACCCCGGGCAGGCCCACCACATGCACCAGGCGCTCCCCGCCGTCCGGGGCCAGCTCCCGTACCAGGGTGTCGGTCTCCGTTTCCCTTCCCACCAGCGGCTTCGGGGCGTCCGGCGGGGCCGGGGGCCCCGCCGGGGCTCTGCCCGCGCGGCCCGGCCGCGCGGCCTCCTCCAGCGCGGCTCTGGCCCGGGGCCCCAGCCGCAGGGCGTCCGCCATCAGCCGCACCGTGTCGGTACGGGGGCGGGTGGCCCGGCCGTGCTCCAGATCGCGGATCGCCCGCACGCTGATCGTGGACAGGTCGGCCAGCTCGCGCTGGGTCAGTCCGATACGCAGCCGATGGGCCCGGATCAGGGCTCCGACCTGTGAATCCGTGACGGTCTCTGCGAACGGTGCGGGGTTCATGGGCGCTCCCTGTACGGGGTGGGGAGGGACACGTCCCATCGTCGGCACCCCGCTATCGCGCCACCATCCCGTCGCCGCCCAGCCCGCCAGGGACCGCGGCCGCAGGGGCCCCGGCCCGCTATCACCCCGGCGGGGCCACCCGGCCCGAGCCGTACCCCGGCCCGGCCAACGGCCCGTACTCCTGGTGACGGTGGGGCGCACGGGCCGGCCGGTGCCCACGGGACCGAGGCGATTCCCGCCCGGGACCCGGGCGGTGATAGCCCCCCTCGCCCGTGATAGCCGGGCGATAGGAGCACGGCCGGTCCGGCGATTCCCCCTCTTCCTAACGTGGTGTCCATCAGCAGGAAACGCCCCGCCACCAGCGGGAACACCCCGACAGAAGGGAACAGGTCATGGCTCTCGCCCACGCCCTGCGCACCGCGGCCGTCACCGCCGCCCTCGCCGGCGCCGCCTTCCTCGGCACCCAGGCGGCCCTGGCCGGTGAAGGGGCCCCGGCGGGCGCCGTCTCCGCCTCGGTGCAGGAGGCCGGACCGGTCCCGGCGCCCACGCCGACCCCCACGCCCTCCCACATCAACAACCCCTGGGACTGATCGCCGTGAACGATCCCTGGGACTGAACGCCCGCCGCGGACACCACCGCCCCGCACGCCCACGACCTCGGGAAGGATCGCCGTGAACGACCCCTGGGACTGAATCCCGAACCGGCTCCGCTCAGCCACCCGCCAGCAGCTTCTGCGCCTCCGCGAGTTCCGGCTCCATCCGGCGGTCCCTGAAGGCCCGCACCGCGCTCCGCAGCAAATCCCGCGAGCGGTCCCGGTCACCTGGCCCGCCGTCCGAAGCGAGCAGCTTCGCCAGGTCCAGCCGTACGAGCGCCGCCCCGCCGTGATCCATGATCCGCTCCCGGATGCCCAGCGCCAGGTCCAGACAGTCCCGCGCCGCCGCGTGCTGACCCATCCTGGCGTGCGCCAGCCCCAGATCCCGCAGCAGATGGCCCTCCCCGATCACGTCCCCACTGTCCCGGCACAGCTCCAGGACCTCGGTGAACGTCGCCACCGCAGCCCCCAGTTCACCCTGCTGCTGCCGTAGCTGACCGGCCCGCCGCAGCGCCCGTGCCTGGCCCCCGGTGTAGCCGACCAGCCGGTAGATGCCCAGCGCCTCGTCCAGCCTGCTCTGCGCGGTCGCGCTCTGCCCCCGCAGCATCCAGATCTGCGCGCTCTGTGTCAGCACGATGGCCCGCCCCACCACATCGCCCGACGCGTCGAAATCGCGCAGCGCCCGGTCGTACAGCTCCAGGGCCTCGTACTCATGCCCGAGGAACCGTTCCACCAGGGCCAGATCGCGATGGCAGAGACCGAGCCCCTGCCGGTCCTCCATCTCGGTGAACAACCCGAGTGCCGTCGTCAGCGCGGTCCGCGACTCCTCGTACTGGCTGCGGCTGAGATAGAGCGAACCGAGCGACGCCAGTACGGCCGCACTGCCCCGCTGGTTGCCCGCCGACCGCGCCGTCCGCAGCGCCAGCTGGTGCGTACGCTCCCAGTGGTCCAGATAGCCGCGGGTCTCGAAGAGCGTGACCAGCGTCGTCGTCAGATCCCAGCACACCTCGTCGAGCTGCTCGGCCGCCGCGTGCTCCACCGCCTGCACCAGATTGGCGTGCTCGCTGTCCAGCCACTCCATCGGATCGGCGAGCAGCTCGTCCACATGGGCGGCGGGCGGCAGCCAGCGGGGCGCCGATCCGTGCAGCACGGTGAAGTCACCGCCGTAGACCCGGCGGTGGGCCTCCTCGGCCAGCGCCATCCAGCAGCCGAGCATCCGGTCCAGCGCCGCCGACCGGGTCGCCTGATCGTCGTGCGCGGCCAGCTGCTCCCGGGCGAACACCCGGATGATCTCGTGGAAGCGGTAGCGGAAGCCGCCCGTCGACTCCATCCCGACCACATCCAGCATCTGCACGTCGACCAGCGGTTCCAGCAGATCGGAAGGGAAGGGACGGCGGTCGTCGAGCAGCGCCCCGGCGAGCCAGCCGGGCAGGCTCGGCCCCTGCGCCAGGCTCAGCAGCCGCAGCAGTTGCCGGTCCCCGGGCCCCAGCCCGTCGTGCGTCAGCGACAGGCTCGCCCGCATCGTCATCTCGCCGTGCGTGAGTTCGTCCAGCTTGTGCCGCTCGTTCGCCAGCCGGTGCACCATCGACGCCAGCGTCCAGTGCGGGCGGGCCGCCAGCCGGGCGGCCACGATCCGCAGTGCCAGCGGCAGCCCGCCGACGGTCCGGATCAGCGCCTGCGCCGCGACCTCCTCACCCGCCACCCGCTCCTCGCCGATCACCCGGACCAGCAGCTCCAGCGCCTCCTCGGTCTCCAGCACATCCAGCTCCACCCGGTGCGCCCCCGGCAGCCCCGTCATCCGCACCCGGCTGGTCACCAGCACCGCACAGCTCCCGGCGCCCGGCAGCAGCGCCCGGACCTGGCTTTCGGACGCGGCGTCGTCCAGCACCACCAGGACCCGCCGGGACCCGAGCAGGGTCCGGTACATCTCGGCGCGCTCGTCGGGGGATTCGGGAATGACGGGCCCGGGGATGCCGAGGGCGCGCAGAAACCGGCCCAGGACCTCCCCGGCGGTCGCCGGGGCGCCGCTCGTACCGCGCAGATCGCAGTAGAGCTGACCGTCGGCGAAGTGCGTTTCGCCCACCCGGTGCGCGATATGGGTGGCCAGTGTCGACTTTCCCGTACCCGGTTTGCCGACGATCACGACGAGGCCCACGGCCCGCCGCTCGCGCGGGCCCAGCAGGGTCCGCTCGATATCCGCGATCCGGGCGCCGTGACCGGTGAAGTCCGCGGTGTCGGAGGGAAGCTGGCGCGGTACCTCGGCCGCGGGCCCGGGGGCCCCGGCGGGATCGGCCGCGGCAGGGCGGGGCCCGGCTTCCGCCGTCCGCGGTCCGCCGGCCGCCTCCGCCTCGGCCGGCTCCCGGACGGCCGGAAGGTCCGCCGAACCCGGTAACACCTGCGGCGATTCCGCGCCGTCGCCCGCTTCCGCCGCCCCCGGACCCGCGGTCCCGGGCTGCCGGGCCCGTCCGTCCGGCTGCGGTCCGGCCAGCCGCGGCGGCGGCACCTCCCCGGCGAGGATCGCCGAATTCAGGCTCCGCAGCTCACCGCCGGGCTCCAGACCCAGCTCCTCCACCAGCAGTTCCCGGCCGAGCCGGTAGACGTCCAGGGCCTCGGCCTGCCGCCCCGACCGGTACAGCGCCAGCATCAGCTTCCCGCGCAGCTGCTCCCGCAGCGGATGCTCGTGCACCAGCAGCTGGATCTCTCCCACCAGCTGGTGGTGCCGGCCCAGCTCCAGCTCCAGGTCGATCCGGTGCTCGGCCGCCGTCAGCCGCTCCTCGTCCAACTGGCGGGCCTTGCTGCGCAGCTTCTCGCTGGCCAGGCCGCTGAGACAGTTCCCCTGCCACAGCCCGCCCGCCGACCGCAGCAGCTCCACCGCGTCGGCCGCGCCCCCGGTCCGCTTTCCGACCAGCCGGGCATCACCGATCCACCGGGCGAACAGCGCCGCATCGACCGAGCCGTCCTCCGTCGTGAGGACGTAGCCGGGCGGCCGGGTCGTGATGGCCGCGGCGACCGACCGCCCGGCGAACAGCTTCCGCAGCCGTGACACACAGATCTGCACCTGGGTCCTGGCGGTGTCCGGGGGTTCGTCCTCCCAGATCAGATCCACCAGATAGTCGGTGCTGACGACACGGTTCGCCTCCAGCAGCAGCGCGGCGAGGATCACCTCCTGACGCCCGGGCGGAATCCGCACCTGACCGTCCGGACCCTGCACATGGAGCGGTCCGAGGATGCGGAAGACCACGCTGTCAGGGGTCCGACGAGCCTCGCCGGGCGATAAGTCCACAGTCTCTCCCAGCAAGGAACACGTCCGACCAACAGATCCGTGCCGAACCGACGCGCAAGACGTGTGCGGACAGTTTTCCCGATCATCTCCACTGTTGTAAACGGTGTGCAGATTCCATGGTGGCGATAGGGGCGCGATAGGCGGGGGTTACGCCGCCGGGGCACGGTGGTAGCAGCTTCCGCCCGTCCGCGGGGCGGTCGTAGGAAAGGACGTGCCATGAACAGTCGCCACCCGAGGAAGCTGCTGCCGAGCCGCCTGATCACCGACTCCGGGGTCGACCATGTGCGGCTGGCCTACCACTATCTCGACAGCGGTGACGTGGACGGCTATCTCTCCCTGCTCGACGAGGACGCCCGCCCCGAGGCACCGGCGCTGGGCTGCCGCCACGACATCGACCGCATCGTGGCCTCCGGCGACTGCGTGGTCGCGATCGGCCGGGTCAGCCCCCAGCAGGTCGACTTCGTCGATGTGTTCACCCTCTCCGACGAGGGCATGCTCCGCAGCCGACGCCGGTACGCCGCCCCCGGGGCCGCCGCGCGCTGACCTGCCGCCGCGGCCCCGGGGACGTCCGTCCCGGGACGTGTTCTCAGGAGGCGTTGAGGGCGACCGTGGGGTGCAGCCTCGACGCCCGTACCGCCGGATAGAGACCCGCCAGCACACCGATGAACAGCGTCGCCGCGAACCCGCCCGCCACGGACCACACCGGCACCACGGCGGTCCAGCCCTGGACGAAGGCGAAACCGAACGTGGCCGCCGTGCCGAGGGCCGCGCCCGCCGCACCGCCGAGCGCCGACAGCAGCAGGGACTCGGTGAGGAACTGCAGCCGGATCGCGTTCCTGGTGGCGCCGAGCGCCCGGCGCAGCCCGATCTCCCGGCGCCGCTCCAGGACCGAGACGACCATGGTGTTGGCCACGCCGACCCCGCCGACCAGCAGCGCCACCGCCCCCAGACCGAGCATCAGCGTGGTCAGACCCCGGTCGGTGGCCGCCTTCGCCGCCAGGGCGTCCGAGGGACGGGAGACCTTGACGGCCCCCGGTTCGCCGGGGCTGACCGTACGGGCCAGCACTGCCCGCACCTCGTCGACCGTCTCGTCGGGGGAGCGTTCGAAGACCGTGGTCGGCCGCCCGTCGAAGCGGAGGTACTTCTCGGCGGCCGGGAAACCCACCAGTGCCACCCGGTCCAGGGTCGGCACCAGCTCCACCGGCCGCAGGATGCCGACCACGACGACGTCCACGTCGTCCATCACGATCCGCTCGCCGGGCGCGGTCACCCCCAGCCGGCGGGCGGCGACCGAACCGAGCACGGTCACGGGCAGCCGCTCGTTGGCCCGGTTCAGCCAGACGCCCTCGCCGATCCGGGCGTTGAGGGCGGTCAGCAGATCCGTCCGGGCCGCCTGGGCGGTGACCCCGGGCGTCCGCTCCTCCGGTACGACGTCGCTGCGCCGGACCCTGACGTCGAGATCGCCCGTCGCCGTGGCGTGCTGGACGGGGCCGATCCGTTCGACCATCGCCACTGCCGACTTAGGGAGCTGCGCGGGTTTGCCCTGCACGTTCTCGCCCGCCTCCACGGTCAGCAGATTGGTGCCCAGCCGGTCCAGCCGGGCCATCAGATCCGCCTTGCTGGAGTGGGAGAGGCCGACCACCGCGACCATGGTGGCGATCCCGATCGCGATCCCGAGGGCCGACAGGACCACCCGGGCGCGGCGGGCCCGCAGCCCGACGGCGCCCAGGCCGAGGATGTCGCGGAGCGGCAGCCGGGAGGGCCGGAGCCGGGGCCGCCCGCGGTCCGGAGCGCTCATCGGGGGACCACCTCTCCGCTACGGACGTCCTCCCCGGTGCGGATGTCTTCCCCGCTACGGGCGTTCTCCCCGGTACGGACGTCGGACACGACGGCACCGTCCCGGAACCGGACCCGGCGCGGCAGCGAGTCCGCGATCTCCTGGTCGTGCGTGATCACGCAGATCGTGGTGCCCGCCGCGTTCAGCTCGTGCAGCAGCTCCATCACGACCTGCCCGGAGGCGGAGTCCAGGGCGCCGGTCGGCTCGTCCGCGAGCAGCAGCTCCGGGCCGCCGACCAGCGCCCGGGCGATGGCGACGCGCTGTTTCTCACCGCCGGACAGCTCCGCGGGCCGGTGCCCCAGTCGGTGGCCGAGGCCGACCTGTTCCAGGGTTTCCCGGGCCCGGTCGCGCCGCCGGGCCCGCGGGACGCCCGCGTACAGCAGGCCGTCCGCGACGTTGTCGACGGCATCACGGCCCGCCGCCAGATGGAAGTGCTGGAACACGAAGCCGATACGGCGGGCGCGCAGGGCGGACAACTGGGCGTCGGACAGGGCGCCCACGTCGTATCCGGCGACCCTGACCGTGCCCGCGGTGGGCGCGTCGAGGGTGCCGATGACGTTCAGCACCGTCGATTTGCCGGAGCCCGAAGGGCCGACGATCGCGACGAGTTCGCCCTGATGCACGGTGAGGTCCACGCCGCGCAGGGCCTGCACCCCGCCCGCGTACTCCTTGACGACGCCGCGCAGTTCCACCACGGGCGCCGGACCCGACGAGACGGCGCTCATTCCGCGGCCACCCCGACCTTCAGTCCTTCCTTGACGAGCGGCCCGCTGACCTCGATCCGGCCGTCCGCCGTCATCCCGGTCTCCACCCGCACCATCCGGGTCGTTCCGCCTTCCACCAGCTGGAGGCCGTAGCCGCCGTCCGTACCGCGCAGGGCGACGATCGCCTCCACGGGGACCGTCAGGACGTTCTCCCGGCTCTCGCTGACGAACTTCACACTCGCGCTCCGTGTCGTGTCCTCGCGGGAGACGCCGGAGGCGCCGCCGTTCAGGGTGATCTCCACGGTGATGCCGTTCTCCGGCGTGCCCTCACCGGTCTCCTCCGGACGGACCGTCCCGGCCACCTTGCCCTTCCGGACGGCACCGCCGGGCAGGGTGACCTCCACCCTGGTGCCGGGCGCGGTCAGCGACACATCGGCCGGTTCGAGCTGCGCCCGGACCACGGGCCTGGTGGAAGCCACCGTGAGGACGGGCGTGTCCGGTCCCACCTGGTCGGCGAGGGCCGCATCGGCCCGGACGACGGTCACCTCGCCGGGCTGGAACACGACGTCCCCCTTGCCGACCCGGCCGGTCGGTGTCCGGTTGAGCGACTTCTGCCACTCCTTGACCGCGGCCGCCGTCGCCTCGTCGTACCGGGGGTCGACATAGATCCCGGCGCCCCGGCCGAGCGCGACGAGATTCCGCTCCAGCTGGAGGACGTCGCTGCCCCGGTCGCCCGGCTTCATCTCGCGAAACGCCGGGACCGGGCCGTACAGCAGGCTGACCGGCTTGTCGTCCAGCTCGTACAGGGCTTCGCCGCGGGTGACCCGGGAGCCCTCCCGGGCCGCGACCGTCACCGTCCCCGGCACCGCGGACTTCACCGGACGGCGCTGGGCGAAGTCGATCTTTCCGTCGACGGTGGTGGACAGGACGAGGTCGGCCCGGGTGATCGTGGTCGTGGCGGGCGGCTGCTTCCCCCGGCCGCCGTCGGCGCCGGAGTCGCCGCCGTACGCCAGGAAACCCGCTCCCAGCGCCGCGGCCGCCACGGCACCGGCGGTGAGGACTGCGGTACGACGCCTCATCTACTGCATCCCGTCCAGGCCTTCGAGCAGCTTGCCCTTGCACGCCTCACGGGCCCGCTCGTAGGCCGGCGACTCGACGTCGAGCTGCGGGTTCACCGGGTTCGGGTCACCGCCGGGCATCACCCCGCCGCCGGACATGACCGGATTGGTGAACTTGCTGACGCCGTTGTCGCGCATACAGACGGCGTGCGCCAGCATCGACTCGTAGTCCTTCTGCTTGTCGCGCTTCGGCTCCAGATTCATGGCGGCCAGCAGCTCGGGCCCGCAGACGCCGTTGCGGCCGCCCTTGGTGTCGGAGCCGTCCCCCTTCGGATCCCTCACCTTGTTGATCTTGGACCAGTCGAGATAGCCGCTCAGCTTCGGATCGGGGAAGTCCTGGGAACCGCCCTTGGTCCGCATGCAGCGGACGTACACCATCTGCGCGTCGTAGAAGGCGCTCTTGCCCTCGGCTGCGGTCGGTGCGGTGCTCGGCTTCCCGGCGGGCGCCGCGTCCGGAGCGGTCGCTTCGGGTACGGAGGCGACCTCGTCGGAACCGTGGTCGCGGACTCCTTCGCCGCCGCCGCAGGCGGCCGCGAGGGAGAGCAGGGGAGCGGCGGCGAGCGCGGCGAACCGGCGCCGGGCGGTGCCGCGGGAGGTGGTACGGATCGTCATTCGGACCACCGTCGGCCGCCCGTATGGTGACCGGTCCATCGCCGCATGATGAACACGTAACAATGCGCGCGAACCCCTGCCGGACCTTCTCCGCCGGGTCTGAACAGGGAAAACCGTCGCGCATAATCGGCTCCATGCCCCATGTACTGCTGATCGAGGACGACGTTTCCGTGCGCGACGGCATGGAGCTGGTGCTCCGCCGCCACGGCTACGACGTCTCCACGGCCGCCACCGGGGAGGCCGCCCTCGCCCTGCTGGCCGACCCGGCGGGCCCGGCCGCCGAACTCGCCGTACTGGACCTGATGCTGCCCGGAATGGACGGCTTCGAGGTATGCCGTCGGCTACGGGCAGGCGGTTCCACCCTGCCGGTGATCATGCTGACGGCGCGCGGCGACGACAGCGACATCGTGCACGGTCTGGAGGCGGGCGCCGACGACTACGTGGTCAAACCGGTGACCGCCGCCGTCCTGGAGGCCAGGATCCGTGCCGCGCTGCGCCGGGCCGAACCGTCCCGGTCGGCCCAGGGCGAGGACCACGCCGGACTCGGCATCGACCGGGCCGGGCTGACCGTCGTCAAACGCGGGACCGCCATCGCCCTGCCGCCCACCGAGCTGCGGCTGCTCCTCGAACTCTCCGCGTCCCCGGGCCGGGTCTTCAGCCGCGAACAGCTGCTGGAATCCGTCTGGGACCACGACTTCCTCGGCGACTCACGGCTGGTGGACGCCGCGGTCGGCAGACTCCGCGCCAAAATCGAGGACCTGCCCGCCCGGCCGCGCTACATCCAGACGGTACGGGGCTTCGGCTACCGTTTCGGGCCGGTGTGACCGTGCTCCGTCCCACCCTGCGGGCCCTGCGCCGCCTCGGCGGACTCCGTACCCGGCTCGTCGTCGCCTTCGTCCTGATCGCCCTGGTCAGCGGGGTCACCGCCACCGCGCTCGCGTACCGCGAATCCCGCAACGCCGTGCTGGAACGGAAACAGGACGCGGTCCAGACGGAGTTCAGGAACCGTGTCGAGCAGGCCGTCGCGGACTTCGACGTCCCCGCCGACGAGGTCTCCCTCAGTGGGTTCGCGCGCCGCATTGCCGAGGGGCTCGGAGACGACACCCTGGTCGTGGCCCGGTACCGGACCCTGACGGCCGCGTCCGACCGGTCCGCCGACCGGACCCGGATCACCCCCGACCTGCTCCAGCGGGTGCAGAACCACAACGGAATGAGCCTCCAGCGCGTGGAGTGGCGCGGCAGCCCCTATCTCGCCGTCGGCACCCCCGTCACCCTCGATGCCACCGACCCCGGCACCCCGGAGGCGCCTTCCGGTCTGGAGGTCTTCGCCGTCACCTCCCTGCAGGCGGAGCTGGACGCCACGACGGGCGTCGCCGACGCGGTACGCGACGGGATCCTGCCCGTCGTCCTGCTCGCCGCCGTCCTCGGCCTGCTGGCCGCCGGAACCGTGCTCCGTCCGGTACGCGAACTGGGGCGGGCCACCCGGCGGCATGCGGCCGGCGACTACACCTCCCGGGTCCGGGTGCGCGGCCGGGACGAGCTGGCCGATCTGGCGAGGGACTTCAACAAGGCGGCGAGCGCCCTGGAAGCGTCCATCGACGAACTCCGCGCCCAGGACGAACGGGCGAAACGGTTCGTCGCCGATGTGTCGCACGAACTGCGCACCCCGCTCGCCGCGATGACGATGGTCGCCACCGTCCTCGACGAGGACGCGTCCTCCCTGCCGCCGGACACCGCCCACGCCGCCCGTACGGTCAGCGCCGAGACCGCCCGGCTCGCCCGGCTCGTCGACGATCTGATGGAGATGTCCCGCTTCGACTCCGGCGCGGCACGGCTCAACCTCGCCGGGACCGATCTCGCGGAGGCCGTCCGTGCCACGCTCGCCCTGCGGAACTGGACCGACCGGGTGGAGACCGTACTCCCGCCCGGAATCACGGCCCGGATCGACCGGCGGCGCGTCGATGTGATCGTCGCCAATCTCGTCGGCAACGCGCTCCGGCACGGCGCCCCGCCCGTGACCGTCACCCTGAGCGCCGGTCCCGCGGGCGACACGGTCACCGTCGAGGTCACCGACCGCGGCCCCGGCCTGCCGCCCGAAGCCCTCGACCACGTCTTCGACCGCTTCTACAAGGCCGACGCGGCACGCACCCGCTCCGAGGGCAGCGGACTGGGCACCGCCATCGCCCTGGAGAACGCCCGGCTGCACGGCGGCACCGTCGAAGCGGCCAACCGGCCCGGGGGCGGAGCGGTGTTCACCCTGCGGCTGCCCCGTCGCCCCGCCCCCGAGGAGACCCCATGAAACCGCCGCGCCGGACCGTGGCGCTGACGGCGACGGTCCTGACCGCGGCCCTCCTCACGGGCTGCGGGGTCCGCCCCACCGGTGTACTCGACGGCGGGGAGTCCGTCGGCGGGCTCACCACCGGCCACCGCCTCTACTTCGTCTCCCAGCAGGGGCGGCTGGAGGCGGTCCCCCGCCCCGCGACCAGGAACGAGAGCGTCGAGGACCCCAACGGTGTCATCAAGGGCCTGCTGGTGGGACCGAACAAGCCGGAAACCGAGGCCGGGCTCACCACGCTGGTGGGGGCCGACGACTACAGCCTCCGCATCGGCGCCAAGCTCAGCAACGGCCAGGTGTACGTGAGCGTCCCCCACATCACCCTCTCCTTGAGCTCGGTCGAGGACCGGAATCTGCTGGGACAGCTGGTGTGCAGCATCGCCCGCTCGCGCGCCGTCCTCAGCGGCGGAAAGGTCCGTACCGACGCCGTCCGGGTCACCGTGCAGACGGGCGACGGCCGGTCGAAGAAGTACGGCTGCGCGGAGCTGATGGGCTGAGGACCGGCGCCGTCCGCCCTCCGTTACGGCCCCGGCCCGGAGCGCGGAAACACGGGAGCCGCCGGCCCGTCCGGACCGGCGGCTCCCGCGCTCCGTCTGCCTACTGGGCGCCGAAGCGCTCGCGCCAGGCCTCCAGGTCCTCATCGGTGATCTTGGCGAAGAGCACCGGGGGAACGGTGAACGCGGTCCCGGCGGGCACCGCGGACAGCGCCCGGGCCTCGTCGGCGCTCACCCACGTCGCATCGTCCCCGGCCAGCTCGAACGCTTCGCGCATGGCCCGCGCGGACGACGGGATGAAGGGCTCGGACACCACCGCGTACAGGTGGATCAGGTTCATCGCGGTCCGCAGGGTCAGCGCCGCGGCCTCCGGATCGGCCTTGATCTCCAGCCAGGGGGCCTTCTCCTCCAGATAGGAGTTGCCCGCGCTCCACAGCGCCCGCAGCGCCTGCGTCGCCTTGCGGAACTGGCGCGCCTCCAGCTGCCCCTCGTACTCGGCGAGCAGCCGGGCGATCTCCTCGCCCAGCGCCTGCTCGGGCGCGCCCGCCGCCTTCCCCTCGGGAACGGCGTCGCCGAACCGCTTGCGGGAGAAGGACAGCACCCGGTTGACGAAGTTGCCGAGGGTGTCCGCCAGGTCCTTGTTGACGGACGAGGCGAACAGCTCCCAGGTGAACGAGGTGTCGTCCGACTCGGGGGCGTGCGCCAGCAGGAAGTAGCGCCAGTAGTCGGCGGGCAGCAGCTCCAGCGCGGCGTCGGTGAAGACGCCCCGCTGCTGCGACGTGGAGAACTTGCCGCCGTAGTAGTTCAGCCAGTTGAAGGCCTTGACGTGGTCGACCCGCTTCCACGGCTCGCGGGTGCCGATCTGGCTGGCCGGGAACATGACCGTGTGGAACGGGACGTTGTCCTTGGCCATGAACTGGGTGTACTGGACGTCGGACGCCTCGTACCACCACGACTTCCAGTCGCGGGTCTCCGGCTCCAGGTCCGCCCACTCCTTCGTCGCCCCGATGTACTCGATGGGGGCGTCGAACCAGACGTAGAAGACCTTGCCCTCGGCGGCCAGCTCGGGCCAGGTGTCCGCCGGGACCGGAACACCCCAGTCCAGATCGCGGGTGATCGACCGGTCGTGCAGGCCCTCGGTCAGCCACTTGCGGGCGATGGAGGAAGCCAGATGCGGCCAGTCGCCGCTGCACTCGTCGATCCACGCCTCGACCTCGCCGTCCAGCTTCGACTGGAGGAGGAAGAGGTGCTTGGTCTCCCGGACCTCCAGCTCGCTGCTGCCGCTGATCGCGGAGCGCGGCTCGATGAGGTCGGTCGGGTCGAGGACCCGGGTGCAGTTCTCGCACTGGTCGCCGCGGGCCTTGTCGTAACCGCAGTACGGGCAGGTGCCGACGATATAGCGGTCCGGAAGGAACCGGTCGTCGGCGATGGAGAAGACCTGCCGGATCGCACGCTCCTCGATGAAACCGTTCTCGTGGAGCTTGCGGGCGAAGTGCTGGGTGATCTCTCGGTTCTGCTCGGATGAGCTGCGGCCGAAGTAGTCGAACCGGAGCCCGAAGCCGTCGTAGATCGCCTTCTGCGCGTCGTGCTGCTGCGCACAGAACTCGGCCACCGGCAGCCCGGCATCCTTGGCGGCCAGCTCGGCCGGGGTACCGTGCTCGTCCGTGGCGCAGATGTAGAGGGCCTCGTGACCGCGCTGCCGCAGATAACGGGCGTATACATCCGCCGGGAGCATGGACCCGACCATGTTCCCCAGGTGCTTGATCCCGTTGATATAGGGAAGCGCGCTGGTGATCAAGTGCCGAGTCATCGTTGGATGCTCCCAGTGTCTACCGCCGCGGGCCCGGTGGCCGCACGGGCAATGGAGTCGATTGCGAGGCCCGTCACCGCACACCGGTCGCACACGGAGCGTGACGGTATGGTCCTGCAGGCCGATTGCATCCTATCCAATGCGTACCCCCTGGCCCGACCGCGTTTCCGTGCCCGCCGCGGGGTCCGGTGTGAGCGGATGCGTAGTCGATCTCCGAGACCTCCCTCAACGGATCAGCAGATCCGGTACGGGATCGGAGCCGGGCCATCGACGCCGATCACTGGAGTACGAGGCTGTCCCGGATCACCTTGCCGCCGGAGCGCAGGGCTGCTCTGAGTTCGCCGTGCGGCTTGTGCGCCAGGTCGGGAAGGCCGGGGTCGGAGGCGATGAGCGCGGCCTGGTTGTAGACGGCCGACGCCAGACCCTGGTCGGCCTTCCGTACGGCGGTGTCGGCCGGATCGACCAGCGCTGGGCGGTGAGTCCGTGCGGGCGACCGTCGCGGCCAGCTCGTCGCTGCCGGGGCCGTGGCCGATGACGCCGAACTCCCAGAGCTTGCCGCCCTCCGGGGTCCTCTTCTCCAGCAGCCGCCGGGCCAGGTAGGTGACGGCTCCCTTCTCGACGGCCGCGGTGGACGAGGGGTAGGGGTCCTCGGTCAGCAGGCCGCCCTTGGCGCTCTGGGGGAAGAGCATGCGGATCAGTCCGGAGGGCAGAGAGCAGGTGAGGAACAGCTCCATCCATTCCGGTGACTCCATGGCGCGGACCGTCACCCCGGTCCACTCCTCGGTGCGCGGCTGCTCCAGAACGCGGGCGAGGGCGTCCGCGCCGGTGTCGATGTACTGGCCGGCGGGGGCCTGGAGCCGGACGGTGGAGTCGGCGCTGAGCGGGACGACACGGCGGTCGTCGTCGGCGATGCCGCGCCGGAGCGGCATGAAGGTGTTCATCTCACTGCCGAGGGAGACTCACCGGCCGTCGCGCTGTTCGTACGCGATGATCCGGTCGTACGGTGCTCCCTCCGCGTATCCGAGGGCCCCGTCCCTGGTCACGGCCTCGGCATTGGTGATCCCGGCTGCGGCGAGGTGGGCGCGGGCGCCCTCCACGAGGTCGTCATCGACATCAAGGGTGGTGACGTGTCCGGCCTCACCGACCAGGTGCGCGAGAAGTGCGGCGTTGTAGCCGCTTCCGGCGCCGAGTTCCAGGACGCGGTCGCCGGGCCGGAGGTCGACCTGGTCCAGCATGAGGGCGACGACCCCCGGCTGGGAGGCGCACGAGATGGAGGTGCCTTCGGTGTCGTACTTGATGTGCACCGGCGCGTTGGCGTAGGCGTCTTCGAGTGACGCCTCGGGCACGAACACATGGCGCGGGACGGCCCGCAGGGCGTTCTCGACGGCTGCGGTGCGGGCGTGTCCGTTCGCCCGGATCCGGTCGACCAGGGCGTTCCGGAGGCGCTCGGCATCCGCAGAGTCGGTGGTGATCGTGTCGGTGTTCACCGCGCCGACGCTATCGACGTCCGCAGCCGCTCGAAGGGGACGGTCCGCGCCGACAGCCGGTGTCGGTTCGCCGGGCCCTCGCGCCGTGCGGGCGGCGTTGCGACGGACTCATACCGGGCCGATCCTCACCACCCGTGCCCAGTCGGGCGGGTGGACCGGCGTGTAGTACGGATCGTCCTCGGCCCCGCCGCTCCGGGCGAACAGCCCCACCACCGTCCGGCACCCCGGGGGTGACGACGGCCATGGGGTCTGGCCGTCCGTCAGGGCGACGACCACATCCGGTCGCGGATACGCGGACAGCGCCGCGGCGAAGCCGGTCCGCAGATCCGTGCCCCCGCCGCCGACCAGCGGAAGGCCCTCCGCCTCGCACAGGGGGTGGGCGATCCGGGCCGCCGCGTCGCAGGACACCACCGTCACCAGGTCTCGGCGGCCGCCCAGGGTCCGGACGATCGCCGAGACTTCGAGCAGGGCGCTGCCCAGTTCGGCGTCGCTGACCGAACCCGAGGTGTCGACGATCACCGAGACCCGGGGCGGCCGGTGCCGGATGCTCGGCAGCACCACCCCGGGGAGGCCCGCCGAGCGGCGCGCGGGCCGGCCGTAGGTGTAGTCCTCCCCGACCCCGGGGCCGGATGCCGCCGAGCGGACGGCCGAGCCCAGCAGCTCCCGCCACGGCTGCGGCGGATGGAACGCCTCCTCGGCCCAGCGCCGCCAGGAGCGCGGGGCCGGGCCGGGCCGGCCATTGATGCCCTCCGCCACCCGGAACCGGACCGCGTCCCGCTCGTGCGGGGCGAGGCCGTCCGCGCCGTCGGGCCCCAGTTCCCACTCACGGTCGAGGCCGTCGGAGCCGCTGCCGCAGTCCAGCCAGACGAGCCGTTCGTCCACCGCCCCGAGCCCGAACTGCCGTACGTACTCCTCCATCAGCTGCCCTTCCGGCAGCCGCAGCATCCGGGGCTGCACGGCGTCCTCGGGGCAGGGGAGTTCGTCGTCGAAGGTGTCGTCGTTGATCTCGAAGTCCGCTGCGATGTTCATCCGCAGCCGGTCGCCCCGGCCGGTCAGCCCCTTCTGCCGGGCAAGCCGTTCGCCGCGGCCGTGGTGGTCCCGGAGCAGGTGGGAGACCTCGTGGACCCAGACCGCCGCCAGTTCCAGCGGCGAACTTCGGGCCACGTACGCCGGGGAGACATAGCACCGCCAATAGCGGTCGACGGCCATCGTCGACACCCGCCGTTCCTCCACCACATGCAGCGCGAACAGGGCGGTCGCGAGATAGGGCCGTACCCGGGCCGCGTGCAGCCGGGCGGCGTACAGCTTCTCCCGGTCGAGGACCGCCGGGGCGTCCGGTCCCGCCTGCGTCGCCCTCATCGGCGGGCCGTGGACGCCGCTGCCGTGCCCGCGGCGCGATCGGCCCGCCGGGAGAGCGACACCACCTCCGCCAGCCGTTCGACGGTCTCCGGTACGTCCCAGTCGTCCCGGCGCTGGGCGGCCAGAGTGGTCGCGGGGACCACCACGAGATCCGGGGCCCCGGTCTCCAGCGCGCGGGCCAGCACCGCCCAGGCCGCGTTCCAGCGCTCCCGTTCCGGCCGGTTGCGGACCGCCGCGACCACCCCGTCGAGCACCGCGCGCCGCAGATCGCCCCGCTCCGGCAGTACGGCTCCGGCCGGGTCGGCCAGCAGGTCCTCGGGGTCCGGCAGGTCCATCCGGTCGAGCCCGGCCAGCAGTTCCAGTCCGGGCCCGTCGCCCACCGCGCCCCTGACCAGCAGGGACAGGACATCCCGCGAGGATCCGGCCGCCTTGGCGAAGGCGATCAGCCGCAGCGCCGACTCCCAGCTCCGGGGCGAGGGCCAGGCACCGCTCTGCCGGACCCCGTCCCCGGGCATCCGGTGGACCAGCTCGGGCCGGGCGGTCAGCAGCCCGCAGACCGCGCGCCGCGCATGGTCCACGGCCTCCGGCAGACCGTCGCGTCGCAGCGGGGGCAGCGTGATCCGCGGCCACACCCCGCCCATTCCGCGTATCACCACCTCGTGGTCGTGCACCCACTGGAGATGGACGAACCGGTTGGCGAGCGGCGGGCTCAGCTCCCAGCCGCCCGCGGCGGACGAGCGGGGGTTGGCCGCAGCCACGATCCGCACCCCCGGCGGCAGTTGGAGGGCGCCGATCCGCCGCTCCAGCACCAGCCGGAGCAGGGCCGCCTGCACCGCCGGGGGCGCGGTGGAGAGCTCGTCGAGGAAGAGCAGTCCCCGGCCCGCCCGGACCAGCCTGACGGCCCAGTCCGGCGGGGCCATCGGCACACCCTGAACGGCGGGATCGTCCCCGACGACCGGCAATCCGGCGAAGTCCGAAGGCTCGTGGACGCTGGCGATCACCGTGGTCAGCGGCAGTCCGAGATGCTCGGCGAGCCCGTTGAGAGCGGCGGTCTTGCCGATCCCCGGCTCACCCCAGAGCAGTACGGGCAGATCCGCGGCGACGGCCAGGGCCAGCGCCTCCAGCTGATCGTCCCTACGGGGCTCGGTCGTGGAGTCGCGCAGCAGCGAAAGGAGTTCGCCTGCGACAGCGAGCCCGGTGTCCTCGGGACCGTGATCCGGAGTGGTGCCCCGGGCGGGCGGTGCGGCCGGGAGGGGCGGGGTGAGAACGGTCATCTTCGATCACCTTGGAGTGTGTGGGGAGGCGGAGTCCGGGGGCACCGGGTATCGGCCGGGCATCGGGAGACTGCCTGCAAGGAAGGGGAAAAGGGTGCAAAAGGGGCGCGCTGCGGGTGTGTTCGAGCAGCCCGCTGCGGTGGTGAATCGGGTGAGGACCCGGCCGCTGAGGTCAGCGGCGGCTGTGTCCGCGGGGCCGGAATCTGCTGCGGCTGAGGCCGCGGCCGTGGACATGGGAGGGGTCGCCCTTGGGCGCGTGGTCCGCCGGCCCCGCCCGGAACAGGCCGTGGTCGATCCGCCGTTCCGCGGCCGTCAGCAGGGTGTCCCGCAGCGGACCGTGGCGCGGCAGCGCTTCGGGCCCCAGCAGATCCCGTACCACGGCCAGTGCCCCGTCGACGTCGCCGTGGTTCAGCCGTTCACGGACGTCATCCAGGCAGTGGGGGCTGCGATACGCCTCGTCGACGGCCCGCAGACAGGGCAGTGGCGGGCCCTCCAGGGCGGCCAGCAGCTCCTCCCGGCGGATTTCGGCCGCGTCGTGGTCCAGCGGTTTCAGTACGCCGTCGACCAGACCGATCCGGTGCAGTTCGCCCCGGCACTCCACGAGCCGTGCCCGCTCCGCGGCATCGGCCATGACCGCCCGACGGGTGGATGCGTGCCCCGGTACGAGCGCTGCGGCGACCAGCGGGTGCAGTTGTTCGGCTTCGACCAGCCCGGCCCGCAGCAACTCCACGTCGGGAGGCACCCGGACGGCCGCTTCGGGCAGGACCGGCAGCCCGGTCGCCCGCCGCCCCGCCACGGCGATCCGGCTTCCGGCCGGTGTCCCCGGAAGCGCACCGGCTTCCGGCCGGAGCACCAGCCGCCGCCGGGCGCCGAGCCGTACGACAACGGGCCCCGGCGGCAGACCGTCGGCGTGCAGCAGCAGCGCCGCGTCTTCGGCCCACCGGTGGGCGGCGCCGAGGAGTTCCGCCGGTACGAGCCCCTGCGGAACGGCCGCCCGGGGCGCTGCCCGGGGTGTGCCGCCGGGCCCGGAACCGCCCCGGCTCCGCAGCTCGCCGGACCGGTCCGCCGCCCAGAGGTGACGGTGCAGGTCGAAACGGAACCGCGGATGGGGCCGGGGATGCGGATCACGGCCGGTACCGGTCCGGGACGACGGGTCCCAGAGCGCCAGACCGATCCGCTGCCCGGCGTCCGCCCAGGCGGGCGGGGTGCGGGCCACCAGATACAGCGGTGAAGTGCCGTCGCGGGCCGCGGCGCCGTACCGGGCGAGCGCCATGGTGAGTCCCGGACGCAGCAGCCCGTCGGGAGCGATCCGCGGCATGTGCCAGCGCAGCAGATCGGGCGCGAGCCGACGGAGATCGGCACGCAGACGAGCCGTCAGTTCCCCGCCGTAGTCGCGGGTCACATCGGGCATGCGGAAGTCGACGTCGAAACCGGCAGCGGCACAGGAGCCCGCCCAGTCACCGGCAGCGCGGCGGGCGGTAGCAGTTTCGATCATGGAGGGCGGTACGGCGAATTCACGTACGCGCCGCCAGAGGGAGAGCCGGGTTTCCTCGTACGCGGTCTCGGTGAGCATCAGCACTCACCTTGCGCGGACGGGGCCCCCAATCTGCGGAGGGAGGAAGTATTCATCACGGCGGAGCGTACCCCGTGACCCACTCCGGTAGCCAGGGGCTTTGCCCGGGAGGCCCCCCTGCCGCCTGCCCGATACCGGGCCATGAACAAACCGCTTGCGGCCGTTCCGTCCCGGCGGGGGCGAGTCGGCCCCGTGGTCGGCGGGTTCGGCCGGATGTCCGCGGCCGTGCCCGGACCTGATGGAGACGGCCCCGGTGTGCCTGGTCGGCGGCGGCGCGGGGCCCGCCACAGACCCGGTCCGTCCGTCACCCCGCACCCTCGTCCAGGTCCGCGAGCTTCCGCTCCAGTACGGCCCGTTCGCGCTCGTTCCCGCAGAGTGCCGCCGCCCGCTCCAGCTCCCCCCGCGCCTCCGCGAGCCGCCCCAGCCGGGTCAGCAACTCGCCCCGGACCGCGGGCAGCAGTCGTGAATGCGCCAGGGAACCTTCCGCCACCAGCCCGTCCACGACGGCCAGCGCCTCGGTGGGGCCCCGTGCCATGGAGAGGGCGACCGCGCGGTTGAGGTCGACCACCGGGGAGGGCGCCAGACTGCCCAGGGCCTCGTACAGCAGCACGATCCGGTCCCAGTCGGTCGCCTCGACCGACGGCGCCACCGCATGGCATTCGGCGATCGCGGCCTGGAGCCCGTAGAAGCCCAGGCCCCGGCCCGACCGGGCGGCCCGGGAGAGCGCCGCGCGGCCGCGGCGGATCGCGGACCGGTCCCAGCGCCGCCGGTCCTGCCGTTCCAGCAGCACCGGATCGCCGTCCGGCCCCACCCGGGCCGGGAAGCGCGCCGCGGTCAGCTCCAGCAGTGCGAGCAGCCCGTTCACCTCCGGCTCGCCGGGGATCAGCCGGCTCAGCACCCGCGCCAGCCGCTGCGCCTCACTCGCCAGGTCGAGCCGGAGCACCGCACCGCCCGCACTGGCCGACGAACCCTCGGTGAAGATCAGATAGAGCACGTTCAGCACCGGCCCCAGCCGCTCCCGGCGCTCCTCGGCCGGCGGCACCGCGAACGGCACACCGGACGCCTGCAGCGTCTTCTTCGCCCGGGTGATCCGCGCCTGCACGGTGGCCGTCGGGACCAGGAAGGCCCGGGCGATCTCGTCGCTGGTCAGCCCGCCCACCACCCGCAGCGTGAGCGCGACCCCCGCCTCCCGCGACAGCACGGGATGGCAGGAGACGAACATCAGCGCGAGGACGTCGTCGTCGACCCGGTCCGGATCCCAGAGCACGTCCCCGCCGGTCGCGTGCCCGCCGGCCGGGTCACCGCCCGTCGCCGCGCCGCCCTCGCCGAGCTGGTGGGCGAGGGCGGCGTACCGCTCGTCGAGCGCCCGCCGGCGGCGGAAGGCGTCGATCGCCCGCCGCCGCCCCACGGTCAGCAGCCACCCCGCCGGATGCCGGGGCACCCCGTCCCGCGGCCAGGTCACCAGCGCTTCGGCCAGTGCCTCCTGCGCGAGATCCTCGGCCAGCGCGAAATCACCGGTCCAGCGCGCGAGCGCGCCGGTGATGCGCGCCGACTCGATGCGCCAGACCGCGGCGACGGCGTCCCGGCCGGTGGGGTCGGCCATGGTGGTGCGCTCCGTTCAGCGGCGGGTGCTCAGAGCTGTCCGGTGGCCTCGCGCCACGTCCGCTCCTTGCGGATCCACTCGTTGTCCTGCGGGAACTCGTCGATGGAGGTGATCCGGCGGATCTCGGTCTTGAACCCGGCACCCGTCATCGGCGAGCGCTTGGCCCACTCGACGGCCTCCTCCTTCGAGGCCACGTTGAGGATGTAGAACCCGCCGAACAGCTCCTTCGTCTCCCCGTAGGGACCGTCGGTGACCAGGGGCGGTTCGGTGGAGTAGTCGACCACGACCCCGTCGGCGGCGGAGTCGAGTCCCTCGGCCGCGACCAGCACCCCGGCGCGGATCATCTCGTCGTTGTACCGGCCGACGGTCCCCATGACCTCGTCGAAGTCGGCGTTCACCATCGTCGCCAAGGCCTCGTCGTCGGCCCGCATGATCAGCATGTACTTCATGGTCCCGCTCCCTGCGTCGTCGGATCCGTGGTCCGGACCCTCTCATCCGTAGGTCGAACGGGGGCCGCCCCGGATCGACACGAGCGCCGCTCCACTTTTCCGGCCGACTGTAACCCCGGTACGGCACCCGGCCGGGCGCCGCGCCGGAGGGCGCCGCACCCGGCCGGGCCGGAGACACAGCCGTCGGCTGCCGTACGGATCAGGGAGCGTGGAACACGACCTCCGGGTGGGCGGCGGTCGGCCCGTTCAGCACCGGGCGGGGCGCCCCCTTGAGATGCCGGTCGAAGAAGGCCGCCGCGTAGGTGCGGTTGATCCGGGACATCCGGTCGCCCGGCAGCGTGCCCGGCGCGCGCGGCGCCCCCAGCGCGTCCGTGAGGACCGGCAGATCACTGAAGTCACCGTGACCGCTGCCCCGTACGGACAGCCAGCGCTTCCAGCCGGACAGCTGCCGCCAGCCCTCGTCCCAGGATGCGTCACCGCTGCCCGGCCCGCTGTCTCCGGCGCCCAGCAGCAGGAACGGCCGCCCGTCCAGACCGCCGGCCGGAATCGGGATGAAGAAGCTGCCGTCCATATTGATGCCCGCGTCCACCCGGGCGTCCGTCGCCATCGTGTGCGCGGCCGACGCGCCACCGATGGAGTGACCCGCCATCCCGATCTTCCGGGCGTCGATCGTCCCGGAGTGCTTCCACACGGAACGCGGCCCGGTCAGCCGGTCGAGGAGGTACGAGACGTCCTTCGCCCGCTCCCTGGTGACATCCGCGTACGAGATCTCCCCGTTCTCCGCCTTGACGCACGCCACGCACGGCAGCACACCCCGGCCGGGGAACGCGCTGGCCGCGGACTCGTAGGCGTGGTCCACGGACGCCACCACATAGCCGCGGGAGGCCAGATCCTCCGCGAGATGCGTCTGGGACGACCGGGGCGCGCCGAAACCGGGCGAGAGCACGACCAGCGGGAACTTCCCGTGCACCGGCCGGGCCTCCTGCCGCGCCCAGGACCGGGTGGCCGCCAGCGGCCCCTCGCTGCCGGGCGGAATCGCCTCCGGCCCCAGGTGCTCGGCCAGCGCCCGGGCCTCGTCGAGCGTCACATACGGCCGGGCGCCGCCGCCCGTACCGGCGGCGGCCGGATAGTGCAGGGTTGCCAGGGTCTGCCGCGCCCCTGCCTCCGGCACCCACGGGTCGGGCCGCCCGGGCTGCGTCAGCCGCAGTGTCGAAACGCCGACGGTGTGCGGCCCGGTCGGCCGCGGCAGCTCCACCTTCCGGGCGGCCGCCTCCCGGGCCACCGGGGCGGATTCGGCCGCGGGTGCCGCCACGGCGGTCTGTACGAGGGGGAGCGTCACGGCCAGGGCGAGCAGTGCGGCCACCGGACCGCGTCGGTTCGAGATCATGCTCCGGACGGTAGGCCGGTCACCCCCTTTTGATCATCATCTCCGGGGCCGAACCCCGTACCCCGCGGGTCCCATTCCCACCATGCGCCGCCTCCGACCTGCGGTCGACCGGATTCGACCGCACGGATGACAACGCGAACCGCCGGGAACCCGTCCGAGCCGCCCCACGCCCCGCCGCGGGGGGCCGCCGACTGCCGCAATTCCAAGGATCAACACGAGTGTTGACACCGCATCACTTCCTTCCGGGGTACGGGCTCCGCTCCGGGGAGGCAACCCGGAGCGGACCCCACCCGGTTCCCCCTCTGCGGGAGCAGCCCTTCCGTACGAGATCCGACGACCACCCGGGCATGCGACCGCCCGGACCGTCCCGTCCCCACCCCGGAAAGCAGCAAGAGCCGCCATGAACCCGACACCCGATTCCCCGCGTACCCGCCGCGCCGCCCTCGCCCTCGGCGCCGCGGCCCTCCTGTCCGCCTGCTCGGCGGAGGAGAAGGGCCGCTCCGGCGACCGGAATCCGCCCGGACCCGGACCCGGAGCCGCGGCACCGGACTCCCCGCCGTCGCCCGCTGCCGCGGCGGCCCGGCGCCCGGCGGACATACCCGGCCTCGGCCCCCGCACGCGGGCGACCATCGGCGCCCGTACCCGTCAGGCCCTCGTGGTCACCGGCGAATCCGCCGATTCGAACGTCTGCCGCGCCGTCCTCTACGAACGCCACCCGGCCCTCGGCTGGCGCGCCGCCTCCGCCGTCTGGCCCGCCCGCAACGGCCACCGCGGCTGGAGCGGCCACCATCTGCAGGGCGATCTGCGCAGCCCCGTCGGCACCTTCACGCTCACCGACGCGGGCGGCCGGCTGCCCGACCCCGGCACCGAACTCCCGTACCACCGCGACCCGATCTACACCCTCGGTGGCCGCAACTTCGAGGGCGAACCCAAGGCCGGCGCCTTCGACTACGTCGTCGCCGTCGACTACAACCGCTACCCGGGCCGCACCCCCTCGGACTGGGGACGCCCCCTCGGCACCCGCAGGGGCGGCGGGATCTGGGTCCACATCGGCCACGGCGGCGGCACCGAGGGCTGCATCGGGCTGCCGCGCGACCGGATGCAGGAACTCCTGCGCGCCCTGCGCCGCGCCGCCCGGCCGGTGATCGTGATGGGCCCGGCCGACGCGCTGGCCCGCTGAGCCGCGGGCCGCCGCCCGTCGCCATTGCGCCGTCAGCGCCGGACCAGCAGATGCCTCGGACCGCGCAGCACCGGGCTCCGCCGGTACGGCGGGGGGTCCTCGACCGGGTGGGCGTCCTCCCCGAGCCGGGCCAGCAGCGCGGTCAGCGCGATCCGGGCCTCGACCCGGGCCAGTGGCGCCCCGAAGCAGCTGTGGACACCGCTGCCGAAGCCCAGATGCTGGTTGTCCCGGCGGACCGGGTCGAACCGGTCGGGCTCGGGAAACCGCAGCGGATCGCGGTTGGCCGCGGCCAGGACCAGGATCAGCGGCGCTCCCCGGGGCACGGTCACCCCCGCCACCTCGATGTCGGTCAGCGGACTGCGCTGGGGGAGGAGCTGCACCGGCGGCTCGTACCGCAGCAGTTCCTCCACCGCCGACGGCATCAGCCCGGGGTCGTTCCGCAGCCGGGCCGCCGCCTCGGGATACCGCATCAGGGTCAGCGCCCCGTTGGTGATGAGGTTGACGGTCGTCTCGTGCCCGGCGATCAGCAGCAGTACGGCGGTGGACTTCAGCTCCTCGTGACTGAACGCACCCTCGGGACCGGGATCGCCGACCAGCGCTGACAGCAGATCGTCCGACGGGTGGTCGCGCCGGGACGCGGCGAGATCACCCAGGTAGTCCGCCATGTCGCGGCCCGCTTCCCGGCCGCGCCGCCGTTTGACCGCGGGGTCCTCGTCCGGAGCGAAGTCCAGGCTCGCGATCATGATGTCGGTCCACTGCCGGAGCTGTCCCATGTCCCCGGACGGGATGCCCAGCAGCCGTCCGATCACCGTGACGGGCAGCGGATAGGCGAAGTCGTCGACGAGATCGACCTCTTCCCTGCCGTCGAAGCCGTCGATCAGCTCCCCGGCGATCCGGGCGATATCGTCCTGGAGGGCGTCGATCCGGCCGGGCGAATGGGGCGGCCCGAACGGACGCATCGCGATCCCGCGGAGCCGTTCGTGCTCGGGGTCGTCGAGTCCGATGAAAGCGGGAACCAGACCGGCCGCTTCCTCCCTCAGCAGCTCCTCGTCGGCATCGGCGCGGCTGAGCGCATCGGAGCTGATCCGCGGATCGTGGAGCAGCTGGACGACTTCGTCGTAGGTGCCCACGAGGTACGAGCCGTCCTCCTGGCGCGCCACGCCGTGCTCACGGAGTTCGGTGTAGAGCGGATAGGGGTCCGCGCGGGCGGCGTAGTCGGTGATGCGCCGGAACAGGGTTTCGCTCGACATGGCAGGCTCCTCGTTCAGTCCGCCCGGACCACGGTGATGTGCCGGTCCGGGTGGTGCCCGGTGAGGGCGACCGTCGGGCCGTGGGACAGCAGACGCGGATCGGGTACGTCGGAGGGCACGGGCACCGGGTCCCCGCGCCGGTCGGCGGCGTCCGGCGGGGGCGGAAAGGGCGCCGCGGTCTCGATCATGCGCAGATAGTGCTCCAGCCATTTGGCACGGTTGACGGCGACCGCCGCCGTGACCCGTCCCCGGTAGCCGTAGACCGCGACCATCCGGCCCTCCTCCGGCGACCCCTGGGCGAT
The DNA here is from genome assembly GCF_003932715.1 of Streptomyces tsukubensis. Taxonomy (NCBI): domain Bacteria; kingdom Bacillati; phylum Actinomycetota; class Actinomycetes; order Kitasatosporales; family Streptomycetaceae; genus Streptomyces; species Streptomyces tsukubensis. Next base: position 864,119 of record NZ_CP020700.1, on the reverse strand, counting down.
CACGACCCGGTCGGAGTACGTCGGCACCCCGACCGACTTGATGTTCAGACCGAACTGGGCCGACCAGAATGCGGGCACCGTCAGATGGGGGCGGCGGCGCGGCCCCGGGCTCACCATGTTGTGCGCCGCGACCTCGGCCTGGGCGACGGCGTTGCCCCAGTGCTCCAGCGACAGCATCTGGTAGCCGAACAGCGGATGCGGGAACCGCGCCACATCACCGGCGACGAACACGTCGTCCGTGACGATTCCGTACATGTCGAAGGCCCGGCAGCCCGCGTCGCAGGCCACGCCCCTCGGGCCGGCCGCCAGACCGGAGCCGTCGAGCCACTCGGTGTTCCGCACCGCGCCCAGACAGACCACCGCGACGTCCGCCGTGACCCGGGAGCCGTCGGACAGCCGGGCACCGCTGAGCCTGCCGCCGCTCCCTTCCAGCGCGGTGACGGTCACCCCGCAGCGGAGGTCGACGCCGTGGGCCCGCTGCACCTCGGCCGCGAACGTCCCCAGCACCCCGCCCAGGGCGCCGACCAAGGGGGCCGGACCCCGCTCCACGACGGTGACGTCGAGACCGCGTTCCCGGCAGGCGGAGGCGATCTCGGACCCGGTGAACCCGGCTCCGATCACCAGCACGCGGCGCGGCTCGGCGTCCAGCCGTGCCGCGAGCCCCGCGGCGTCCTGCGCGGTCCGGAGGGTCAGCACCCCGTCGAGTGCGGCCTCCTCGGCGACCGGCCAGGGGCGGGCGCGGGTCCCCGTCGCGATCAGCAGCCGGTCGTACGGCAGCCGGCCGCCGTCGGCGAGCAGCACCTGCCGGTGCAGGGGATCCACTCCGGCGGCCCGCACCCCGAGCCGCCACTCCGCGTCGACCGGCCTGCACGCGGGCAGCCCCGCGTCATGGGCCGCGGCCTCGCCGAGGAGTACCTGCTTGGAGAGCGGAGGGCGGTCGTACGGGAACTCCGGCTCTTCCCCGACGAGCGTGAGCCGCCCGTCGAAACCGCTGTCCCGCAGCGCCTCGGCCGCCCGCAGTCCGGCGAGGGAGGCGCCGACGACGACCACGCGCCGTACCGAGCCGTCGATCCGGGGCAGCGGGCGCTCAGTCGACATCCGCACCCGCTGCGGGCCCGGCGGCGATCGCCTGCACCGGACAGGCGGCGACCGCCCGGCCGACCCGTTCCCGCTGGTCGTCGGGGACCCGGGGGCGATAGCCGAGCGCCTCGTCACCGCGGAGGAAGAAGACCTCCGGGGCGAGGAAGGCGCACTGGGCGTACCCCTGGCACCGGTTCAGATCCACCACGATCCGCATTCCGCCTCCGACCCGCCGCTCGCACCGCAGTGCACCGCACTGCCTACCGTCCTACGCGCTGCCGGGGCGGCCCGCAGCCGGAGCGGGACGTGCGGGTGACGCGCCGGACCCCGGCCGCCGGTCCGGAACCGTAAGCCCGGGACGGAAAGGAAGAAAACCCTGCGACGGCCTTCTCGGAGCCGTTCCGGAATTCTCTGCCGTCGGTTTTGAAGGCTTCTCCGGACGCGATACCGACGCCTTCCTCTCATATGAGACGGCGATGGTGGGAAACATTCCCCATAGGCAATCCGGAACGTGGCACGAGGGTGTTTGTGAATTCTGGATAAAGAAATCCCGTGTGGTGATCGCATGATACGACTAAATCCGAGATCAGTTTGAGTGCCATGGATATCAGGAAATTGAATCCATGAGAAGAATCGCCACGCCGCACCGCTCCCGCAGCAAGGAGGTGGACAATGCCGGATGTCGAGTACCCCGAGGACCGCTGGGTCCAGATCAACCTCAGCACCGTCTACCCCCTCCCGCCCGCGCTCTACGGCGACATCGCCGATCTGGCGCAGGAGTTGCTCGACGGGCCCGCGTGCGAGTTCTTCTTCATGCACAAGCCGCCCGGGCTCCGCCTCAGGTTCCAGGCGCGGCGACCCGGTGATGTATCCGGACTCCGCGCCCAACTGATCTCACTAGCGGGTGCGTTCGGGGGTGCCGTCGCCACGGTGTACGAGCCCGAGGCGTATCTCTTCGGCGGGCCCGCCTCCATGCCCCATGTCCACCGCTTGTTCACCGCCGACGCCCTCGCCTGGCTGGACTGCCACCGGCAGGGCGCCACCCGGCAGCCGCTTGCGAGCTGGCGGATCTCGCTGCTGCTGCTCCGCGAACTCCTCGACGGGCTCCGCATCGTGGGATGGGAGCACCGCGGAGTCTGGGACGTCGTACGGACCGAGACCGGGCGGTCCCTGGAACCCGACCCCGAGCCCGGGGCCGGCGGACGGCTCCGGGCCGAGCAGGGCATCCGCGACTGGTGGGGGCGGCCCCGGGAGAGCGCCTTCGCCGCGCTGCCCGAGGAGTGGCGGCCCCGGATCGCCGCCCACGGCGAAGCCGTCCGCAGTGCCGCCGACGCCTGGCGAACCGGCTACTTCGAAGCCGGACAGGCGGTACGCGGACCCCGGCGCGCCGCCGCCTACGCCGCGATCTTCCACTGGAACCGGGCCGCGCTGCCCGCCGCCCGGCAGTGTCTGCTGACCGAGGCCCTCGCCTCCGACGGGGTGGTGTGACATGCCGGACCACGACAGCCCGCCGCTGCTCGGCAGCACCGCGCTCGTCCGGATCGCCGGGGTGCCGTGCGCTCTATGGACCGCCGCGGGCAATCCCCGCCTCTCCGAGCGGCTCGCCGACCACGCCGACGACGCCGACCGGAGGGCCGCGCGCTCCCGGCGGCTCGCCGTCGCCCTCGGTGAGATCGTGCCCGACCCCCGGCTGGCCGATGCCGAACGCCACGCCCTGCTGGCCCTGCGCAGGCGGCTCCACTCCGGTGCGGCGCCCCGGCCGGGGGAGTGCGGGATGCTGACCCGGCTGCCCGCCGTGCCCTGGCCGCTGGCCCGGGAAGCCGGGGAGCTGCTCAGAGACGCCCGGGCCGCCGCCGCGGCCCGGTCCGCCCTCGAACGCGAAGTCGCCGGTGAGCGCGAGCGGGTGGGCGCGCTGGCCTGGCGGCTGCTGGACGAGAGCCCCGTGCTGCGCGCGTTCGTCGACACTGCGAGCCCCGGGCTGACCGCGGACATCGCCCGGATCCTCGCTGAGGGCGAGGGCTGGACCGGCAAGAGGCTGCGGAAGCGGTCCGGATATCTGTGGCGGGCCGTCGCCCGGGCCGCCGTGAAGACGACCCCCCGGGGCTGGGCCTGCCATATCGCCGCCGTACCCGTGGCGGACGACCCCGCCGGCAGCAACGGACAGCCCGCCGGAGTCCCCGGCCCGGACCCCGTGCACCCTCCGTTCGGCCCGCCCGCCCGGCTCCTGCCGCCGGGAGCGGCCGTCGGCGCGCTCGCCGCCACCGCCGCCGAGAACGTCCATCTGCTGCGGACCCGGCTCACCGCCGCCGACCCGTGGGAGGCCGACCCGGCCACCCCCTTCGCCCCCGCCGCGCTCCATATGACCGACCCCGACGGCCGGCTCCGCTGCTACGGCGTCGACCCCGCCGACCCCACCCGGACCCGGCAGGTCGCCGTCCGCCGCACCCCCGTACTCGACACCGTCCTCGGCCTGCTCGCAGCGGGCCCCCGCACCCTCCCCGACCTCGAACGGGCCGTCGCCGGACCCGCCGGAGCCTCCGCGCTCCACCGCTTCCTCGGCCATCTCGTACGGCTCGGAGTGCTCCAGCCCTGCGCCGCGCCGCGCCGCCACACCGGATCCTGGGTCCCCGCCCGCGACCTGCGCCGCCCCGGCACCCTGCCGCACCCCGCCCGCACCGGCCGGACGGACGACTGGTTCGTCGACTCCTACCGCACCCTGGACGCCACCGTCCCCCGAGCCGCCGCCGACCGGGTCCGGCACGCCCTGGCCGTCGCCGCCCGGCTGGACCGGCTCCGCCGGGACGATCTGGCCGCCGCACCCGGCCACGGCGCCGGTGCCCGGGCGGCGGCCGAGGCCGTCGGAGAGGAGCCGCGCCCGCTCGGAGCCCTCCTCGCGGATCTGCTCGATGCCGAAGGAACGCCCCCGACCGCCCTCACAACCCTGTACCGCTACCCGGGCTGGCACCCCGCCCACGATCCCGCCTCCGGCTACGCCCGCCTGCTGGCCCACCTCGACCGCCACCGCGACGACACCACCGTCGACATCGGAGACACCCTCCTCGACAGCCTCGGCGCGCCGCCCGCCGCCGACTCCCTGCCCCCGTGGCCGCTGGACTGTCTGCTGCGCCCGCTGCCCGGACCCGCCGGGCCCGTCGCCGTCCTCGAAACCGCCTCCGCCGCCCATATCCTCGACGCCCGGTTCGCGGAGGCCCTGCACACCCTGCACGGCGGCCACCGGAGCACCGGCGCCTACCGCGCCTTCCTGGCCGCGGTGGAACGCCGCAGCGGCACCCGCTTCGTCGAACTGCTGCTGCCCCCGTCGGGCGAGCGCGCCGCCAACGCCGTCCGACGGCCCGTCACCACCCGCTGGTGGACCGGCGATCCCAACCACGCCGCGTACTGCCCGCCCGACGGCCCCCCGCAGCAGTACCTCCCCCTCGACCGCATCACCCTGCGCCGCACCCCCGGCGCGGGCTTCGTCGCCGAAGCGGACGGGGTACGGCTCCTCCCGGTCCACCACGCCACACGCGTCCCGCTGCCCCCGTACGATCTGCTCGCCGGGCTGCTGCTGCGCGCGGGCCACCCCGCCGCCTCGACCGCCCTGCGGCTCGACGGGTACGCCGCCGCATATCCCGGCACACCCGAGACCGTCCGCACCCCGCGGCTGACCGTCGGCGGTGACCTCGTCATCGCCCCCGCGACCTGGCGGATCCCCCGGGAACGGTTCCGGCCCGCCCGGGACGGCGACTTCACCCGGGCCCGCGCGCTGGCCGCGCTGGCCCGCGCCGAGCAACTGCCGCGCTGTGTCCTGCTGCGGCCGTCCACCGGGGGCAAACCGCTGCCCGTCGATCTGACGTCACCCACCGCGCTCACCCTCGTCGAACGGCTCTGCGCGACCGTTCCCGGCGACGACCTGCTCTTCGAGGAGATGCTGCCCGGGCCCGACCGGCTCACCCTGCGCGACGCGGCGCACCACGGCGCCGCCGTCGCGGGACAGCTCCTCCTCACCCTCGCCCCCACCAGGGACCCCGATGAGCTGGCCGCGCTCGCCGCCGCCGCGCTCACCCAAGGCGTTCCCGGTCCCCGCACACCCTGTGCGACGGCCACCGGGACGGTCACCACCCCCTAGAAGAGAACGAAGGAGAACCCCATGCCCGTCGCCGAAATCACCGAGATCACCGACCTCGACGCCCTCATCGAGCAGCTCGACGAGCGCGTCACCACCGCCGACTCCGGCGCCGAGAACATGGCCGACACGGTCGGCATCTGCACGTTCCTCGCGTGCACCGCCATCCTCGGCATCTGTGTCTGATCCGATCCGGACCGACCGAGTCGCCCGGCCGTGATGACCGGGCGGCTCACCGCGCCCCCTTCCGGAGCACCCATGCCACCGCGCCTTCCGACCCCTCCGGACTTCCGGCAGCCCCTCGGGCGGGCCGTCGGAATCCTCCACGGTTTCACCGCGGGCTCCGCCGTCGCCTGCGATCCCGGAGTCCCCGTCCTCGCCGCCCTCGTCGCCGCCACCGACAGCGGGAGCGGGTCCGGAAGCGCGGCATCGGCCGCGCGCCGCGCCGTGGCCGCCTGGGTGACGACCGTCGGCCGTGGCCCCGGCCACCATGCGCTGTACAACTCCGGACTCGCCGGAACCCTCGTCGGACTGCACCACGCGGCCGCCCTCCACCCCCCGCTGCTGCGCCTCGCGGACCGGCTCCGCGGCCATCTCCTCACCACCGCAGGACAGCGCCCCTGGCGTACGGAGCAGGTCGCCCTCCCGGACTACGACCTGATCAGCGGCCCTTCGGGAACCCTGCTCGCCCTGTACGCCACCTCGCCAGTACCCGCCCAGGCGGCCCCGCTCGTCGACCACCTCGTGGAGCTCTGCGACTCCGCCGCCCTGCCCCGGCTCCGTACCGGCCCCTACGAGAACGACCCCGACCTGCACTGGCTGCACGGCCGGATCAACACCGGTACGGGGCACGGCGTCGCCGGGCTGACGACGGCCCTGACCGCCGCCGTCCGCCGGACCGGCCCCGAACCGCGGCTCGTCCGCGCCCTGCGCCGTACCGTCGACTGGCTGGTCCGGCAGTCGTTCACCGACGACCGCTCGGTCCGGAGCTGGGCCGCGGCCGGACACGACGGCACCCCGCCCGCGCCCGGCCCCTGGCCCCGGCAGGCCTGGTGCTACGGCAACCCCGGTGTCACCTGGGCCCTGTGGGACGCCGCCGACGCCCTCGGCGACGAGCGGACCGCCGCCTGGGCGGCGACCGCCTTTACCACCCTTGCCGACGCCTACGACCCGGACTACCACCTCTACGGCGAGCTGCCCGCCGACCGCCTCGGGATCTGCCACGGCGCGGCCGGTGTGCTCGCCGTGGCCGATGCCTTCGCCCGGCACGCCCGCCTCCCCGCCGCCGCAGGCCTCCGGACGGAGCTGCTGCGCCATCTGGAGGCACGGCTCCCCGAACTCGACGAGCCGACCTGGCACCCCGGACTCCTCGGCGGTACGACGGGGGTTCTGGCCGCCCTGCTGACCGCGGGCCACGGAGCGTCGCGGTCCTGGCTGACCTGCCTCGGACTGAGGTAGCCCGGCCCCGGCACCGCGCGTCCGGCTCAGCGGCCCACCGGATCCCCTTCGGCGCCGTCGCCGGGGGCGGTCAGGGCGAGCAGCCCGCCCTCGTCCAGCGCACCGGGGACGGTCAGGGTGCGGACGACAGCGCCCGCGGCCGCGTCGATCAGATGGACCTCCCCGTGGCCGCCCCGGGAGACGGCGATCAGATCGTGGCCCGGTGAAGCGGCCACGGCCCGCCGCTGCACCCCGTCCCAGGGGGCCGAACCCGGGCGCGGGGCACCGGACATCGGGGGGAGCGGGACGCGGGCGGTGATGCGGCCGGTGTCCGGGCGGAGCACGATCAGCTCGTCGCCGTCCGGGTGGATCCGGGCGAACGCGAGATACCGGGCGGCGACGGCGAAGCGGAACACCAGGCCCGGACCGAGCGGGGTCCGGCCGCTACGGCCCGAGTCCGGTCCGTACCACCAGGCGCAGTTGGTCCACTCGGGCCACCGCCCGGGATCACCGGGCCCGCCCCGTACCGTCGACCACAGGGTCCGCCGCACCGGGTCCAGCCGCAGGTAGTAGCCGCGGCCCTCACCGCCCCAGGGGAGCGGCGCCTCGGGAACCAGGGCGTCGCCCGCCCGGCGCGCCCGGTGCACGCCCTCCCCGGTGGCCGCGAACAGCAGCCCCGAGACCGGGTCGTACGCATCGCCGTGCCCGTCGTCCGGCAGCGGCAGCCCGTACCGCGGTGCCACGGGCGGACACGACGGGGGTGCCGACTCCAGCGCCGCCCAGGGAAACACGGCCAGCGCCCCCGGTTCGCGGTGCCGCAGCACCACCCAGGTGTCCCCGGGGACCGCGCCGTCCGGCGGGGCACCAGAACGACCCCCGGTTCACCGGTCCGGGTCCGTACCCGCACGGCGCGCGGCCCGCCGTCCGCGCCGAGGTCGACTGCGGTCAGCAGATCGCTCCAGGGTTCCTCGTTCCGGCCGAGACCGGTGGTCACGGCGATCCGCAGGCCCGCGGGATCGGCGGCCAGATGCTCCGCCGGTACGGCCACGGGCGCGGTCGCCGTGACGAGCGGGCCGTCCCGGTCCGGTCCGTACGGGTCGAGGACGACCAGTTCGCCCGCCCGGTCGTCGACGAAGGCGGTACGGCCCCCGGGCAGGGCGAGGAATCCGGCGTGCTCGGCGGGGTGCCGGCCGGGCAGGGACGCCGTCTCCCGGCCGTCGGACGGGTCGAACACCCGGAGACCACCGGCCACATGGTCGGCGACGAGGAGGCGGGGTGATACGGGCGCGGCGGACGACACGGGCGACTCCGGAGGGTGGGAAACCGAGCATTACTGAAAATGATTATCATGTGGCCCGTATCGTGCGTCGCGGTAGGCGGCGCGCGCAAGTGGTTCCGGACGGCCGGATCGACGCGACCGGACGGAATTCGAAACGGACATAGGGGAGGAATCATGAAACTGCGAACGAGGGTCTGCGTGGTGCGCAGACTGGTCGCCGCCGCCCTGGCGGGCACCCTGCTGGCCGGGTGCGGCACAGCCGCGAACGACGGCGACGCGGCGGGGGAGAAGGGCGAGGCCACGGACATACGGGTGGCGCCCATCGCCCCCGCGCGGACCGTCACCGACGGCAAGGGGGTACGCATCACCACCGCGAAGCCACCCGAACGCATCGTCTGCCTGGTCGCGCTCTGCGACGACATGCTCGTCGAGCTGGGCCTCGCGCCCGTCGCCACCAACTCCGCGCTCCTCGCCCACCCCCGCTTCCTCGGGAAGGCGCGGGCAGCGCGGATCCCGCAGATCCCGGGCGGCTTCCTCAGCCCGGAGACCGAAGCAGTGCTCTCCCACCGGCCCGATCTGGTGATCGGCCTCGCCGACACCCACGGCAGGCTCGCGCCCGCACTCAAGGGCGCCACCGTCTTCTGGCCCGTCCAGCCCGGCGACTGGCGGGACAGCATCCGTCATCTGCGCGAGCTGGCCGCGCTCACCGGCCGTACCGAACAGGGCGAAGGGGCCGAGCGGCGGTTCCGGGAGAAACTCGCCCGCGCGGAGCAGAACCCCAGCGAGCGGACCAGCCTGATCGTCTTCGGCAGCGACGAGAACTTCGGCGTCGCCACCCCCGGCACCGACGTGACCGCCGGACTCTTCCCGAAACTGTCGCACTACCCGTGGCAGAGCCGCGGCGCGCAGGGCAGTTACAGCCTGGAGGAGATCCTCGCCCGGGAGGTCGACGTCCTGTTCGTCGAAACGCTCTCCTTCGGCGGGGCGCAGGACGGCGCCCTGTCGCGGAAACTGGCGAAGAACCCGCTCTGGTCCCGGATCCCGGCGGTCCGGGAAGGGCGGGTGTACGAGGTCGACGCCGAGGTCTGGGCCAAGGGCCGCGGCACCCGGTCGCTGGGCATCGTGATCGACGAGGCCACGGCGAAGCTGCGGTGAGCGGGCGCACCGTCCTCGCGGCGGGCGCACTGACGGCGGCGGTGTGCGGCGGGCTCGCCCTCGGCACGCCGCCGGTGCCCCCGGCGGAGTTCGCCGACGCGTTCGTGGTCACCGAACTCCGGCTGCCCCGGCTGGTGCTGGCCCTGATCGCCGGTGCCTGTCTGGGGGCCGCCGGGCTCGTGCTCCAGGAGGCGCTGCGCAATCCGCTGGCCGTCCCGGAACTCCTCGGTGTCTCCTCCGGGGCGGCCCTCGCGGTCGCCGGGCCGCTCGTCCTCGCCGTCTCCGTACCCCTCGCGGTCCAGCCCTTCCTCGCGATCGGCGGCGCGGCGGCGGGCGGGGCGCTCACCCTGCTCGCCGCGGGGGCCGCCCGCGGCCCCTCCGCCGTCCTGCTGTGCGGAGCGGCCGTCGCCGCCGGGCTCCAGTCGGCGCTGCTGGTCCTGATGGTCCTCGCCGACCAGCTCGACCTCCAGTTGATCCACCGCTATCTCCTCGGCAGCCTCTCGGCCCGCACCTGGGACGATGTCACCGAGCTGACGCCGTGGCTGGTGGCGGCCGTACCGGCACTGGTGCTGTGCGCCCCGGTGCTGTCGGTGCTGAGGCTCGGCGACGACGACGCCCGGGCCCTCGGGGTCCGGGTGCACCGTGCCCGGACGGCCGCGCTCGCCGTCGCGGTCGTGCTGATCGCCCCCGTGGTCGCGGTCTGCGGCCCGGTGGCCTGGGTCGGCTTCCTCGCCCCGCATCTGGCGCGCAGGCTGGCGCCCGGCAAGGACGCCGTGGGGTGGCTGCCCTGGTCCGCGGTCTGGGGTGCGCTCATCGTGGCCTGGGCGGATCTGCCCGCCCGGCTGGCCCTCGCGCCCGTCGAGACACCGGTGGGCGCCTGGACCGCGCTGCTGGGGGTGCCCGCGGGCGTACTCCTGCTCAAACGGCCCCCGGCGGCGGACCGTTCGAAGGCGCCGCCCACCGGCATCCGGGTGCCCGAGGTGCCCGCCGGTAGGAACAGCCCGCACGGAGTCCCCAGGAGCCGCCGCGGAGGTGCCGAATGAGACGTCTGCTGCTGCTCCTCGTGCTGGTGGTGGCCGCCGGATGCGCCGGAATGACCGCCGGGCGGGCCCTGGGACCCGCGGGGGTCTGGGAGGTGCTCATGGGCGGCGGCTCACCCCTCGACCGGCACATCGTTCTCGAACTGCGGCTGCCGCGCGCCCTGGTGGCGCTCACCGCGGGTGCCTGTCTCGGGGTCGCGGGCATCGTGCTCCAGTCCGCGCTGGCCAATCCGCTCGCCGGACCCGAAGTGACCGGCGTCGCCCCGGGCGCGGTCCTCGGGGCGGTCGTCGCCTCGGGCGCCGGGCTCGCCGGCTGGCAGTCGCCCGGGGCCGTGGTGGTCGCGGCCGTCATCGGCGGCTTCGCGGGAGCGGGGCTGCTGTGGCTGCTCACCGGCCGCGAACGTGCCGACCCCTTCGGCACCGCCGTCTACGGCGTCCTGGTCTCGGCCGTCCTGTCCGGGGCGACCGCCATGGTCCTCCTGGCCGCCCCCGGCGAACTGGGCAGCGTCGTCCAGTGGCTGGTCGGCTCCACCGAGGGCCGGGTCCACGACCACTGGAACCTGCTCTGGCCCTGGGCGCTGTGCTGGCTGCTCGCCGCCTGGGCCCTGGCCGCGCCGCTGACCCTGCTGCGTTGCGGCGAAGACGAGGCCGCAGCCCGCGGACTGGCCACCGGACGCCTCCGGCTCGCCGCCCTCGCCTGCGCCGTCGCCCTGACCGCCGGGGCGGTGGCCACCGTCGGCGCCCTCGGCTTCGTCGGACTGCTCGTCCCGCACCTCGCGTTCGCGCTGTACGGAGCCGACCTGCGCACGGCCCTGCCGGGTGCGGCGCTCACCGGAGCTGCGGTGGTCGGCGGGGCGGACGCCGCCGCCCAGGCGCTGTCCCGGCTGCTGACCGGCGTCCTGGACGCCGACCGGCTGAGCGTCCCGACCGGGGCGCTGACCACCTGCGCGGGCGCGGCACTGCTGCTGATCGTGGCCCGCCGTATCCGTGAGGAGGAGACATCGGCATGAAGGAAACCGGTCGGGAACGGGGGCCGGGTGCGACCACGGCGGACCGCGAAGGCGGGAAGGCGCCGGATTCGCCGGACGGCCGGGCCGCCGCGGACGGCGGGGGAGTGGTGGTCCGGGCGGAGGACGTCCACTTCGGCTACCCCGGACGAGAGGTCCTCCGCGGGGTGGAGCTGACCGTACGGGACGGCGAGTCCGTCGCCCTGATCGGCCTCAACGGCTGCGGCAAGAGCACCCTGCTCAGGCTCTGCGCCGGGCTGCTGCGTCCGTCACGGGGCCGGATCCGGCTCGACGGCGACGACGTCGCCCGACTGGCCCGCCGTGACGCGGCCCGGAAGGCCGCCCTGCTCCACCAGTCGGCGCAGCCCGCCGCCGGAATGACGGTGCGTCAACTGGTCTGCCAGGGGCGGTACGCCGCCCGGGGGCCGCTCGGCATGCTGCGCGGCGGCGACGACGCGGTCACCGCGCGGGCCATGGCCGACGTCGGGGTCGCGGTATGGGCGGACCGCCCGGTGGCCTCCCTCTCCGGAGGGGAACGCCAGCGGGTCCGGCTCGCGATGGCGCTCGCCCAGGACACCCGGGTCCTCCTGCTCGACGAACCCACCACCTTCCTGGACCTGCGCCATCAGCTCGATGTGCTCGCGACGGTGGACCGGCTGCGCCGCGAACGCGGTCTGACGGTGCTGATGGTCCTGCACGACCTGGGCCAGGCGGCCCGGTTCGCGGACCGGATCGTCGCCCTGAAGGGCGGTGTGGTGGCCGCGGACGGCCCGCCCCGGGAGGTCGTCACACCCCAACTGCTCGCCGGGGTGCTGGGGGTGGCCGGACGGGTCGGCACCGATCCCGAAGGCGGCTGGCCCGTCTGTTACCCGGATCACCCCGTGCCGATCACCGAAGGCATTGCGGAATGAAAATCATATTCATTAAGGTGGGGATGTGTTCGCGACCGCGGGCACATCCGTAGGACGAAAGGAATCCACGCCGTGGACCAGCACAAGGTGTTCGCCCCGATCGCCGACCCGGCGCAGCTCGCGCACCTGTCGGCCAGCCACTGCAACGCGCTCGTCGAGAACCCGTTCGACGACGCGGCCGCTGCGGACGTCGAGGCCGACGCCGGCGAGTGACGCCCCCTGCTTGACCGCTCAGCCGCATGACCGTTTGACCGTTTGACCGGACGGCTGCCGGGCGCCGCCTCCCCGAGCACGCCCGGCAGCCGTCCGCCCCGCCCCGTCCGGGGGATTGCACGGCACTCCCCGGCCCCGGCGGACCCCCGCCGCGTGGCCGGACCGCGCACATACGACCCCGCCCGGCCGCAGGGCCGGGGACCCGCCGCCCCACGGCAGGCCTCTCCGGTCACAGCACCGGCCGGGCCCGGAGACCGCCCGGACAGGACCCGGCCGGGGGCCCGGAGGGAAGGCCCGGCGGGTCTCGGCCCCGGAGGCCGAGGACCGAACCACAGAAGGAGCGCCGGGACCGGCGCGAAGTCGCGCAGCATCCGCCCGAGCCGAGGAGCCCGATCGTGAACACCCCCCGCCTCAACCCCGGGACCGCCCTGGTTACCGTGCCCGGCAGGGGGCTGGCCCTGCGTACCCCCGACGGCACCTTCCTCCGGGTCGACACCGCGGACGTTCCCGAGGCGGACCTCGTCCGCCTGTTCGGCGGCGGGCCCCTCGCGGCGCCGGAACCGCCCCCCGCTGCCGGGCCGGTCCCGGTACGGCGGACGGTCTCGCCGCCCCGTGACGCGCGTCCTCCGGCCGGGCCGACCGGTGAAGGCCCGCACGGCCGGGGCCCGGTGCCCGCGCCGCCGTGCGACGGCGCTCCCCTTCCCGTACGGGACGCCGCCCCGGTGCCCCGTCCCGCACGCACCGCCCCGGACCCCGTCCCCGCATCCGGCCGTATGCCCGCACCCGCTCTTGACCGGCTGCTCGCCGCCTTCGAGGACGCCGGATACGCAACCCGGGACCCGGACCCCGCCACCGACCGCCCCCTCACCGGAACCACCCTCCTCCTCCTGGGCGATCCGGTGCTCACCCGCCCCGTGGCCCGGCTCGCCCGCGCGGCCGGTGCCGAACCGGTGCCCACCGCCGCGGACGCCCTCCCGGCCCGGGCCGTCGCCGGAGCCCGTACCGCCGTCGTCTGGTGCCTCGACCGCCCGGTACCCCCCGGGCTGTGGGACCGCGCCGACCGGCTCTCCCGCGACGGTGTGCTCTGGGCGCGCTGCCACCGCGAGGGCGCCGAAGCCTGGCTGGAACCCCCGGCCGCCGGACCGTACGGAACCACCTCCGCCGATATCCGGCTGCGCCGCCTGGCCGCCACCCCCGCCCACCGCGAACTCGCCGCCTACTGGGCCGGATCACGGACCCCCGACAACGGCCCCCGGCACACCGAAGCCACTGCGGTCTTCACGGCCGCCCTCCTCGTGCACGACCTCATGACCCGGCTCCTCCTCGGCCCGGACCGGACACCCCCGGTGCTGCGCCGGATCGACCTCCGCGATCTGACCACGACCGCGCACCCCGTCCTCCCGGTCCCGGAGTGCGCCCCGCTCCCGGCCGGACGGAACACCCCGTGACCCGGACCGTCCGGGTGCCCTCCGGCGGGGTGTTCCTCGCCACCGACGTCCACCTCCCGCCGACCGGTCCCGCCGGACACCCGTACCCGGCCGTCCTCGTCCGCACCCCCTACGGGCGCAGCGCCCACCGGCACGAAGCCCGCGCCTGGACCGCGCTCGGATTCGCCGCCGTCGTCCAGGACGTCCGCGGACGGTACGGCTCCGGCGGCGACTGGCGGCCCTACACCCACGAGGAGACCGACGGCGCCGCGACCCTGCGGTGGATCCGCGGCCGCCGCTGGAGCAACGGACGCGTCGTCGCCGCCGGATCCTCCTACGCCGCCTACTGCGCCCTGGTCACCGCGGCCGGGGGCAGCGACGGCGTGCCGCCCGACGGGGTCGTCGCCGCCGTACCCGCGCTCGGCACCGGCGAGACCGCCCGGGAACCCTCCGGCGCCGAACGCCTCCTCGGCCGGGCCGGCTGGTGGGCCGCGCACGGCGACCGCGCCGACTCCGACCCCGCCGCCCTCGACCGGCTCCTGTCGAAGGACCCCGGCCTCCTCGCCCATCTCCCGGTCGGGGACCTGCCCGCCCGCCTCGGACGCGCCCTGCCCTCCTGGCCGGGCATCTGGCAAGCCCGCCGCACCGACCGCATCGTCCGGGACGCGCCCGCCGCCCGCATCCCCCTGCTCGCGATCGGCGGCACCCACGACCCCTTCGCCGCCGACACCCTCGCCCTCTGGCGCGCCTGGGGCGGCCCCGCCGGGCTGCTCCTCGGACCCTGGGGCCACCGGCTGGCCCGGGACCCCGGCCCCGGCGCCCGTCCCGAACACCGCGTCGACACCGGCGGACTCACCGCCGACTGGGCCCGCGCCGTGTGCGGGGGCAGCCCGCCCGCGGGCAGAAGCGGCGCCGTCGCCCTCGCCGGAACCCCGCACTGGTTCCCGGCGGACGCCCTCGTCGAGCCCGCCGCCGCCCGCCGCTTCCCCCTGGCCGCCGGGCCGCTGGACGTCACCCTGCTGTACGGTGCCGACTTCCGCGCCGACCCCGCCCGCCCCGTACGCTCCGACGAACTCCGCGCCGACCCGCCGCGGACCCCGGACGAACCCGCGGACCGGGCCCTCTTCGTCACCGCGCCCCTGACCCGCGACACCGACCTCCTCGGCCCGGCCGCCGCCGAACTCCACGCCACCGCCGACACCCCGGCCGCCGACTGGTTCGTCCGCCTCGTCGCCCTCGACCCGCAGGGCCGCGCCGAACCCCTCGCCCTCGGCACCGCCCGTACCACCCGCCCACCCGGCACCTGGTCCACCGTCACCGTGCCCCTCGGCCCCCTCGCCCGCAGGCTGCCCGCAGGCACCCGGATCCGGATCGAAGCCACCGGACACCACTTCCCCGCCCACGCCCGCAACCCCCACACCGGGGAGGACCCCGTCACCGCCGTCCGGCTCCTGCCCTCGCACCGGACCCTGCGCCCCGGCGCCTGCGCACTGCTGCTGCCCGTCACCGAACTGCGCGGCTCCGGCGCCGTACCGGACCTCTCCCAGGAGATACGCACATGACCACCGCGACCGCCCCCGCACCGCTGCCCATCGGCCATCTCACCGACCCCGTCTGCGGAATCGTCCGCGACGTCCGGCCCGTACCGCACCCCGCCGGGGCCCCGCCCCGCTACACCGCCATGACGGCGGACGTGTCCGACGCCCGCCGCTTCGGGGCCTGGCCCGCCGACCGGGTCTCCCTCGGCACTACCTTCGGCGACCCCGAAGGCGCCCGGATCGCGGCCGTCGCCGAGGCCGTGGAACGCTACTGCGGCAACCGGCTCCCGCCCCCCGGCCACCCCCGGGCACCGCGCCGGGCCACCGCCGCCGAACTCACCGCCGAAGGGCACCGGGTGTACGGGCCGGGCGAGGTACCCGCCTACGCCGACTGGCAGTACGCCCGCCCCGGCTTCCCCTACCGGCCCCTCACCCCCGACACCCCCGCCCTCTGGACCCCCGCCGACGAGAACGGGCAGCCGTGCTGGGTGCCCGTCGCCCTCTCCCATCTCAACTGGCGGCAGGGCCCGCTGCGGGAATTGCCCCGCACCCACCACCTCAACTACGCGGGCATCGCCACCGGCCGGGGCCTCGACGACGCCGCCGAACGCGGCCTCCTCGAAACCGTCGAACGCGACGCCCTGGAACTGTGGTGGCATCTCGAAGGACCCACCCGCGGCATCGACCTCGACTCCGTACCCGGACTCGCCGACGACCTCGCCGGCTGCGCCCTGGAGATCAGCGCCGTCGAACTGCCCTCCGAGTTCGCGCCCTGCGCCGCCGCACTCGTCCACGACCCCCGCCGGGGCCTGTACGCGGCCGGGTTCGCCTGCCGCTACGACCCGGCGGAAGCCGTCCGCAAGGCCGTACTCGAAGCCGTCCACACCTGGGTGTTCACCCAGGGCACCACCGACCCGGACGGCTGGGTCTTCCGCGCCGTCGACGCCGGACTGCTCGCCCGCGGCCTCTACTTCGACCACCGCGCCGACCGGCGCTACCTCGACGACTGCGGCGACGACTTCGCCGCGGTACGGGACCTCGGCGCACAGGTGCAGGTGTGGCTCGACCCGCGCACCGCGCCCCTCGCCCGCCGGTTCACCCGGCCCGCCCTCGGCACCGTCCCCGTCACCGACATCCCGGCCGGTGACCGGGACCGCCTCCGCGCCGCGCTGGCGGAGCGCGGACATCGCGTCCTCACCGTCGACCTGACCACGGAGGACGTCGCCCGCACCGAACTGCGCGTGGTCCGCACCCTGGTCACCGGGCTGATCCCGAACGCCCCGGCCGCCTTCGCCTACTTCGGCAGCCCCCGGTTCGCCACGGCCGCCGTCGAACGCGGCTGGCGCGCCGAACCACCCACGCGTGCGGATCACTTCACGCTCGTTCCGCCGCCGCACATGTGAGGAACACCCCGATGCAGGCTGCACCGACAGCCGACCGACCGGCGACGCGGGCACGGCCGGCGGCGAACGGCCCGGCCCTCCCGGAGGCGCCCCGGGCGGCGGTGCCGACCGTGACCGCCGCCCTCGCCCTGGCCCGTTCGGCCCGGAGGCCCGGGCCCGATCTGCCGTACCGGCCCGTCGCCCCGCACCGGCGGGACCGGGGCCTGCCCGTGCCCGCGGCACTGGACCCGCTGCTGCGGAACTCCGTCGCGGGCGGCCGCTTCCGGCCCGTCCCTTCCGCCGGGGCGCTGCACCCCGTCGCCGTACGGCTGCTCGCCGGACCCGGCGCCGGACTGCCCGCCGGACAGTACGCCTACGAGCCCGGCACCCACCGGCTCCATCCCCTCCTACCCCCGTCCGCGCCCGTGGCCCGCGGCGCCTTCGCCGTACTGGAAGTCGCCCCCGAGCGGACCGTCGCCCACTACCGGCACCGGGCCTGGCCGCTGACGCTGCTGGACACCGGGCACACCGTGGCCGCCCTGGTGGCCGCCGGAGCCGGGGCCTACTGCCTCGACCTCGCGGCCGGAGCCGTACCCCCGCCCCCGGGACGCCGTACCGACGGCATACCGCTGGCCGTCGTCCGGCTCACCCCGGACGGCGAACTCGGCGGCGGGCCCGCCGCCCTCCCGGGCCGGGACACGGCCGCACCCCACCCCGATATCGCCGCGGCACGCGGAATCCTGCGGCTGCTCGCCGCCGCGGGAGACCGGCACGGCACCTGGTACACCGCACGGAGGTCCGCACACCCGGACACTCTCCGGGCCCGCCGCAGCGCCGAACCCGCCGCCCTCGCCACCGGCCGGCCGCCCACCCGGGAACAGTTGCTGCGTGTACTGACCGCCGCCCGGGCCGCGGCACCCGACGGGCCCGAATGGTGGCTGGCGGTCGGCGGCAACCACCCCGCACTGCTGACCGGAACCGGAACCGGAACCGGAACCGGAACCGGAGGCCGGGCCGGAACCGGAACCGGAGGCCGGGCCGGAACCGGAGCCGGAAGCGGTCTGCGTACGGAAGCCGTGGGGCCCGTCCTCGACACCCTCGCCCACTGGGCCGCGGGCCAGGGCTGGATCGCCCGCACCGGAGCCGTCCTCCTCGCCGTCGGCTGCCCGTCGACCGCCCGACCCGCCCGGATCCGCCGCGACCATCTCCTCGCCGGATACGGCATCGGACACGCCCAGCTCGCGGCCACCGCCCTCGGCCTGCCCGCCCGGCCCGTCGGCTCCTGGCAGAACGCCGACCTCGGCGCCGCACTCGGCGCCCCCGCGAACCGCCGGTGGATCGTGCACGGCCTGGCACTCACCGCCCCCCCAGGGCCTTTGACTTCAGAGGAGACCGATCCCGGATGATGCTCCACCCCGAACTGCTGCGCGCCGCCCGCCCCGCGCGCCGCCCCCTCGCCCTGGCCACCGCGCTCCTCACCGCGATCGCCGCCACCCACACCGCCCAGGCCGTCCTGCTCGCCCTCGCCCTCGCCGCCGTCGCCCGCGGCGACACCGGCCCCCTGCCCGCCCTGCTCGCGGCCGTCGGCGGGGCCGCACTCCTGCGCGCACTGCTCACCCCCTGGCAGCGCCGGACCGCCGTCACCGCCGGAGCCTCCGCCCGGACCGGGCTGCGCGACCTCCTGCTGACCCGGCTCGGCGGCACCGGCCCGGTCCGCGCGACCGGTGAACGGGCCGGGGCCCTGCGGGCCGTCCTCGTCGACGGCGTCGAGGGCGCCGACGCCTACCTCTCCCGCTACCTGCCCCAACTCGCCGTCACCTGCGCCCTGCCGCCCCTGCTGCTGGCCGCCGTCGCCGCCGTCGAACCGCGGGCGGTGGCCGTGCTCGCGCCCGCACTCGTCCTGGCCCTGCTGGCCCCCCGCTGGTGGGACAAGCTGCTGGCCCGGCGCGGACAACAGCACTGGGGGGCGTACGAGGCCCTCGCCGCCGACTATCTGGAGGCCCTCCAGGGCATGGCACCGCTCCGCGCCGCCGGGGCCACCGGCCGCACCCGCGCCCGCCTCGCCGCCCACTCCGACCGGCTCCACCGGGCCACCGTCGCCAAACTCCGGGTCTCCCTCGTCGACACCGGCATCACCGACCTCGCCGTCCAGGGCGGCACCGTCGCCGCCGTCCTCGTCGCCTGCTGGTCGGCCGGCTCCGGCAGCGCGGCCCCCGCCGAGACGTATCTGCTGCTGATGCTGGCCTCCGAATGCTTCCGGCCGGTACGCGACCTGGCCCGCGAATGGCACTCCGGATACCTCGGGATATCCGCCGCCGACGGCATCGCACGGCTCCGGACCGCCACCGGCGGCCCACCCGACACCGGCACCCGCGACCGGCCCTGGACCACCGC
The DNA here is from genome assembly GCF_003932715.1 of Streptomyces tsukubensis. Classification (NCBI taxonomy): domain Bacteria; kingdom Bacillati; phylum Actinomycetota; class Actinomycetes; order Kitasatosporales; family Streptomycetaceae; genus Streptomyces; species Streptomyces tsukubensis. The sequence continues at coordinate 845,130 of NZ_CP020700.1, read as the reverse complement.
GCCCGCCCTCCGCTTCGACGACGTCCGCTTCACCCACCCGGGGGCCGCCGCGCCCGCACTCCACGGCGTCACCTTCACCGCGCCCGCCGGACGGACCACCGCGATCGTCGGACCCTCGGGAGCCGGCAAGACCACCCTGCTCGGCCTGCTGCTGCGCCACGCCGACCCGGACGGCGGCCGCATCAGCGCCGACGGCGAACCCCTCGCCGCGTACACCCTCGCCGCCCTGCGCCGCGGGATCGCGGTCGTCTCCCAGGAGACGTACCTCTTCCCCGCCTCGGTCGCGGAGAACCTGCGCCTGGCCCGGCCCGGCGCGGACGACGCCGAACTCCGCACGGCCGCCCGGGCGGCGGGCATCCACGACGAGATCCTCGCCCTGCCGGACGGCTACGCGACCGCCGTCGGTGAACGGGGCGCCGCCCTCTCCGGCGGCCAGCGCCAGCGCATCGCCCTGGCCCGCGCCCTGCTCGCCGACGCCCCCGTCCTGGTCCTCGACGAGGCGACCAGCGCCGTCGGTGAACGCGCCGAAGCCGGAATCGTCCGGGCCCTGGCGGCCGCCGCGCGGGGACGCACCTGCCTCGTCGTCGCCCACCGGCTGGCAACGGTCCGGCACGCGGACCGGATCGTCGTCCTCGACGGGGGCCGGGTCGACGCCGTCGGGGACCACAGGACGCTGCTCGCGGCGGGCGGTCTGTACGCACGCCTGGCAGGCGCCGCGACCGTGTACGCCGGGGAACCGGCCGGAAGGAGCGCACGATGACCCGGACCACCACCGGGATACCCGAACGCGGCGCGCTGCGGGCCCTGCTGCCCGTCCTGCTCGCCCACCGGGCCACCACCGTCCGCACCTTCGCCGCCGCGCTGCTCTCGCAGTCCGCGCTCGTCGCCCTGGTGGCCCTCGCCGCCCACACGGTGGGCGCCGCCGTCACCGAAGGCACCCCGCCGGATCCCGGGACGGTTCTGGCCCTGACCGGTCTCGTCGTCCTGCGGGCGGTCGTCACCTGGTGGGAGATGGACCTCTCCCATGATCTGGCCTACCGCGTCCTGGCCGAACTGCGGATCCGGGTCTTCGACGGGCTCGCCCGCAGCGCGCCCGCCCGGGTCGAAGGCCGGGAGAGCGGCGATCTCGCCTCGGCGGCGCTCGCGGACGTGGAAGCCCTGGAATTCTTCTACGCCCATGCCGTCGCCCAACTCGCCGCGTCCGCAACCGTGTTCGGGGCGGGCGCCGTCGTCCTCGGGGGAGTCGAACCGGGGCTGCTGCCACCCGTCCTGCTCGCCGCCGGACTGCTGGTCCTGCTGCCGCTGCTCGACGGACGCTCCCGGGCCCGCCGCGCCGCCCGGACCCGGCAGGCGGCGGCCCGGCTCTCCGCCCGTACCGTCGAAACCGTCGACGGGCTGCCCGAACTCCTCGCCTTCGGCGCCCTGGACCGCAGCCGGGAGCGGCTCCGGGCCGACGGCCGCGAACTCGGCGGCGCCCAGCGTGCCGAACAGACCTGGGAGGCCGGATCGGCGGCGGCCCGCGATCTGCTGGTGACCGGTGCCGTCGTGGGCGTCGTCGCCGTCGCCGGACACCAGATCGGCGGAGCCTGGGCCCCGGCGGCCCTCGCCCTCGCCCTCGGTGTCCTCGCGCCCGTCGCCGACGCGACGGCCGCCGCCGGACAGTCGAGCGGGCTGCGGGCGGCGGCCGCCCGGGTCCGGGCCGCCGTCCACGCCCCCGCGCTCGCCCCGCCGCCCGCCCGGCCCCGTCCGATCCCGGACGGACCGCTGGAGGTACGGTTCCGGTCCGTCCGCGCCGACTACGGCGGCGATCCCGTCCTCACCGGGCTCGACCTGAGCGTGCCCGCCGGGACCCGGCTCGCGCTCACCGGAGTCTCCGGCGCCGGCAAGTCGACCTGCGCCCATCTCCTGGCCCGTTTCTGGGATCCGGCGCACGGCGGTATCGAACTCGTCGGCACCGACGGCACGGCCGTCGACCTGCGCGCTGTCGACGATGCCGAACTGCGGCGCACGGTCGCCGTCGTCGGCCAGGACACCCCGCTCTTCCACGGCACGCTCGCGGACAATCTGCGGCTGGCCGCGCCCGGCGCCGGGGACGGTGAGCTCCGTGATATCGCCCGGGCCACCGGGGTCGACCGGATCGCCGCCGCTCTCCCCGACGGCTACGAGAGCCTCGTCGGTGAACGGGGCACCACCCTCTCCGGCGGCCAGCGGGCCCGGATCGCCCTGGCCCGGGCCCTGCTGACCGGCCCGAGGGTGCTCGTCCTGGACGAGACCACGGCCCGGCTCGACGGCGTCGGGGACGCGGAGGTCCTCGACGCCCTGCCGCGCTGTACCGTGCTGCTGATCGCCCACCGCCCGGCGACGATCCGCCGGGCGGACCGGATCGCGGTTCTCGACGGCGGCCGGATCGTCCAGCAGGGCACTTGGGAGGAGCTGACGGGGGCCCCGGGCCCGTTCACCAGGATCACGGCCCGGGACTGAACCGGCTGGTGCAGGATCCGCGGGCCGGTGCAGGCCCCGGATCCGCGCCGCCGTTCAGCCGCCCGGTCCCCGCGGCGGCCCCGCGGGGGCGTCCGGCCAGACCAGCAGGACCGGGCAGGGCGCGTGGTCGACGACGAAACGGGTCGCCGGGGCCAGGCTGTGCGGGCCCGGACGGGAACGGTCGCCGTCGCGGGCGCAGACCAGCAGATCGGCCTCGGCCGCCGCGTCCGTCACCGTCCGCTCCGGTCGGCCGGTGACCGACCGCCGTTCGCAGGGGCGGCCCAGCCGGGCCGCCGCCGCGTCCAGCAGCTCCCGGGAGAGGTCCGCCGCGAGCCGGTCGATCCGCGCGGCAGGGTCGAGACCGGCCGGTGCGGCCCGGCCGAGGAGTCCCGCACCGGCCGCCCGCGCCGTCTCCGCCGTCTCGGGGTCGGTGACGTGCAGCAGGACGGTGCGCCCGTCCGCGGGGAGCTGATCGCGTGCCGCGTCGGCGCACGCGGGCCAGGTCCCCTCCCTCAGCCAGACGACGACGGCCATACGGCGGATCAGCCTCCGATCACGGACAGGGACGCCCAGAGCGCCACCACCGACAGTACGAGCGCGACCGGCACCGTGAGCAGCCCCAGGCGGGTGAACTCGCCGAGCCCGATATCGCCGCCCGCGCCGTGCGCTTGGACCACCCGCCGCCACAACAGGGTGGCCAGCGAACCGGCGTAGGTGAGGTTGGGGCCGATGTTGACACCGATCAGCAGCGCCAGCACGGCGCCCGGACCCGACCCCTCCACCAGCGGCAGCAGGACCAGAACGGCCGGCAGATTGTTCACGAGATTCGCCAGTACGGCGGCGAGCGCGGCGATCCCGAGCAGCGCCGCCAGGCCCGTACCGGAGGGCACGAGATGCCCGAGCGCGCTGCCGAGACCGCTGTCCACGACACCGCGCACCACGATGCCCAGCGCCAGGACGAAGGCCAGGAACGCGGGCGCTGCGGCCCCGACGAGCGCCCGCGGGGTGCTCCGGCGCCGTACCAGTGCCCGTACCGCCAGCACCGAGGCGCCCGCCGCCGCGGCCCACACCGGCTCCACCCCGGCGAGCGGCCCCACCACAAAGCCCGCCAGCGTCGCGCCGACGGTGACCAGCGCGAACACCGGGACGGGCACCGGCGGTCCGGGATCCCGGGCCTCGGGGGCGAGCGGAGCGGCGAGATCCGCGGCGAAGAACCGGCGGAAGACCGCGTACTCCACCGCGACCGCCACCAGCCACGGCAGCAGCATCAGGGCCGCGAACCGGGTGAAGGACAGTCCGGCCGCGGTGAACGCCAGCAGATTCGTCAGATTCGACACCGGCAGCAGCAGGGACGCCGTGTTCGCGAGATGCGTGGTGGCGTAGACGTACGGCTTCGGCCGGGCGCCGATCCGGGCGACCGTCGCGAACACCACCGGGGTGAGCAGCACCACCGTGGCGTCCAGACTCAGCACCGCGGTCACCGCCGCCGCCAGCGCGAAGACCTGGGCGAGCAGCGTGCCGCGCCGCCGGGAGGCGTGCGCCAGCCACTGCCCGCAGGCCCGGAAGAGGCCCTCGTCGTCGCAGAGCCGGGCCAGCACCAGCACGGCGGCGAGGAAACCGACCACGGGACCGAGGAGCGCCGCCTCGTCCGCGGCGCCCGACGGCGATACCGCGCCGACCGCGATCACCAGAACGGCTGCGGGCACGGCGACCACGGCCTCCGGCAGTCCCCGGGGGCGGATCACCGCCCAGGCGAGGACCACGACCAGCAGGACGACGGAGACCGCGTCCGCGACCACGGGACTCACCGGCAGCCCCGAACTCGCCGGTCCGTCCGGCCGGTGGCCGCGTTCCCGTACGGCGCAAAGGGGGTCGGTCGGTCCGGATGCACCCCGCGACCGTACGCCCCGGTCCGCTCCCGGACCCGGCCGACGCACCCGGTCCGGTGAAAACCGGTGGCACCGGCGTACTGTCCGATGACAGCGTTCACGTATGACATCGCAGTACCGTATCCGCGCCGACTTCGACGATCGGACGCTGGTCGTCTATCAGGCCTATTCCCCGGCCGTTGCCGACGCCGCCCTGCGGGCCGGACGGTTCACGGCCCCCTTCTCCTTCACCCGGATGACGTGGATCAAACCGTCGTTCCTCTGGCTGATGCACCGCAGCAACTGGGCCCGGAAACCGGGTCAGACCCGGGTGCTCGCGGTCCGGATCACCCGGGACGGCTGGGAGGAGGCGCTGACCCGGGGCCGGCTGACGACCGGTGACCCGGCGGCCCTCGCCGAAGCGGCCGTGCACGTCCAGTGGGACCCCGAGCGTTCCCTGCGGGGCGCCCCGCTGAACCACTACAGCATCCAGGTCGGGGTGGGGCGCGGGCTGATCCGTACCTACGCCGACGACTGGGTCACCGATATCACCGACATCACCGCGAAGGCCCGCCGGATCGCGGACCTGGTCGGCGCCGGACGGACCGCCCAGGCCAAGCAGTTGCTGCCGCCGGAGCGGAGCTACCCCCTCCCGGCGGCCGTGGGCCGTCATCTGGGGGTGGACTCCTGACCCGGACGGCGGGCGGCCCCGCCCGGACCCTGTGCGGGGTCCGGGCGGGGCCTCGGTCATGGCCGTCGTACCCGATGCCGGCCTAGAGGACGGCGCGGGCCGGCGGTGCCAGATCCGGACGGTCCGTCACACGCAGGCTGTTCACCAGCGGTTTGCCGTAACCGGCCCGGGCGACGAACCGCACGTTCAGCGTCCCGTCCGTGACGGTGACGGTGTACGTGCGCTGCACCGCCGCGTACGACCCCGCCTCCAGGGCGATATCGAGCGCGGGCAGCACCTGCGTGCCCTCGGCGAGGACGTCGAAGACCCGCTTGTTCGGCCGGGCCGACTGCACCTCGGCGAAGCCCAGCTCCACCGTGTACACCCCGTTGGGAACCTGGTCGAAGCGGTACTCGTACATGCCCTCGCGCGCGGTGCGCAGCAGCGCCGGGTCGGTGGTTCCGGCGATGTCACGGGTCGTGGACCGGGTGTCGGACCGGCCCTGGTAGCCGTATCCGCCCGCGGTATAGGCGCGGTCCGGGCTCCAGGCGTCGCCGAGGACGTCCACCGAACCGGCGCGGGCACCGGTGTCGAGCGCCGTCCGGTAGCGCGGCACCACGACGGTGACCGGTATCGACAGCACCGGGGACCGTCCGCTGCGGGATTCGACGCGGACCGTGTCGGTCAGCACGGTCCCGGGCGCCAGACCCGCGGTGTCCACGGTGAGACCGAGGGTGGTGCGGCCGCCCGTGGGCAGCTCGCCCGAGGACGGCGAGACCGTCAGCCAGGGCACGTCCTCGGCGACCGTGAAGGCGGTCCCGAGACCCGGGTTGGTCAGGTCGAGGCTGCGGGTGCGCCGCTCGTCACCGGGGGCGACGACGTTCAGCGACGTACGCTCCGGGGTGACCCGGCCCGTGCGCAGCGACCGGGTGTCGCGCAGTACGCCGTCGGCGGCGATCTCCAGGGTGCCTTCGGCGCTCTCGTACGCGGGGGCCGAGGCCGCCAGCGGATGGCTGCCGGCCGCGGTCTGGGCGAGGTAGGAGCCGTCGGGGCCGGTGGTGACGGTCAGCGCCGATGCACCGGTGCCCAGGGTGACGGAGGCACCGCCGACGCCCTTGCCGTCGTTGGCGTCGAGGACCCTGCCGTGCACCACGCCGTGCCGGGTGGTGCGGAAGGAGAGGGAGAACCCGTCGCCGAGGCCCGCGGTGTTGAAGGAGTAGAGGAAGGCGTCGGTGCCGGTGGCGTTCTCCACGCCGACGGTGGCGCTGGAACCGCCCCGCAGCCCGGTGCCCGTGGTGCCCTTGTAGTGGTAGGTGATCCGGCCGTCCTCACCGATGACGGCGGAGAACGAGAACCGCTCCGACTGGGCGGCCCAGTGGACGACGTTGCGCCATTCGACGGTGTACGCCCGGTTCGGCGCGGTCCCGGTGACCGCGGTGTGGACCCCCGAGTCGGGGTCGCCGGTCAGCAGGAGGTCGTCCCAGAAGGGGTAGAGCGCGGCGTTCGGGGTCGCGGCGCTCGGCAGGGACCCGTTGGCGTCGTTGGTGTGCGGTCCGCCGAAGCTGAGCGTGCCGTTGGTGCCGACGTGCGCCACCGTGTAGTTCTTCCCGTACAGCGGTACGGGGAAGGGAAGCTCGACCCGCTCGGTGGTGCTGTCACCGGTCAGGGCGAGCTGCCGGGTCCCGGCCTGATAGGGCCGGTCGCCCGTGGCGCAGGCGTATCCGAAGGTGTCCGTCCGGTCGGGCAGGGTCACGGATGCGGTGGTGTCGCCCGCGACGGTGATCCGGGCGGTGGCCCCGGTGAGGCAGCGCGAGGGGTGGGTGACGCGCAGTTCGTAGCTGCCGTGCGGCAGGACCGCCTCGAAGCGGCCCGTGGCGTCGGTCGTCGCGGTGACGGGGGTGTCGGCGACGGTGACCGTGGCGCCCGCGGCCGGTCCCGCGCCGGAGACCACCGTCCCGGTGACCTTCCCCGAAGCGGCCTGGACCAGGGCGAAGTCGGTGGTGACGGTGCCGTTCTCGGTGACCGTGGCGGTACCGGAAACGGTCTGGTAGCCGAATTTGGTCACGGTCAGCGTGTAGTCGCCCGTGGACAGCGCCGGGAAGCCGTAGCGGCCGTCGGGCGTGGTGACCGCGGTCCGGCTGATCGGACCGGTGGCGGCCACCTTCGCCCCGGCGAGCGGAGCGCCTGCGGAGGTGACGGCGCCGGTCAGGGCGCCGACCGGGCCGCGCGGCGCCGACTGCACGGCGGCCAGGGCGTCCAGCCGTCCCTCGCCGAAGACGTTGTTGTCGGCGGGGGTGCCGCCGCAGGTGGTGGCGTCCACGTCGATCGCCGTCTGGTCCAGCAGCGCCTCGGTCTGGGCCACGTCACCGCGGAGCGCCGGGGCGGCCGACCAGATGAGTGCCGCGACTGCCGCGGTGTGCGGGGAGGCCATCGACGTACCCGAGAAGGAGCCGTAGCCGCCGTTGCGGATCGCGGAGCGCACATTGGATCCGGGGGCCGCGATATTGGGCTTGATGCCGCCCGCGTCCCCGGCGCCGCGCGAGGAGAAGCTCGCGATGGCGTTGTTGATGTCGAAGGCCCCGGAGCTGTAGGACGCGACGTAGTCGCCGGGGGAGCCGCTGGTGGCGCACGCCGGGCCGTTGTTGCCGTTGGAGAACGCGGGGAAGATGCCGGCCGCCCGCCAGGCGGCGACGATCTCCTTGTACCAGGGGTTGTGGACCGCACTGCCCCAGGAGTTGTTCACGATGTCGGGGGCGAGATCGGGCCGCGGATTGGCGCCGTTGAGATCGGTGGGCGCGGCGATCCACTGGCCGGAGGCGAGCAGGGAGGTCTGGGAGCAGGAGTTGGACTCGCAGCCCTTCGCGGCGATCCAGCGGGCGCCGGGCGCGACACCGATCTTGTTGTCCGCTCCGTCGTCGCCGACCATCGTGCCCATGGTGTGGGTGCCGTGGTCGTTGTTGTCGCAGGGCGCCTTCGCCGGGCAGACGTTCGCCGGGTCGAACCAGTTGTAGTCGTGGCTCAGCGAGCCGTCGGCGGCCCGGCCCCGGTACTGCTCGTCGACGGCCGGGTGCTGGTAGTCCACCCCGGTGTCGATATTGGCGACGACGACGCCTTCACCGCGGACCCCCAGCTGGCTCCAGACCTGGGGTGCCTTGATGCGGTCGATGTTCCACTCCACCGCGTCGACGGTGTTCTCCCGTTCGCCCCTGACCGGCTTCGGGATGGTGATCCGGTCCTCGGCGTCGAGCCCGGCGACCTCAGGGCGCAGGGCCAGCTCCTCGGCGACCTTGGCCGTCGCCACGACCCGGACCGTGTTGACGATCCAATACGGGGTGTACTCGGCCCGCATGCCCTCCAGGGCCTTCACCACCCCGGCCTGGGAGCGTTCGGCGTGCTCCCGCTTGGCCTCGTACACGGCCGCGGCCCTGGCGTCCTTGCCGCGGGCCCGGGCGGCTGCGCCCAGATCGGCGGCGGTGTCGAACCGTACCCAGAACTCCGTCTTGCCGCGGTCCAGCTGCCGCCGCAGATCGGGTTCGATCTTGCTCTCGGCGGCCGTCGTACGGTCCGGTGCCGGTGGCTCCGGTGCCGGGGCGGCGACGGCGGAGCCCGCGCCGAGCGGGAGTAAGAGAAGTAAGCCCGAGAGGGCGGCGACCGCGCCGTGCCGGGCCCCGGGGGCGCCGCGGCGCCCCGCGCGTCTCGCGCGCGGTGCCGAACCGAGCCGGGTGATCCGTCTGATGCTTCGTGCCACGTGGTCTCCCCTTGCGCCGGCGGCGTCGGAGCGCCGCTGTGGAAGGTGCCGGAAACGTGCGTGAGCAGGTACGGAGAAACACCCGCCCAGGGCTGTTTGCCATGGACGGGTCAATGGTCGTCAGTCATCGTGGGGCAGCGGACACCCCCGCAACAAGGGGGCCTTGGCGTCGCGCCCCGCCCGGCAGGCCCGATGTCCTCATGAGGAGGCAAATGTCCCACGAGGATTCACACCCGGGACATAAGAGGAATGCCGGAATACCGCGGCCGAGCGGGGACCGGCTCAGGAGAGCACGCGACGGCGGAAGTTGCGCAGGCCGAGGCCGAGGAAGAGCACACAGAACCCGATGAGCACCGGATACACCACGTACAGCGGCATATGCGAGACATCCGTGAACCCGGCCCGCATGCCCTCGCTGATGTAGATCAGCGGATTGAGCAGCACCAGCGTCTGGAGCCAGGGGAAGCCGCCGACCTCCACCGCCGACAGCTCGGTCCACTGGTAGTACGTACCGCCCAGGAAGACCAGCGGCAGCACCACGAAGCCGAACATCACCCCGATGTTCCGCGGCTCGAAGGTGGTGCCCAGCAGCAGCCCCAGCGCGGTCATCGCCAGGCACGACAGCGGGATCAGCGTCAGCACCACCCCCCAGTGCAGATGGAGATCGGGGCGGACGCCCGGAGCGTGGACGACGGCCGCGATCGGCAGGACGAGCGCGGCCGAGATCAGCCCCTGGACCGCGCCGGACAGCACCCGCGCCACGGCGACCAGCCAGATCGGGCAGGGCGCCTGCACCCGGTCCTCGATTTCGCGGGTGAAGCCGAACTCCTGCGACATCTGGATGGCGACCGACTGGATGCCCTGGAACATCACGGCGATCGACACCACCCCCGGCACCAGGACGGTGGCGAACTCGGACTCCCCGGCCGTACCGCCGCCCGAGCCCACCCCCTGGCCGATCACCGGGAAGACGTACAGGAAGATGAAGACCAGCAGAAAGGGCTGCATGATCGTCCGGCCCGCGAACTCGCCGAAGTTCTTCCGCAGCACCGTCAGATCGCGGCGGATCAGCGCCGACAGCGCGGAGCGGGCTGCCGTGCCCGACGAACGCCGCGGACCGGGCATGCCCTCCTCCGCCACGGCGGCCGCGGACGCCCGGCCGGGACCGCTCCCCGCGGCCGTGACGTCCGTTCCCTCCGGCGGGCCGTCGGCTGCGGCCATCACTCCCTCAGCTCCTTCCCGGTGAGACTGATGAAGACGGTCTCCAGGGTGCTCTGCGACAGCGACAGATCGACCAGCTCGAAGCCGCCCGCCTCGGCGCTCGCCACCACCCGGGGCACCAGCCGGTCGTTCCCCGAGACCTGAAGCTCGACCCCGCCGTCCGTGAGCCGGGTCCGCACCACCTCCGGAATGTCCTCCTCCAGACGGTGCGCCAACTCCTCCGCCCGCCCCCGCGCGACCACCGTGACGGTGGTGTCCGCGCCCAGGCCCCGCTTCAGCGCGGCGGGTGTGTCCAGGGCCAGGATCCGGCCGTGGTCCACGATCGCGACCCGGTCGCAGAGCTGGTCGGCCTCCTCCATGTTGTGCGTGGTCAGCAGGATCGTCCGGCCGTCCGCGATCAGCTCGTCCAGCGCCTCCCAGAGCGCGAGCCTGCCCTGCGGGTCGAGACCGGCCGTCGGCTCGTCGAGGAAGAGCACGGCCGGCCGGTGGAAGACCGCCCGGGCCAGCATCAGCCGCTGCGCCATACCGCCCGACAGGGCGTACACGGAGGCGTCGCGCCAGCGGGCCAGCGCGAACCGTTCGAGCAGCTCGTCCGCCCGGCGCAGCGACTCCTTGCGGGGGATCCCGAACAGCAGCCCGTGGAAGTAGAGGTTCTCCCGGACCGTCAGCGCCCGGTCCAGCGTGTTCTGCTGGGTGACACAGGCGATGATCTGCTTGGCCAGCGCGGGCTGCCGCACCACGTCCACGGTCCCCACGTACGCGGACCCCGAGGTCGGCACCACCCGCCCGGTGAGCATGCCGACGGTGGTGGTCTTGCCCGCGCCGTTGGGCCCCAGCAGACCGAAGAACTCGCCCTGCCGCACCCGCAGTCCGATCCCGTCGACCGCGGCGAAGTCCGTGCCCGGATACACCTTGCGGAGCGCTTCGGTACGGATCACGTCCGGGGCCCCGGGAGCGGTCACGGCCCGCCCCGCCGCGGCCAGTGCCCACGGCGCCGGTAGCGCGCCACGGGCGGAGCCCCCGCCACCGGCGGCGGTGAGGGTGCCGGTGCCGGAGCGGGTTCGGTACCGGCGGGCGGACGGAGGCCTTCGGCGGAGTAGCGGGTGGTCGCGATCGCCTCCACCAGTTGGTCCTCCGTGAAGTCCTCCGAGCCGGGCACATGCGGCACAAACCCGATCAGTACCCCGTCCTCGACCAGTTCGGCGTCGAGACCGGCCGCCCCGTCGACGTCCCAGAGCGCTTCGATCGCCCCGTCCACGACGACCCTGACACCGAACTCGTACACCCCCGCCTCGACGACATGGGCCATCACCCGCCGCGACTGCAGGGCCGCCACCAGCCGCTTCGCGCGCTCCTCGTCCATGACCGGGCGGACCTCCTCTCGCGTACCGCGGCGCGGACGGCCCGGCCGGAAGGCAGCGGGCCCCCGGCGGGCCGGTCTTCTCACGGTACGACGCGGTCCCGCCGCCCGCCCGCCCCGCGAACCCCGCCGCCGCGGCCCGGCGTCCGGGGCGGGCCGGGAGTCCGGACCGCCCCGGGGCCGCCGGGGTCAGCAGATCCGGGGCAGCTGCTCCCCGATCGGCAGGTCGACCACCCGGGTGCCGCCGAACGGGGTACGGGCCACCACCATCCCCGGGTGTTCGGCGACGCACTCCCCGATGACGGCGGCGTCCGCGCCCAGGGGGTGGGCCCGCAGGGCGGCCAGGGCCGCCTCGGCGTCCGCGCGGGCCACGAAGGCGACCAGCTTGCCCTCGTTGGCGACGTACAGCGGGTCCAGCCCCAGCACGGAGCAGGCGTTGGCGACCTCCGGCGGTACCGGGATATCGCCCTCCCGCAGGACGACGCCCGTACCGGACGCGGCGGCGATCTCGTTGACGGAGGCCGCGAGCCCGCCCCGGGTGGGGTCGCGCAGCGCGTGCACCCCGGGCGCCGCGGCCAGCAGGTCCCGGACCAGGCCGCCGAGCGGAGCGGAGTCGCTCGCCACCTCGACCCCGAACTCCAGCCCCTCCCGCATGCTCATGATCGCCACACCGTGCAGGCCGATTCCGCCGCTGACGATCACCACATCGCCCGGGCGGGCCCGGTGCGGCCCGATGTCGACCCCGGGCGGTACGAGCCCGATCCCGGCCGTGTTGATGTAGATGCCGTCCCCGTGGCCGGACTCCACGACCTTGGTGTCCCCGGTGACGATCTCCACGCCCGCCGCCCGCGCCGCTTCGCCCATCGCCTGCGCGACCCGGCCCACGACGGAGGTCTCCACGCCCTCCTCCAGGATGACGGCGCAGGACAGATAGGCGGCCGTGGCGCCGCTCATCGCCAGATCGTTGACGGTGCCGTTGACGGCCAGGTCACCGATGCAGCCGCCGGGGAAGAACAGCGGCCTGACCACGTAGGAGTCGGTGGAGAAGGCGAGCCGTGCCCCCCCGATGCCGAGGACGGCGCTGTCGCCGAGCCCGGTGTCCGGGGCGCCGCCGAAGGCCGGCAGGAAGAGGTTCTCCACCAGCTCGGCGGACATGACACCGCCCCCGCCGTGGCCCATGACCACCCGGGGATGGTCGCGCAGCGGAAGCGGACAGCTCCAGTTGGCGAAGTCGGGTGCGATCGTGGTGCTCAGGGTGTCAGCCAACGGGGTTCGCCTCCAGCGGGGCTGCGGCCGGGGCGCCGAGGCGCCGGTAGAGGTAGTAGGCGGCGCAGGCGCCCTCCGACGAGACCATCGTGGCGCCGAGCGGCGTGCGCGGGGTGCAGCGGGTGCCGAAGGCCGCGCACTCGTTCGGTTTGATCAGCCCCTGGAGGATTTCACCGCTGCGGCATTCGGCGGGTTCGCGGGTGGTGATCCCGTCGACCGCGAAGCGGTGTTCGGCGTCCTGGTCGCGGTAGCGCTCCGACAGTTTCCAGCCGCTGAGGGGGATCACCCCGATGCCGCGCCAGGCGCGGTCGGTCACCTCGAAGACGTCCTCCAGCATTGCCCGGGCCGCCGGATTGCCCTCGGGGCGTACCGCCCGCGGATAGGCGTTGTCGACGGCGGCCTCACCGCGCTCCAGCTGCCGCACCGTCCGCCGGATGCCCTCCAGGATGTCGAGGGGTTCGAAACCGGTGACCACGATCGGCACCCGGTACCGCTCGGCCAGCTCCGGGTACTCGGCCGTGCCCATCACACTGCACACGTGCCCGGCGGCGAGGAAGCCCTGCACCCGGCAGTCCGGCGAGGTCATGACGGCTTCGATGGCGGGCGGTACCCGCACGTGCGACACCAGCATGCTGAAGTTGCGGATGCCCTGCTTCCGCGCCTGGTGGACCGTCATCGCGTTGGGCGGCGCGGTCGTCTCGAAGCCGATGCCGAAGAACACGACCTCCTTGTCCGGGTTCTCCCGGGCGATCCGCAGCGCGTCGAGCGGCGAGTAGACGACCCGGACGTCCCCGCCATCGCCGCGGACCCGGAACAGGTCCCGGTCGCTGCCGGGAACCCGCAGCATGTCCCCGAAGGAACAGAAGACCACCCCCGGCCGGGACGCGATCTCCAGCGCCTTGTCGATCACCTCCAGCGGGGTCACGCACACCGGACAGCCCGGACCGTGGATCAGCTCCACGCCTTCGGGCAGCAACTGGTCGATGCCGTGCCGGATGATGGTGTGCGTCTGGCCGCCGCAGACCTCCATCAGCGCCCACGGCCGGGTCACCGTCGCCCGGATATCGTCGAGCAGGCCCCGCGCCAGCGCCGGATCCCGGAACTCCTCCAGATACTTCACCGCTCCACCTCCGCCGTCTCGCCGGGTCCGGCCGCCGCTTCCCAGGAGTCGCCGAACTCCTCCTGGAGCAGGCCGAGTTCGGCGAAAAGCCCCAGCGTTCTGAGTGCCGACTCCTCGTCCAGCCGCTGGAGCGCGAACCCGACGTGCACGATCGCGTACTCGCCCACTTCCAGATCGGGCAGATATTCCAGGCAGACGTCCTTGACGACGCCGCCGAAGTCCACGACGGCCATCCGGGTCCCGTCGCGTTCCCCGATTTCCATCACCCTGCCGGGCACCGCCAGGCACATGGTGTTGTCTCCTCTCGGGCCGCCGCGGCGGCGGCCACCACGAGCTGGCCGAGGGCCAGCCCTCCGTCATTGGGCGGCACCAGCCGGTGCCGCAGTACCGTGAAGCCGTCCGCCGCGAGCCCCCGGGCACAGGCCGACAGCAGTACGGCGTTGGCGAAGACCCCGCCGGTCAGCGCCACCTCACCGAGCCCGTACCGGTCCCGGGCCGCCGCGCAGAGCCGCCGTACGAGAGCGGCGACGGCATCGTGGAAGCGGGCCGCCACCGGCCCGGCCCCCGCACCCGCCGTCAGATCGGCCACCACGGCGGCCAGTACCGGACCCGGGTCGGCCACCAGCGGCCCCCGCCCCGGCTCGCGCACGGCGAACCGGTAGCCGTCACCGGACGGGCCGTGGGCCCGGGCCGCAGCCTCCAGCTCCACCGCCGCCTGGGCCTCGTAGCCCGCCCGGTGGCAGATCCCCGCCAGCGAGGAGACCGCGTCGAAGAGCCGTCCCATGCTGGAGGTGGGGACGGTGCCGAGACCGGTGGCGAGCTGGGGCTCCAGCACCCGCAGTTCGTTCGGCGGACAGGCCGCGACGCACGCCAGCTCCGGCGACCAGCCGATTCCCGCCGCCCGGAGATGGGACAGGGCCATGCGGTACGGGCGGGCCACCGCGGCGTCGCCGCCGGGCAGCGGCACGTACGCCAGCCGTGCGAAGCGCTCGTACCCCGCGTAGTCCCCGATCAGCACCTCGCCGCCCCAGACCGCGCCGTCGTCGCCGTACCCGGTGCCGTCGAAGGCGACCCCGATCACCGGCCGCGAACCGTCGTACCCGTGCTCGGCCAGCGCGGACGCCAGATGGGCATGATGGTGCTGGACCCGGGTCACGGGCCGGCCGGCCGCCAGGGCGGCGACGCGCCGGGCGGAGCGGTATCCGGGGTGGAGGTCGGCCGCGAAGACCTCCGGCACCACACCGGTGATCGCGCCGAGCTGGGTCACGGCCCGGTCGAAGGCGGTCAGGGTGGCCAGATCGTCCATATCGCCGATATGGCCCGACAGCCAGCCCGACGTCCCCTCGGCGAGGGCGAACACGTTCTTCAGATCGCCGCCCGCCGCCAGCACCGGCGGAACGGCCGCGGGCAGGTCGACGGCGAGCGGGACCAGCCCGCGCGAGCGGCGCAGCGGCACCGGCTCGCCGTCCACCACCCGCAGCACCGAATCGTCGCACGGTACGTGGATCGGCCGGTCGTGCATCAGCCAGGCATCGACCAGCGGCGCCAGCCGGTCGAGGGCCTCGGTGTCGCCCGTGACGATCGGCTCGCCCGACAGATTGCCGCTCGTCATCACCAGCAGCGCGGGTCCCGGCGGATCGCCGGGCAGCCCGAACAGCAGCCGGTGCAGCGGGGTGTACGGCAGCATCACGCCCAGGTCGGGAGCGTTCGGCGCGACGGCGTCGAGCGCCCCGTCCGGCACCGGGCCTTCGGGGAGCGGCGGCCGTCGGCGCAGCAGGACGATCGGGCGCACCGGTCCGGTCAGCAGCTTCCGTTCGGCCGCGTCCAGCAGGACGTACGGTTCGATGTCCGCCGGGTCCCTGACCATCAGGGCGAACGGTTTGTCGCCCCGGTTCTTGCGCCGCCGCAGCAGGGCGACCGCTTCCGGGTCGAGGGCGTCGCACACCAGGTGGTAGCCGCCGATGCCCTTCACCGCGACGATGCCGCCCGCGGCGAGCAGGGCACGGGCCCCGGCGAGCGCCGCTTCCCCGCCGAGCGGATCGGACCCCGGGACGACCAGGGTGAGCCGGGGACCGCAGGCGTGGCAGGAGACCGGCTGGGCGTGGAAGCGCCGGTCGGCCGGATCCGCGTACTCCCGGGCGCAGTCCGGGCAGAACGGGAAGCGCGCCATGGTGGTGTGCGCCCGGTCGTAGGGCAGGTCCGTCACGATGGTGAACCGCGGCCCGCAGTTGGTGCAGGTGATGAACGGGTGCCGGTAGCGCCGGTCGTCCGGGTCCGCCAGCTCGGTGAGACAGTCCTCGCAGGTCGCGATGTCGGGCGGGATCCGGGCCCGTCCGGAGGCGGCCCCCGGGCGGGAGGGCGCGATGGTGAACCCCGCCTCGCCGGTGGCGCCGACGGGCTCGTGGGCGACGGAACCGACCCGGGCCAGCGGGGGAGCGTCGGCCGCCAGCCGCTCGCAGAAGCGGTCGAGCGCTTCCGGCGGCCCTTCGACCTCGGCGAGCACCCCGTCCCCGGTGTTGGTGACGTGCCCGGACAGTCCCAGCTCGGTGGCGAGGGCGTGGACGAAGGGCCGGAACCCGACGCCCTGCACCAGACCCCGTACGGAGACGCGCCGCCGCAGCGGGCCCGCCGCGGCGGCCTGCGCCACCGGGTCCGTCGTGACCGGGTCCGTTGTCACCGCGGGTCCAGGGCGGCGCGCCCGTGGTCGTGGTCGTGGTGCGGGGCCGGGTGGTCGTGGTGGTGCCCGGGCCCGTCACCGTCACCGTGGTCAGGGTCGTGGTCGTGGTCGTGGTCATGGTGATGGTCCGGTACGGGCGGGCGGTGCGGGGCGGCGACCGCCGGGGTCGTCATCACCGGCCGGTGCGCCGGGGTGCCCGCGCGCACCGCGAGGGCCCGGTCCAGCAGGGCGCCCGCGCCCAGACCCGTACGCGCCGAGGTGCACACCACCTCCACCCCGGGGTTGACCCGGGCCACGTTCGCCAGGAACGCGGCCTCGTCGAACCCGGCGGGCTCCGCCAGATCCACCTTGGTGACCAGCACCAGTTGCGCCGTGCCGAACGCCGTCGGGTACTTCAGCGGTTTGTCCTCGCCCTCCGTCACCGACGCAAGGACCACCCGCAGCGACTCCCCGAGGTCATAGGCGGCGGGACAGACCAGATTGCCCACGTTCTCCACGAACAGCAGCGCCGCGTCCTGCGGCAGCCAGCCCGCCAGATAGCCGCGGAGCATCACCGCCTCCAGATGGCACAGCCCGTCGGTGAGCACCTGCTGCACCGGCACCCCGGAACGGGCCAGCCTGCGGGCGTCGTTCTCGGTCGCCAGATCGGCGGTCAGGGCCGCCACCGGCACCCCGCGCTCCCGGGCCAGCGCCAGCTCCGTCTCCAGCAGCGCGGTCTTGCCGCTGCCCGGGCTGGAGAGCAGGTTCACGGCGATCGCGCCCCGCGCGGCCAGCCCCTCCCGCAGGGCCTGCGCACTGTCGTCGTTGTGGGCGAGAACCGCCCGCCGGAGATCCGCCGTACGGCACATGGTCACGCCTCTTCCGTCGGTCCCGGGCCCGGCCCGGGTGCATCGGCCCAGTCGACCCCCCGGATCTGCAGTTCACGCCCCGTCAGCAGCTCGACCCGCCCGCCGCCGCAGCCGGGGCAGCCCAGGTCCGGCGGCAGACCGGGGGCCCACTCCACCGCGCAGGGCACGCATCGCGCCCTGGCCGTGACGGTCCGGGCCGAGAGCACCGCGCCCGCCAGCGCCGTACCCTCGCAGGCGAGGTCCCAGCAGAAGTCCAGCGCGGCGGGCACCACCCCGGCGAGTTCACCGACGTCGAGCCGGACCGCCGTGACACCCCGCGCACCGTGCTCCGCCGCCGCCCGGGACACCTGGTCGACCACGGCCACCGCAATCGACATCTCGTGCATCGCTGGGTACGCCTTCCACGGTGACGGGCCCGCGGGAGCCGGGCGCACCACCCATTCCACGCCGCGGCCCCGGCGGGCCGTACGAGCCACGCCGCCGCCGGGTTCGTACGCACCCTGTTCGCAGCAGCGCGCGCCCGGACCGTCTCCCCGGACCTCACATCCGGGAGATCCGCAGATAGCGCCTGAGATCGGGCAGGGACTGCCACAGCACCGCACCGACAGCCGCACCGGCGGCCGTGATCAGCAGGGTCTTCAGCATGACGACACCTTTCTCGTACGTGTACGGGCCGCGTCCGGCGGCCTGCCCGGGGCCGCGGGATCCCGGGCGCACTCCTCGCCCGCGACCCGCAGCACCAGCCGTGCCGCTTCCTCCACGGCAGCGGCGACCGGGGCACTGAGCCCGATGCCCTCCTCCAGGGAGGCCGGTTCGCACCCCACCACCAGGATCCGGTCCGGCGGCGCGGCACCGGTGCCCGCGGCGAGCGTCGCCAGCACGCCCAGCACCGCGTCGGGGCCCATCCGGTGGCCGTCCAGCGCCGGTACGTCCCCCGCCTCCACCGCGGCGGACGGATCCGCCGTGGCGTCGATCAGATACACCGTGCCCGGCGGCCCGCCGCGGGCGACGGCGTCGACGAGGACCGCCGTACGGCAGCCGTCGAGCAGCCGGTAGGCGAGATCGACGCCGCGTACCCCCGAATCGAGGAGTTCCACCCCGTCCGGGGCCCCGAGGGCGGCGAGCCGCCGCACGGTCTCCACCCCGAACCCGTCGTCGCCGAGGAAGATATTGCCGACCCCGGCCACCAGCACCGGACGCACCGTCATGCCTCCTCCGCGAAAGGCCCGCCGCCGTCGCCGTCGAGCGGGGTGACTTCGTCGGGCTGGAAATAGCGGAACCTGCCCTGGACGCGCCAGAGATCGGCGCCCGGATCGCCGTCCACGGTGACCGCGAGGTGCACCGAGCCGTCGACGTCGTGCAGGACCGCCTCCACCACTCCCGTACGGCCGTGGAGGAACAGGTCCTGGGCGTCGGTGCGGCGGCGGCCGGGGCCCAGCCGGACGCGGCTGCCCGCGCCGACGTGCCGTCCGTCGATCAGAATCCGGTCCCGTCCGGGGTCCACGTCCCGGTCGGCGCCCGGATCCCACCACGGCTGTTCGCCCTCACCGGAGCCGGGGTCGGTCACGTCCCGCAGCGCCCGGACCGCTCCGTGCAGCCGCTCCAGCACCTCCGGCGGCAGGGAATCGGCCAGGTCGATCACCGCACCCGCCCGCTCGTCCGTGCCCCGGGCCTCCCGCTTCTCCCGTTCGGTCAGGGCCGCCGTGCGCAGGGCGAGGATCTCGTCGATCTCGGTCGCGTCGTACAGCGGCCCGGGGCTCTCGGGTGCGATCCGCGGATGGTCCTCCAGGATGATCGGCGAGGACAGCAGGACGTCGTCGCGGGTGCCGGGCGGATTCGCCAGTACGGGCCAGGTGTGTTCGTTGCGGCAGCCGGCCACCACGGGAGCCGCCCACCGCGGGGGATCGGTCACCGACAGAAACGTGCCCCGCTCCGGGGCGAGCAGCAGATGCGCCGACACCAGCGCATGGGGCAGGGCGTCCTCGCGCCGCGCGCCCCCGTCCGGTGTCCAGCCGCCGGTGTTCTCCACGACGGCGGTGAGCAGCAGCGTCCCGTACGGCCCCGGGAGCGGCCGGGCCGAGACCCGTACCGCTCCGGCCACCGGGGCCGACTCCCGCAGCAGCCGCCCGGCGACCTGGCCGTCGTCGTGGCTGAGGCGCTCCTCGTCGCGGGCCGCGGCGAGCCGGAAGGGGTGGACGACGCCGTCGCCGCCGAGCAGCTCCACCGGCAGCAGCAGCCGCACGGTCTCCTCGGCGCCCTCGTCCCAGGGCTGGAGCACCCTTTCGCCCAGCTCCAGTTCGGGTACGGTCTCGAACTCCCCGTCGGGCAGGGCGCGCTGCACCGTGCGGCGGCGGGCCCGGAGGAAGCGCAGCTCGACCGCGAGCCGGTCCCCGGACCGCGGCTCGAAGAGGCACTCGGTGCGCTGATGGGAGCTCTCGCCGGAGACGGCGGCGTACCCGGGCGGCACCAGGACGCCGAACTGCCAGCGCAGCCTGTTCTTCGCGGCGGACGCCCGGTACGGATAGAGGACATAGCCCTCGAAGAGCACCGCGTCCGCGATCCGCCGGGCGGCCGCGAGCCGCTCCTCCAGTTCCGGGCCGAAGGCGTCGACCGCGATCGGTGTCCCGGTGGCGGTGTCCGTCATCGCAGTTCCTCCGCGAACTCCCGGTCGCCCTCCGCGGCCGCGTCGAGGAGCGCCCGTACCGTCGTCTCCCAGGACGGCAGACCCCTCCGTTCGCGGAAGTCCAGCAGACCGTCCATGAGTTCGGCGGGCAGCTTCAGCCAGCCGCAGCCCGGAAAGTGCTGTTCGATCATCTCCCGCCAGACCCGGACCGGCAGCCGGACGGACGCCTCGCGGTCCCAGGACACCGGGGTCACCTGGAATCCGGCGGGGCCGCTGAACGCCGTACCGGAGAAGAGCAGCAGGAGCGGTACGTCCCCGTCCGACAGGGCCCGGAAGTAGCGGGCCGCCGCGATGTCGAGATCGTAGGTGCAGGGCACCGGGACCTCGGTCTCGGTCTGCCCGGTGAACCCGGGCACCAGCACCGCCACCTCGGCGAACTGCACCGGGTTGAGGGTGGTGCCCCAGCGGGAGCGCTCCCCGAAGAGGGCGGTGAGCCGCCCGGCCTCGGTGTCGTCGTAGCCGCGCCGGGCGGGTTCGATACGGATCCGGCAGCGCAGCGCCAGCGCGTGCACCCGGGTCCCCTCCGGCGCGGTGATCCGCAGCCGGAACAGCAGGGTGGGCCCGGCGGCATGCCGGTCGGCCCGTACTCCCGTACAGGTGAAGGAGAGTTCGGTCATGCCCCGGGCTCCTCGGACTCGTCGGGCTCATTGGGCGCAGTAGGCGCACTGGGCTCATTGGGCTCATGCGGAAGGGCGGCGGCCTCGGCGGCCAGCGCGGCGAAGAAGGCGTCGAGAGCGGCCCGGGCCTCGGCTCCGCCGTCGAAGCCGCGCCAGAGCAGCCGCATCCGGCCCACGAGTTCGTAGGCGCGGTCGACGGGGACCAGATAGCCGGCGGTCCGCTCGCCGCCCGCGGGATCCCGGGTGCGGTGCAGCAGCAGCGCCTCCACGTCCGGCCGGAGCGCGGCGGCCAGCCTGCTCTCCGCCAGCAGCCGCTGCCAGGCCCGGTCGTCGAGTTCGCTCTCGGTCGCCCCCGCCGGGCTGGGATAGCAGAGCACCGGCCGCCCGAGAGCCGAATTGCGCAGGACGAACGCCGTACTGACGGGGATCCGCAGCTCCGCCCAGAGCCCGGCATCCGGCTCCTGCCCGGGGTCGGAGACGACCCGTCCGGGCAGGCCCTGATAGCGTCCGCCGCCCGCCCCCGGCCGCTCCAGCAGCAGCGCGCAGGGCGGGCAGGAGCAGACGAGGGCGCGGTCGGCGGTATCGGCGAGATGTCGGTGTCCGGGCGCCAGCCCCGTTCCGCAGAACGCGCAGCGCTCCGGCCGCGGGGGAGCGGGCGCGCGCAGCGCCCGCAGCACTCCGGTGCCCGTGCGGTCGAGACGGCGGACGTTCACCGGGCGGCCGCCGGGGGCCGGGTGCCGATCTGGAGCAGCGGCGGGGCGGCGGGCGCCGTCTCCCAGACGACGGACGTCACCTCGGGGGCGTGGCAGGCGAGGGCGCCCTCGACCCGTTCGGTGACATCGGAGCTGCCGCAGCCGCATCCGGTGGCGGGCGGGCGGCGCAGGGTCAGCGCGCCGGTCCCGGGATCGAACCCGGCGAATTCGGCGAGCGCGTCGGGAGCCGCGCCGGGCCGGTCCGCGGGCGGGTTCAGCGCCCGCCGGATCCGGGCCGTGGTGTCCTCGGGATGCAGATCGTGCAGGACCAGCAGCCCGGCCGCCGCCGGATCGTCGAGCGCGGCGGCCAGTGCCTGCGGCGGTACGGCCGCGACCAGCGCGGCCAGCCCCTCGCCGTAGAGCGCCATCAGCTCGCGGACCAGTTGCTCGCCCGCGTCCCGGGCGCCCGTGCCGGTGAGCCGGTCCAGGGCCTCCTGCACCCGCAGCCCGCAGGTCTCCGCCGTCATCCGCCCAGCCCGCTCAGCCCGGTGGGAACGTGCATCTGCCGGATCTCACGGCCCTTGCCGACGTACATATGCACTCCGCAGGGCAGACACGGGTCGAAGCTGCGCACGGCCCGCATGATGTCGATGCCCTTGAAGTTCTCCGGGGTGTTCTCCTCGAAGATGGGGGTGTTCTGTACGGCGTCCTCGTACGGGCCGGGGGTGCCGTAGCTGTCCCGGACGCTGGCGTTCCAGGGGGTCGGCGGGTACGGGTGGTAGTTGGCGATCTTCCCGTCCCGGATCACCATGTGGTGGGAGAGGACGCCGCGGACGGCCTCGGTGAATCCGCAGCCGACGGACTCGTCCGGCACCTCGAACTTCTCCCAGGTCTGCGTGCGCCCCGCGCGGACCTCTTCGAGCGCCTTCTCGGTGAAGTGCAGGGCGGCAGCGGCCGCGTACGCCTGGAAGTAGGTGCGGGCCCGGTTGCGTTCGAGGGCGTTGCTCCACTGCGGGATCTTCCACTCGAAGACCGTCTCGGGCTTGGTCATCGAGCGGGGCAGGGTGATCTTGACGCTGTGGCCGGTGGCCTTGATGTAGCCGATGTCCACGAGCCCGGAGAGCGCGGTGGACCAGAGCCGGGCGATCGGGCCGCCGCCGGTGTCCAGGGCGAGATGGTCCTTGCCGTCGAACCAGCGCGGCGACATCACCCAGCTGTACTTGTCGTCGAAGTCGCGTTTCTGCGGGGCGGGGATGGTGTGCTGGTTCCACGGGTGGCGGGGGTCGACCGGATTGCCCAGCGGGTCGTGGGTGACGAACCGCTCGCGGCCCTCCCAGTCGTCGTAGTAGGAGGAGCCGAGCAGGATCCGGATGCCGAGGTTGATCTCGGTGAGGTCGTTGGTGACCAGCTTCCCGTCGACCACCACGCCCGGGGTGACGTACATCCGCCGTCCCCAGTCGGTCATATTGGCGTAGGTGAAATCGCAGTGGTCCGGATCGTTGAGGGCGCCCCAGCAGCCCAGCAGCACCCGGCGGCGGCCGACCTCCTCGTAGCCGGGCAGCGCCTCGTAGAAGAAGTCGAAGAGATCGTCGTGGAGGGGGACGACCTTCTTCATGAACTCGACGTACCGCATCAGCCGGGTCAGGTAGTCGGTGAAGAGCTGGACGGTCGCGACCGTGCCGACGCCACCGGCGTAGAGCGTGGAGGGGTGGACGTGCCGCCCCTCCATCAGACAGAACATCTCCCGGGTGTACCGGGAGACCTGGAGCGCCTCCCGGTAGAACTCGCCCTCGACGGGGTTGAGGGAGCGCATGATGTCGGCGATCGTGCGGTAGCCGTGGTCGCCCGCGTGCGGCGCCTCGGTGCGTTCCGCCAGCTCCAGCACGCCGGGATTGGTCTCGCGGACCATCTTCTCGCAGTAGTCGACCCCGACCAGGTTCTCCTGGAAGATGTTGTGGTCGAACATGTACTCGGCCGCCTCGCCGAGGTTGATGATCCACTCACCGAGGTGCGGAGGTTTCACCCCGTACGCCATGTTCTGCGCGTACACCGAGCAGGTGGCGTGGTTGTCACCGCAGATACCGCAGATCCGGCTGGTGATGAAGTGGGCGTCGCGCGGGTCCTTGCCGCGCATGAAGACGCTGTAGCCGCGGAAGACGGACGAGGTGCTGTAGCACTCGGCGACCCGCTTCTGCTTGAAGTCGATCTTTGTGTGGATGCCCAGGCTGCCCACGATCCGGGTGATCGGGTCCCAGCTCATCTCCACCAGGCCGCTGCCGTCACCGGCCGCCTTCGTCTTCGGTGCCATCGGTCTGTCGTGCCCTTCTGCGTACGGGTTGCGGGGGAGGGGGCGGGGCGGGGCGGCGGTCGGCCGGGTCCGGCACGGGTCACCAGGGGGAGTGGTATCCGGTGGCGAGCCTGCGGCCGGGGCGCCGCCACTTCGGTTCCCTGTCGAGGGTCTTCGAGGTGATCGCGCGCAGCCGGCGGATCGCCGCGCCGTAGGCGGAGCTGGCCCCCGCGGAGACGTGCGAACCGGGCGGGGCGTCCATGAACGGCATGAACTTGTCGGGGAAGCCGGGCATGGTGCAGCCGATGCAGATGCCGCCGACGTTGGGACAGCCGCCGATGCCGTTGATCCAGCCGCGCTTGGTGACGTTGCACTTGACCACCGGGCCCCAGCAGCCCAGCTTGACCAGGCATTCCGGGGTGCCGTACGAGGAGGCGAACTGCCCCTGCTCGTAGTAGCCGCCCCGGTCGCAGCCCTCGTGGACGGTCGCCCCGAACAGCCAGGTGGGGCGGAGCTGGTCGTCCAGCGGGATCATCGGCGCCGAACCGGCCAGCTGGTAGAGCAGATAGGTGAGCGTCTCGGCGAAGTTGTCGGGCTGGATGGGGCAGCCCGGGACACACACCACGGGCAGCCCGGCCTTCGACCGCCAGTCCCAGCCGAGGTAGTCGGGGACGCCCATGGCGCCGGTCGGATTGCCCTCCATGGCGTGGATGCCGCCGTAGGTGGCACAGGTGCCGATGGCGACCACGGCGGTTGCCTTCGGCGCCAGCCGGTCCAGCCACTCACTGGTGGTGATCGGCTGACCGGTCTCCGGATCGTCGCCGAAACCGCACCAGTAGCCTTCCTCTTTGATCTGCTCGTTGGGGATCGACCCCTCCACGACCAGGACGAAGGGTTCGATCTCACCGCGGTCGGCCTTGAAGAACCACTCGACGAAGTTGTCCGCGCCCTGGACCGGGCCGCATTCGAAGTCGATCAGAGGCCAGTGGACCGCGACCGGCGGCAGCCCGGGCAGCGCACCGGTGACGATCTCCTCGATGCTGGGCTGCATGGCGGCGGTCAGGGCGACGGAGTCGCCGTCGCAGCTCAGGCCCGCGTTGATCCAGAGGATATGAACGACGCCGGTGCCAGCGTCATCGGGGTCCTGGCCCGCGGGCCTGTCCGCAGCGGCCGTGGTGCCCGTGTCCGGGGAAGCTGTCCCGCTCATGAGGATTCCTCCGTGGGAAGGGACGAGTCATGCTGAATGTCCCATGCCGGTCATATCAGCGCATCGCGGAGTGGGGTGGGGGGCGGGGCCCTGCGGTCCTCCCAAGGGCGCAACCGGCGGGGCCGGGAGAGTGGCGCGGGGCCTCCCGGCGGGGACCGTGACCGGGCCCCGGCTCCGGTGACGCACCTGGACCGTCCCCGGGCCGCTCCGGGCGCCGTTGTCGGGACTCGCCGTCTGCGGTGTCGCGATCGGCCTGACTGGGCCGTTCAGGCGATGTCGGGGACCGCTTCCTTCCCGGCGGCCGGCGCCCCGGCGCCCGCGCGGACCCGGCGGGCGATCAGCTTGCCCAGCTCCCAGGCCGCCAGCAGCACCAGCGCCGCCAGCAGCGCCCAGCCGAACTCCCGCAGGTCGATCCGGGTGGTGCCGAGGATCCGGCGGAAGCCGTCGAGCTGGGTGACCAGCACCGCCAGCACGAACTCCGCGAGCGCCGCCCAGTTCATCTGTTTGCTGTCGAACGTGGAGGTCCGCAGCACCGACGCGGTCTCGCTGCGGCATTCGAACGCCGCCACGATCAGACAGAGCGCGAATGCCGTGAACGCCATCGAACTGCCGGTCGCCGTGGAGCCGAAGTGCGCCTCGCCCAGTTTGATCAGGCCCAGCAGCAGGGCCGTCAGCGCGAGCCCGCTCAGCCCGACGGTGAGCAGCAGCGGCCCGGTCAGCACGGACTCGCCGCGCGGCCGGGGCCTGCGCCGCATCAGCCCGGGGGACTCCCGGTCGAAGCCCAGCGCGAAACCGAACGGCGCGTTGACGACGAAGTGGATCCACAGCACCTGCGCCGGGGTGAACGGTTCGCCCGCCGCGATGTTGAGCACCGCCGCACCCAGGAACGTCAGCACGAACGTCACCAGCAGGAGCAGCACGAACCGGATGTACTTCGTCAGATTGTCGTAGAGCTTCCGGCCCTCCTCCACGGCGTAGACGATCGTCGCGAAGTTGTCGTCGGACAGGATCATCCGCCCCGCGTTCTTCGCCACGTCCGTACCGCTGCCCATGGCGATGCCGATATCGGCGGCCTTGATGGCGGGGGCGTCGTTGACGCCGTCGCCGGTCATCGCCACCACCTCGCCCTTCCGTTTCAGCACCTCGGCGAGCAGCACCTTGTGCTCGGGCGCGACCCGGCCCACCACCCCGATCCGGTCGATCCGGTCCAGCCGCTCCGCCTCCGGCAGCGCCGCGAACTCGGCCCCGAGGACGGCTTCCCCGGGGATACCGAGCTGCCGGGCGATCGCCGCGCCCGTGGTGACGTCGTCCCCGGTGACCATGCGGACCCGGATATGGGCGTCCTGCGCGGCGGCGACGGCGGCCCGGGACTCCTCGCGCGGCGGGTCGACCATGCCGACCAGCGACGTCATCCGCAGCCCGGTCGCATAGCCCAGCAGATCGCCGTCCTCGTCGAAGTCTCCCGGGTCCAGATCGCGGGTGGCCGCGGCCATCACCCGGCGGCCCTCCCCGCCCATCCGGGCCACGGCCTCCGCCGCCCGCCCGCTCAACTGCTCGTCCCACGGCACGGTCCGGCCCTCCGAGAGCGCGCTCGCCGTCCGTTCCAGCACGGCGGGGGCCGCGCCCTTGACGAAGACCCGCACCACCGGCCGGCCGTCGTCGCCCGTTGCGGAGTTGAAGGTGGCCATCAGCTTGTAGCCGGGGTCGAACGGCAGGGTCGCAAGCCGGGGCAGCCGCTCCCGGGTGGCCTCGATATCGAGGCCCGCCTTGTGCCCGAGGACCAGCAGGGCGCCCTCCGTGGGGTCCCCGACCACCCGGCCGTCCACCAGCCGCGCGTCATTGGCGACCAGGAACGGCAGGACGGCGTCCTCCACGCTCGCCGTGGAGCCCGCGGCCCGGTGGATCCGGCCTTCGAGCCCGTACCCGGTGCCCGACACCGTATAGCGGTCGCTGGGGCTGACCACCTCGACGGCGGTCATCTGGTTCATGGTCAGCGTGCCGGTCTTGTCCGAGTTGATCGCCGAGGTGAAGCCCAGCGTCTCCACCGACGGCAGCTCCTTGACGATGGCGTTGCGCTTCGCCAGGTTGAGACTGCCGACGGAGAGGATCACCTGCGTCACCGTGGGCAGGGCCTCCGGGATCGCCGCGATGGCGAGGGAGACCGCGCTGACGAAGAGGGTGTCCCAGGCCTGGCCCCGGGTCCGGCCCAGGGCGAACATCACGATCATCGTCAGCCCGGCGGCCCCCGCGATCCACAGCGTCAGACTGTTGAGCTGCCGGGTCAGCGGCGACTCCTCCTTGCGGGTCGCCGACAGCATTCCGGAGATCTTGCCCAGCTCGGTGTCCGCGCCCGTGCCCGTGACCACCAGAACACCGCTGCCATGGGTGACCGGGGTGTTCATAAAGGCCATATTGGACTGTTCGCCCGGCGAGAGACCGCCGGAAGCGGCACCACCCGAACCGCCGGACGCCGCGCCCGACCCCGCAGACGCCGCGGCCGCCAGTGTGCCGGCGTCCTTGGCGGAGGGCACGCTCTCCCCGGTGAGCGCCGACTCGTCGATCTGGAGCGCGTTCGCCGACACGATCCGCCCGTCCGCGGGCACCTGGTCACCTGCCGCGATCAGCACCACGTCACCGGGCACCAGCTGTTCGGCCGGGATCTCCGACTCGGTCCCGTCCCGCCGCACCCGGGCCGTCGCCTTCATCATCGACTTCAGCGCGTTCATCGCGCTCTCCGCCTTGCCCTCCTGCCGCAGCCCGACGACGGCGTTCAGCAGGGTCAGCAGGGCGAGGAGAACGGCCGTGCTCCACTCCCCGACGGCCAGCGACACCACCGCGGCCACCACCAGGATGATCTGCATATAGCTGCGGTACTGGTCGAGGAAGCGGCGCCAGGCGGGCAGCGGCTTCTCCTCCGGCAGTGCGTTCGGCCCGCGCTCCGCCAGCAGTTCGGCGGCCCGCGCCGCCGGCAGCCCGACGGCCGGGTCCACCCCGAACGCCGCCGCCGTCTCCGCCGCGTCCCGCTCGTACCACGGGGCTTCGGGACCGCGCGGCTCGGATGCTCCGGCCATGGTCACGCCTCCGGTCCACGGCCGCCGGACCGTCGCTTGCCCCCGTGGCCGGCCCGGTAGGGATCCCTCGGCGCCCCCTCCGGAGCCTCGTCCTCCAGCTGACGGCGCACGGCCAGCAGTTCCTTGTGGGCCTTGCGGCCCACCGTCGGATACCGGGGGTCGATGTCCATCAGGGTGTGGACGAGCACCGCCGAAGCGCAGATCCGGGCGAACCATTTGCGGTCCGCCGGGACGACGTACCAGGGCGCCCACGCCGTACTCGTCGCCGACAGCATCTCGGAGAACGCGCGCTGGTAGTCGTCCCAGTAGCGCCGCTCGCGCACATCGGCAGCCGAGAACTTCCAGTTCTTCTCCGGCACGTCGATCCGCTTCAGGAAGCGGGTGCGCTGCTCCTCCTTCGACAGATTGAGGAAGATCTTCACGACCTTGAAGCCGTTGTCCGTGAGATACCGCTCCCAGTGGTTGATCTCGCGGTAGCGGCGCTCCCAGATCCCCCGGCGGAGCGCCGAAGGCGGCAGCTGCTGCCGCCCCAGCACCTCGGGGTGGACCCGTACGACGAGGACCTCCTCGTAGTGGGAGCGGTTGAAGACCGCGATGTCACCGCGGGCGGGCAGCCGTTTCCCGTACCGCCAGAGATAGTCGTGGTCCAGTTCCTCGGCGGACGGCACCTTGAAGCTGTGCACCTGGACGCCCTGCGGGTTCACCCCGCTCATGACGTGCCGGATCGTGCCGTCCTTGCCCCCGGCGTCCAGTGCCTGGAGGCACATCAGCACGCCGTACGTGTTCTGGGCGGCGAGCTTCGCCTGGTACTCGGTCAGCATCTCGACGCCGGTCCGCAGGAGTTCGGCGCTCTCCTTCTTCTTCAGATGCGCCTTGTAGCGGGGGTCGAAGTCCTTCGCCAGATCGACCTCGGTGCCCGGCGGCACCCGCAGTGGCCCGATCAGCTCTTCGATGCGCCGGGCTCTGCTGTCCGTCCGCTTCTGCTTCTCCGCCATGGCCGCCGACCAGCCCTTCTCCCTGGACAGGGGTACCCGTCACCTTCCGTCGGGGGCGCGGGCGGGGCAATGCGGGTGGGCCGTTTGGGTGGTTCCGGAACACGGGCACGGGCGCGGGCCGTGGGCCCGCCGCGGCCCGTCAGGACCTGTTCCGGTCCCCGTCCGATCCGGCGTCCCGGTCCGGTCCGCCGGCTTCGGTACGGCTCCGGGAGCGCGCCTCCCGCTCCGCCGCGTACCGGGCGGCGACGGCCAGCGCGGCACCCGACAGTGCGAGCGTCGCCGCATGGGCGCTGACGGCACCGGGAACCGCACCGGAGTCGTACGAACCGCCGTCGGTCAGCTCGCAGTCGAACCGCAGCGGGACGAAGCCGACGGAGTAGCCGACGACCTGCTGGAGCTGTTCCTCCCGGCCCGTGACATCACGGCAGGGCAGCAGCGGGGAGGAGCTGGTGCCCCCGTCCTCCGCCTCGACGACCGCACCGGCCAGCAGCAGACCGCCCCAGGCGTAGACGACGGCCGAGGCGGCGCCGCAGAAGGCCGCCAGCGCCCCGAGCAGGGAGCCCGTACGGCGGCTTGAGCGCCGGGAGCGCGCGAGGGCCCCGATTCCGTACCCGGTCAGGCCGAAGGCGAGGCCCGCGCAGACGGGCAGCAGGAGCAGCAGAAAGAGGATCACCGGCATGGAGGCCGCCGGGCGGGGGGCCGGAGCCGGAGCGCCGGGCGGGGTGCGGTGGTCCCGGGACAGGACCTGTGCGGCCGGGGCATCGGCCGAGTCCAGCAGAGGACCACCGCACCCGCCTGTGGCGGAGCCCACAGTTCCGGTAACGAGGGTGTCACAGACGGGCTCTGACTCGGTGGACGGGTTCGGGGTGGCGGGGTGTGACGACCGTGGTGCGCAGGCTCTCCTCGGCCGCGACCGTCAGACAGGCCGCGATCAGCACCACGTTCTTGATGATGTACTGCGCTTCCAGGGTGGGTAGTTGGCCGTTCCACATCTCGTCGGGAAGGATCAGCAGGGCCGCGAAGACCCCGGCCATGTGCAGGAAGAAGGCCGCGAGCACCAGCCGCAGAAGGATTCCGGTGATCAGCCCGAGGCCGATCGTGGTCTCGAAGAGCGCCAGCAGGGGGCGGGTAGCCCCGGACGGCACCAGGCCGAAGGCCAGGACGTCCATCGTCCGGGTCGCGATGTCCTCCGCCGGACTGGCGTCCGGGGCGAACTTCATGACACCGAAACCGACGAAGACGAGTCCGACGGAAACTCTGAGGATGGTGGTGCTGTGTCGCCGGTAGCGGCACAGTGCGGCATCGAGGATGCCCGTCAACGTGTCACTCCTTGTGGGGGGATGATGAAACTGTGGGGGATGTTTCATCTATGAGCACGTTATATGGCGAACTGCGTAGCCGTAAAGGTCTGGACCATTATTCTCGGGTGATGCCCGGCGCTCGAACCCGGGCCCCGTACAGGGCAGTTGGCGATGTCCGGCCCGGCTCCGGCGCAGGGCGGCGCCCGGCCCCTGAGCCGCGAAACCGTCCGCGCCCCGGGAGGCGCGGACGGCCGGCTGGTGCCGAGCGCCGGGTGATGCCCGGGCGCGGCCGGATCAGCGTCCCTGGAGGGACTTCACGTTGTTGCCGAAGGTCCAGTTGCGCGAGCCGTCCCAGTTGATGGACCAGGTCATCAGGCCCTTGAGGGCGCCGTTGTAGCTGTTCCACGCCTGGGCCACCAGCGGCGGGGGCATATAGCCGCCGCCCGCGCCCGCCTGGGCCGGCAGACCTGGCACCTGCTTGTCGTACGGGACCCGGATGGTGGTGCCCTGGATGACCAGGCCCTGGTTGAGGCAGTCGGTCTGCGCGCGGAACCCTGCGACCGTACCGGCCTGGTAGGAATCGCCGGAGCAGCCGTAGAACGACCCGTTGTAGTACTGCATGTTGAGCCACCACAGGCGGCCGTTGTCCGCGTACTTCTTGATGATGGGCAGATAGGCGCCCCAGATGGAGCCGTAGACCACGCTGCCGCCGGTCACGTACGCCGTCTCGGGCGCCATCGTCAGGCCGAAGTTCGACGGCATCCGGGCCAGCACCCCGTCGATGATGCGGATGAGGTTGGCCTGGGAGGCCGAGAGCTGGTTGATGTTGCCGCTGCCGACCAGTCCGGTCTCGATGTCGATGTCGATACCGTCGAAGTTGTACCGCTGGAGGATCGGTACGACGGTGGCGACGAACCGGTCGGCGACCGCGGCCGAGCTGAGGTCGATGCCCGCGGTCGCGCCGCCGATGGAGAGCAGGATGGTCAGCCCGTTCGCCTTGGCGGCGCACATCTCGGCCGGGGTGGCGACCTTCACCGTCCGGTCCATGCCGTCCTCCCAGAGGACGGTTCCGTCCGAGAGGATCACCGGGAAGGCGGCGTTGATGACGTTGTAGCCGTGGTTGGTGATCCGGGAGTCGGTGATGGGGATCCAGCCGAGCGGCGGGTGGACGCCGTTGGAGGCGCCGTCCCAGTTCTCCCAGTAGCCGTGGAGGACCTTGCCCGCGGGCTTGGACTTGACGGCGCACGTCTCGGCGGCGGCGCGCGGCGCCGCGGCCGGGGCGGGGTCGGCGACGGGCCGGTCCGCGGCCCGGTCGGCGAGCTGTGAAGAGAGTTCGAGCGGTGCGGCGGGTGGTGCGGCGGCCTGCCCGGGGGAGGCGGAGGCCAGGAACAGCGGGACGGCGAGGGCCGCGGCGAGGCCTGCCCCGAGAAGCCGGGATCTGCGTGCTGCCATGCGTGTTCCCTTCCTGTCTTCACAGGCTCCCGGCGGTCGCCGGCCCGAGGGCCGGCCGGCAGAAGGCGGGACGCGCGGGCGGGGAAGTGGGGGGACACCGGTGGGGCACGCTCACCTCCTGGGACTGTGGGGGGCCTGGAGACGTACGTGGGGGTGATGCGCCACAACGTAAGTTGGTCCAGACCATCAGTCAAGAGGTCTGGACCAAAAGGGAGTTGGCGAGGTACGAGGACGAGCCCCCGTACCCCGCCGTCCGGGGTCACGGCAGATGGTGGAAGTTCACCTCGGGGTTGGCCGGCGAGGGGCCCGCCAGCAGCGGCTGCGGCTTCCGCTTCAGATGCTCGTCGAAGAAGGCCGCGGCATAGGTGCGCACCACCTCCACGGACCGGGCGGCGGGCAGCGGCGCCCGCGGCAGCCCGAAGTGCTCTTCGATCAGTGGGAAGTCCGCGAACGCGCCGTGATCGGTACCGGCCACGGTCAGCCAGCGCTTCCAGCCGTCCAGCGACGGCCACATCCGGTCCCAGGTGGTGTCGATCCCGCCGGGCCGGTGCACGTTGTCGTCGGTGCCCATCATCAGGAACGGACGGCCGTTCAGCCCGGTGGGCGGCAGATCGTCCCAGAACGCCCCGTCCATATTGATCCCGGCCAGCACCCGGCGGTCGTTCACCATCGCGGTGGCCGCCGAGGCCCCGCCGATGGAGTGCCCGGCCATGCCGATCCGCTTCCGGTCGATCATCCCGGAGTGCTTCCACACCGGATGGCGGCCGGTGATCCGGTCGAGGACGTAGGACACGTCCTTCGCCCGCGTCGCGGTGACCACCGAGGCGGGCACCCCGTCCACATCGAGCGCCGTACAGGCCTTGCAGGTCAGCAGGCGCCCACCGGGGACGGAGAGCCCGAACGACTCGTAGGCGTGGTCGACGGAGACGGTCACATAGCCGCGGCTCGCCAGATCCTCCGCGAGCGCGGTCATCGTGTACCGGGGGACGCTGAACCCGGGGGAGAGGACCACCAGCGGGAAGCGACCCCGCGCAGGCAGGGCGCCCGGCCTGCTGTGGGTACGGGTCGCGGCCAGCAGCTCGGCCGGGACCGCCGGATCGAAACCGATCCCCTTGAGCATCGCCCGGGCCTCGTCCACCGTGCCGTACGCCGTGGTCCGGGCGCCGGGCGGCCCCGGGCGGGCCGCCGGATAGTGGACGGTCGCCATCAGCTCCCGGGCCTCGGCGGCCGGCTCCCAGGGGTCTTTCCGCGAACGGTCGACGAGATGGTGGACGGAGCTGCCGATGGCGTACTTCCCGGTCGGTCGCGGCAGTTCGAGCGCGGTGGACCGGGGAGTTCCGGCGGGCGGGGCGGTCGCCGCCACGGAGCCGGCCGCGGCCTTCGGCACGGCGTGGGCCGGGGCCGTCACGGCGACGGGCAGGACCAGGGCGCAGGCGAGGACGGCGATCGCGGCCGTCCGGGTCACTGGGATCATGCGAACGACCGTAGGGCGGTGCCGGGTGCCCGGCGTCACCCTTCAGGAGGTGATCAGGACGCCCGGCCTCAGCCCAAAGGCGTGGAGTGTCGTACATCCGGCCAGCGGCCGCGCCTTTTACGCCATCGGGCGCCGTGGCCCCGGACCTGCCGGGACCACGGACGGGCCTGCGGCCGCTCCCCCGGGAACCGGGCCTACGGCTTGCGGGCCACCCCGCAGTACGCGTCGACCGACTCGGCCGCCGCACCCTCCTCCGGGCGCCAGTCGGTCACCCGCACCACACCCGGGTCCACCAGCTCCAGACCGTCGAAGAAGGCGGTGATCTCGTCGATGCTGCGCACGTAGTAGGGGACGGCGCCGCTCTTGTTGTACGCCTCCGACGCGGCGACCATGCCCGGGCTGGTCGCCGTCGAGTCGCTGATCACCAGATGGCTGCCCGACGGCAGCCCCGCCATCAGCCCGGCCACCAGCTCCTTGGCCCGCCCGTGGTCGCCGACGTGCCCCAGCACATTGAGCAGCATCAGCGCGACCGGCCGGGACATGTCGAGGGTCTCCCCGGCCTGGCCGAGGATCCGGGCCGGGTCGTAGAGATCGGCGTCGATGTACGCGGTACGGCCCTCGGGCGTGCTGGTGAGCAGCGCCCGGGCGTGGGCGAGCACCAGCGGGTCGTTGTCGACGTAGACGATCCGGGCGTCCGGAGCGGTGCGCTGGGCGACCTCGTGGGTGTTGTCCGCGGTCGGCAGGCCGGTGCCGATGTCGAGGAAGTCGCGGATGCCCTGCTCGGCCGCGAGATAACGCACCGCGCGCCCCAGGAAGAGCCGGCTGGTACGGGCCACGTCCACCAGCCCCGGGAAGATCTCCTTGATCTCGTCGCCGATCTCCCGGTCGACCTCGTAGTTGTCCTTGCCGCCCACGAAGTAGTTCCAGAAGCGCGCCGAATGCGGCTTGCCCGTGTCGATCCGCGAGCGGATGTCGTCGGCGGACGCGGGCCGGGGGTCGGATTCGGACATCAGAGCGCCTCCTCGGGCTGGCCAAAACCTTTGCTTGATCAGTGAATCATGAACGTGATCATCAGGGGAGACCGTGGACGCACCCGAGGTGGAACGGACGGCGGACCGGAACGGCCCCGGAAACCGCAGCGGGAGGCACGGCCCGGTTCCGGCCGGGTTCGGGCCGGTGCGGCCGACGTCATACGGGCCTCTGTCGAGCAGGGCTCCCGTACGAGATATCTTGATGTCAAGCAATGTTGCAGACGTGGAGTGGAGCGGAGCACCCGGTGACTGACTCGACCATCATCTACACGCACACCGACGAGGCCCCGGCCTTGGCGACGTATTCCTTCCTGCCCGTGATCGAGGCGTACGCCTCCACCGCCGGAGTCGCCGTCGAGAGTCGTGACATCTCGCTGGCCGGGCGGATCATCGCCTCCTTCCCGGAGCACCTGGAGGAGGGGCAGCGGATCGACGACGCCCTCGCGGAGCTGGGCGAGCTGGCGAAGACCCCCGGCGCCAACATCATCAAGCTGCCGAACGTCTCGGCGTCCATCCCGCAGCTCAAGGCCGCGATCGCCGAGCTCCAGGGCCAGGGCTACGCGCTGCCGGGCTACCCGGACGACCCGAAGACCGACGAGGAGCGCGAGATCCGCGCCCGCTACGACAAGATCAAGGGCAGCGCCGTCAACCCGGTGCTGCGCGAGGGCAACTCCGACCGCCGCGCCCCGGCGTCCGTGAAGAACTACGCCAAGGCCCACCCGCACCGCATGGGTGCCTGGTCCGCGGACTCGAAGACCAATGTCGCGCACATGACCGCCGACGACTTCCGCTCCACCGAGCGGTCCGCCGTCGTCGCGGACGCCGGTGACCTGCGCATCGAGCTGGTCGACGAGGACGGCACCACCACCGTGCTGCGCGAGGCCGTCCCCGTGCTCGCCGGCGAGATCGTCGACGCCTCCGTGATGCGCGTCGCCGCGCTGCGGGAGTTCCTGGCGGCCCAGGTCGACCGCGCCAAGGCCGAGGGCGTGCTGTTCTCCCTCCACCTCAAGGCCACGATGATGAAGGTCTCCGACCCGATCGTCTTCGGCCACGCGGTCCGCGCCTTCTTCCCGAAGACCTTCGCGGAGCACGGCGCCGCGCTCGCCGCCGCCGGCCTCAGCCCCAACGACGGCCTCGGGGGCATCCTCAAGGGCCTGGAGACCCTGCCCGGCGGTGACGTCATCAAGGCGTCCTTCGACGCCGAGCTGGCCGAGGGCCCCGCCCTGGCGATGGTCGACTCCGACCGCGGCATCACCAACCTGCACGTGCCCAGCGATGTCATCGTCGACGCCTCCATGCCCGCGATGATCCGGACCTCCGGCCATATGTGGGGCCCCGACGGCCGCGAGGCCGACACCCTCGCCGTCCTCCCGGACAGCAGCTACGCCGGTATCTACCAGGTCGCCATCGAGGACTGCCGCGCCAACGGCGCCTACGACCCGGCCACCATGGGCTCCGTGCCGAACGTCGGTCTGATGGCGCAGAAGGCCGAGGAGTACGGCAGCCACGACAAGACGTTCGAGATCGCCGCCGCGGGCACCGTCCGCGTGGTCGACGCCTCCGGCACCGCCGTGCTGGAGCAGCAGGTCGCTCCCGGTGACATCTTCCGCATGTGCCAGACCAAGGACCTGCCGGTCCAGGACTGGGTGAAGCTGGCCGTCAGCCGCGCCCGCGCCACCGGCGACCCGGCGGTCTTCTGGCTGGACGAGACCCGCGCCCACGACGCGCAGCTCATCGAGAAGGTCAAGGCGTACCTCCCGGAGCACGACACCGACGGCCTCGTCATCGAGATCAAGGCCCCGGTCGACGCCATCCGCTTCTCCCTGGAGCGGATCCGCCGCGGCGAGAACACCATCTCCGTCACCGGCAACGTCCTGCGCGACTACCTGACGGACCTGTTCCCGATCCTGGAGCTGGGCACCAGCGCCAAGATGCTGTCCGTGGTCCCGCTGATGGCGGGCGGCGGCCTGTTCGAGACCGGCGCCGGCGGCTCCGCGCCCAAGCACGTCCAGCAGCTCGTCAAGGAGAACTACCTCCGCTGGGACAGCCTGGGCGAGTTCCTCGCGCTGGCCGTCAGCTTCGAGCACCTCGCGGCCACCACGGGCAACGCCCGGGCCAAGGTGCTGGGCGAGACCCTCGACCGCGCCACCGGCACCTTCCTCAACGAGGACAGGTCGCCGACCCGCCGCCTCGGCGGTATCGACAACCGCGGCAGCCACTTCTACCTGGCCCTCTACTGGGCCCAGGAGCTGGCCGCGCAGACGGACGACGTCCAGCTCGCCGAGGCGTTCGCGGCGCTCGCCAAGACGCTGACCGAGCAGGAGGAGGCCATCGTCGCGGAGCTGATCGCGGTCCAGGGCACGGCGGTCGACATCGGCGGCTACTACCAGCCCGACCCGGCGAAGGCCGCGGCCGTGATGCGCCCGTCCGCCACGTTCAACCAGGCGATCGCCTCCCTGGGCTGATCCCGCAGGCCCGGCCCCCAGGCCCACGGGCCCGGTTCGGTTCCCCCCTCCGCCCGGTCCGGCACTTCCGCCGGGCGGGGCGGAGCCCGTGGTACGGCGACCCGCACCCGTACCGACGCACCGATCCCGCGGCCCGGTACCGCCCGGGCCACCGCTCAGCCGTCGTCCTGGGCACCGCCGTCGCCGTCGTCCCGCATCCGTCCGTCCTTCGTCAGCGGCGGATCGTCCAGCTTCGGCAGATAGCAGCGCCGGAACAGCTCCCCGCTGAAGTCCCGGCGACTGCGCACCCCCGCCTTGTCGAACACCTTCCGCAGATGGTCCTGGACGGTGTACTCGGTGATGTGCAGCTTCGCCGACATCTCCGCCGTCGACCGGCCCAGCAGCACCTGCTGCGCCACCTGGCGCTCGCGCGGCGTGAGCCCGTAGGCGTCCAGGACGAGAGCGGTCAGCTCCCGCGGATGGGTCGGCGCCAGGGACACCACGGTCAGTACCTCATCGCCCTCACTGCCCTCACCGTCCGTGTCGCCGAGTGGACCGGGCAGCGTGCCCGCCCCGGCCTCCCGCCAGGCGGTGAGCGTCACCCAGTGCCCGGTGACACCGATCGCCCGGGACCGCACCTGACTGCCCGGCGCGGCGGTGCGCGCCGTCTGGACGAGGGCGCCGAGGGCGTACGGAAGGCTCCGGCCCGGCGGCGGATGGGCCTCCTGGATCAGCGCCAGCCAGCGTTCGGCGGTGGCCGTCGCCAGCCGGACCCGCAGTGCGTCGTCGACCACCAGCAGCCCCGCCGCGTCGGGCACGTCGTCCCGGTCGATACCGGTGAGCAGCAGTGAACGGCGCAGCGCCGCCGTCGCGGGGGCGCTGACCGCGGCGGCCAGGGCCGTCTCGGCCGCGGTGAACGGCGGGGCGCCGGGACCCCGGCACAGCACCAGCAGCCCCCAGGTGCGGGGGCCGTCGCGCAGCAGCACCCGTAACTCGTCGGAGAGCCCCACGGGCCGCAGCACGTCCCGGTAGTAGACGCTGTCCGCCATCCGCCCCCGCATCGACGCGCTCAGCAGACTCGCCGTCCCGCGGCGCCGGGTCAGCGCCCGGACGTTGTCCACGCCCTCCTGATCGGCGTGCTCGATGGCGAACAGCCGGGGCATGACCTGCTGGGGGAAGCCGTGCTCGTGCAGTCCGCCGGTGTCCAGCAGGGTCGCCGGGTCCAGCATCACGGCACACCACACATCGGCCGGTACGGCGTCCAGCAGTGTGCCGGCCGTGGTCCGGAGCACGTCGAGGGAGCCGGGGGAGCAGGGCCCGCGCAGCCGGCGGCCGAGAGCATCGGCGAAGGCGTCACGGGCGACGGGACCGGGCACGGGAGAGGACGGGCCGTCCGGTCTGCCGGGGTGAGCTGGTGTCACCCCGGCAGGCTAGGCGGAACCCCAGAATTCTGGGATGGGAACGCACGAAGTGCGCACCTACTTTGGTATCCGTGCGGGCGGCCCCTTCCGGCAGCTGACGGACCGCCCCCGGCGGGCCCGCGCACAAGGGGGGGCGTGCTTGCCCGGGCCGTACCGCCGGGTCCCGGGGAATCGGGAGACCCCGGGACCCGCGGTACGGCCCGGGCGGCCGACCATCCCCGGCGCTACCGGATCTACGGGCCCTCGCCCCCGTTCCCGCGTCCAGCGCCAGCGCCGTCGCCGTCGTCGTCACCGGCGTCGTCATCGTCGCCGTCATCGTTACTGGTCCGGCTCCGGCGGGACCGGTGCCGCGACTGCCACCACGCGCCCATGGCCAGCGACGCCAGCGCCAGCGCCATCGTCACCACCGGCCAGTGGGAGCGTTCGATCCGTACCCCCACCACCAGCACGAGCACCGTCAGCCCCGCCGGCAGCAGCATCGACACCACGGCCTTCGCGTACGCCGCGGTCAGCCCGGGCGCCGTCCGGCCCGCGCGGCGCGGCGCCGGTTCGCTGAAGTAGAACAGCGCGGCACGGTCCGCGAGCCGCCCCGTCGCCCAGTGGTAGCTGAGCGCCATATACGGCAGCCACACCAGCGGAGCCACCAGCCCCACGGCGAACACCGCCGCCACCAGCAGCACCTTCACCACAGCCACGGCCGTACCGCGCAGCCTGCCGCGGTCCGGTTTCCGGTCCCCCGGCGGGGAGACCAGCCCCAGGAGCCTGGCCATCCGGACGGTGACGGCCCGGAGCGCCGCGGGCCGCAGCAGCGCCCGGCGCGGAGCCGTACGCTCGACACGGTCCGGGTCCAGGGAGACCAGTGCCCTCCGCGCGGTGTCGGTGTCCGGATGCACCCCCATCAGCACCAGCAGTTCCGCCGCCCGCTCGGGCGACGTCGGGTCCCGGCCGTCGAGCCCGGCGAGTTCGAGGACGGTACGGGCCTGGTTGAGCAGCGCCGCGCAGAACGCCACCGGCACCAGCAGCAGGAACGGCCCGCCGACGAAGGCGCCCTCCGCGACCGTGTTCCGCCGCCCCCGGGCCACGACCAGGGCCCGCAGCTCCGCGGGCCCGGCATCCGGATGCTGCTCCCGCACCCGTGCCACCGCCCGGTCCGCCGCGGGCCCCATATGGCGCAGCGCGAACCAGGCGAGGTGCTCCGGCAGATGCTCCGGATCGGCGAGGCCGGCGCGGAGCAGCGAACGCGGCAGCCCGGGGCCGGGCTCACCACCGGCCCCGGAGCCGGACCCGGGCTCAGCCACCGGGCGCCGTGCCGCGGCCCCCGGCGGCCCGCGGGTCCGCTGCGGTCATGGGGGCCTCCGGTCCGTCCGCCGCGAGGAGATGGGGGTGGATCCCAGTCAACGACGGACGGGTACGGGACGCATCCCGAACACGCCGCGGGGACCACCCGGCCCGGCCGGGCAGTGGCCGCGCCGCGGTACGTCAGTGGCCGCCGCCCGAGGTGACGTCGAGCCGCTTGGTGAAGGCGGCGCCGCCGTCCACCGACTCGTACACCCCGTCCTGTGTCGCCACGACCAGCCGCCGGGCGTCGACCGCGGTGAGCGCCTGCGGTCCGCCGCCCGGCGCGGTGCCGGTCTGCCGCCAGGTCTTCCCGCCGTCGGCGCTGACGCTGACCTTCCCGGCCGGGTCGACGCCGTACAGCGACTTCTCGTCCGTCCAGTCGAGGAAGGCCAGCACCGTTCCGCTCCCGGCGGCGAAGGTCTTCCCGCCGTCGGTGCTGCGGGAGATCCCGGATTCGGTGGTGGCCAGCACAGTGTTGGGGTCGGTCGGGCTGACCGCGATGTCGAGCGCCTTCAGACCGCTCCGCTTCTCCCAGTCGGTGCCGTCCTTGCTGACCCGCAGCAGTCCGTTGGTGCTGTCGTAGCCGTAGATGGTGTCGTGGGCGTGGTCGAGGGAGTGGAAGTCGACCTCGCCGGTCAGGGAGCGGTCCTTCCAGCTGCGGCCGGTGTCCGTGCTTTCGATCAGGCCGAGGTTGGCGGGGGCGTCCCGGCCGGGCGCGGGGTGGCCGCTGGCGAGGAAGGTGCCGTCCTTGCCGAGGGTGAAGCCCATGAAGTCGTCCTTGCGGTCGCCGACCAGCTGGGGGCGGCCTCCGGCGCCGGGCGTGTAGATGCCGTTGTGGGTGGCGACGTACAGCTTGCCGTCGCGGGGGTGCACCTCGACCCCGTGGATATGGCTGATGGCGGACGGGCCCGGCCCGTCCTTGCCCTTCTCGTCCGCACCGGCACAGGCGGTGAGGGTGAGCGCGAGGACGGCGCCGGCGGCGGACAGGGCGGCGGTGTGCTTGTTCATGGGGTCCTGATCAGGGAGTGAGGGGGTACGGGGAAGGGGGAGGCGAGCGGGCCGGGTGCCGGACCCGGAGGCCCGGCACCCGGCCTGTCTCAGAGCCGCTTCAGGATCTTGGTGAAGGCGTCGATCTCGGCCTGCTGGGCCCGGATCACCTCACCGGCCAGTGCCTTCGCCGTCGCGTTGCGGCCGCTCTTCTGCTCGTCCTCGGCCATGGCGATCGCACCCTTGTGGTGTTCGATCATGAGCTGGGCGAACTTCCGGTCGAAGTCCGTGCCCTTCGCCGCCTTCAGGGCGGCCATCTCCGCCTCCGACATCATTCCGTCCATTCCGCCCGTACCGGCGGTATCGCCGGAGCCGTGGTCCATCCCCGGCATCGAGCCGCCCGACTCGGGTTTGCCCCAGGCCTTGAGCCAGGACTTCATCGTGCGGATCTCGGGGTCCTGGGCGCCGGAGATCGCCCGGGCGAGTCCGACGATCTCGGCGTCCTGCGCCCGGCCGTCGGCCAGCGCGGACATCTCCAGCGCCTGCTGGTGGTGGGGGATCATCGCCTGGGCGAACATCACATCGGTGTCGTTGAAGGCGCCGGGCGCCGGGCTGTCGCCGTCGGCCGGGGCGGCGGGCGCCGAAGCGGAGTCCTTGCTGCCGTGGTCCATGCCCTTCATCTCGTCGTCCTTGCCGCAGGCGGCCAGGAGCAGGCCCGTCGCGAGGACGGCGGAGACGACGGCGGTACGGCGGACGGCCCGGCGCCGCGGACGGCCGCCCGAGCCGGGAGCGGAACCGGCCCCCGACGGGAGAGGGGTACGGGTGTGGTCGAAGCCCTGCATGTCACAACCTCGTGCTGTCTGTTCGATGCTGCGGTGGAGTCCGTACGGGCCGTGGGGGCGCCGCACGGGGCGTCTGCGGGCACGACGAAGCGGCCCGCGGCAGGGACGACGGCCTAGATGCGCAGGATCGACAGGGTGGCGAGATCGGGGGCGCGCGGCGGAGGGCCGCGGCGGGGTGCGAC
Source organism: Streptomyces tsukubensis (assembly GCF_003932715.1). Classification (NCBI taxonomy): domain Bacteria; kingdom Bacillati; phylum Actinomycetota; class Actinomycetes; order Kitasatosporales; family Streptomycetaceae; genus Streptomyces; species Streptomyces tsukubensis. Next base: position 803,847 of record NZ_CP020700.1, on the reverse strand, counting down.
GAGGAGGCCGCGCAGGCGCACCGGCCGTTCGGTACGGCGGCCGAGGGCCGCCCGCAGCAGCGCGGCGAGCAGCACGCTGCCCAGGACGGCGACACAGAGGGCGAGCATGTCCATCGACATGCCCGGGTCCGGGGCGGTGGAGCCGCCGTGGCCGTCGTGCGGCCGGTCGGGGGCGGCAGCCGGGTCCGGCTGTGCGACGGGGGGTCCGTGGACCGGGCCCGCCGCGGCGGCCGTCGCGTCCGTGCGGGACGTACCCGAGCCGCTGTCCGGATGGCCCACCGTGTGCATGGCGAAGACGCCCAGCGCGAGCACGACCAGCAGCAGTTGCCCCCAGGCACCCGCAGCCCTGATCGTCCTGCCCGCACGCACGATGTCCACCTCCGGCCCCGACGATACCGAAGGCGTTCCCCGTCTGCCGCAGCCCCCCGATTTCTACTAAGGTTCTTCGCATTGCCGGTGGGAGGGTGGAGGAGGACACGATGGGTGTACGGGCCTGGGCGCCACGGCAGTGGCTGGTGGCTGCGGGGGTCGCGGTACTCGCCGCGGCCGTCGTCGGGGTGCCGACCGGAGTCGTCCCCTCCGCGCTGTACACGCGGATGACGCCGGTGCTCTGGTGGAACTATCCGGTGTGGATCGTCAGCTCGGTCCTGATGGGCCTGCTGGCCGCCACCTATACCGCCGGACCCGGCCGGGCCCGGAAGGGCGCCGGGGCGCCGGGTGCGTCCGGTGCGGATCCCGCCCGGCCCGGGCCGCGGGGCGCCCGCGCGATCGCGGCGGGCGTGCTGTCGGTGCTCGCCGTCGGCTGCCCGGTCTGCAACAAACTGGTCGTCCTGGCGCTCGGGATGAGCGGGGCGATGTCCTACTGGGCCCCGGCGCAGCCGGTGCTCGCGATCGCCTCGGTCGCCCTCCTTGCGCATGCGCTGGCCGGACGGCTGCGCACCGCGGACGCCTGCCCGGTGCCCACCGGGCGGGCGCCCGTCACGGACGCCACGGACGGCACCGGAAGCGGCGGGGCGGACACCCCGGGGGCCGCCGGTACGGCGACTACGATGAGCAGCCACTGAGGACGGGGACGGGGGCGTCGGTGCCGCCGGCGAGAGGAGCGGGCGTGCGACAGTTGGGTGATCTGGAGGCGGAGATCATGGACCGCCTCTGGAACTGGGGTCGTCCGGCCACCGCCCGCGAGGTGCGCGACGATCTCAACCGCAAGCGCCCCATCGCGTACAGCACCGTCAAGACGGTCGCCGACATCCTCTTCACCAAGGGCATGCTGGAGCGCGAGAAGGAGGGCCGGGCCTGGGTCTACCGGGCCACCTGCACCCGCCAGCAGTACACGGCCGCCCGGATGCAGGACGCGCTGGACGGCAATCCCGACCCGGCCGGTGTGCTGCTGAGCTTCGTGGAACAGATCTCCGCCGACGAGGTGCAGGCGCTGCGCTCCGCGCTGCGGGCCGCCAAACGGCGGAGCGGCGCGTGACGACGGTCCTCGCCCTGGCTGCGTACGCCGTCCTGGTCGGTGCCGTCCTGCCCTACGCCCTCTCCGGCGCCCGCTGGACCCATCGCGCCCCCACCGCGGCCGTACTGGCCTGGCAGGGGCTGAGCCTCACCTTCGTCGTCGCCGCCGCCTTCGCCGTCTACCACCTCGTCCTCTCCGAACAGCACGTCCACGACGGAATCGTCGGTCTGCTCGGCACCTGCGGGCTGGCCGCGGACACACCGCCCGGCGCATCCCCGGCCGGTGCCGCCGATTTCGGGCTGCTGCTGGCGCCCGCCACGATCGTGCTGCTGCCGCTCGGCTGGCTGGCCGCCACCGCCTGGCAGGCCCGGCGGGAACGGCAGCGCCACGCCGGACTGCTCGCCGTGATCGGCGCCGAGGCGGCGGACTACGGGGCGACGGTCGTCGAGCACGACGCGCCCGCGGTCTACTGCCTGCCCGGGCGGGCGCACCGCGTCGTCGTCACCCGGGGCGCGCTGGACCTGCTGACCGACGAGCAGCTGCGGGCCGTGCTCGCCCATGAGCAGGCCCATCTCCGGGGCCGCCACCATCTGGTGCAGATCGCGGCGAAGGCCTTCACCCGGGCCTTTCCCGGGCTGCCGCTGGCCCGACTGGCCCGGGAACAGACCGCGCTGCTGCTGGAGATGATCGCGGACGACCGGGCGCTGCGCTCCCACTCCCGCGACGCGCTGGCGACCGCCATGTGCGAGGTCGCGGCGGGGCGCGCTCCGCGTTCCGCGCTGGGCGCCGGAGGCACCGGCGCCCTGATCCGGCTGCGCCGCATCCTGACCCCGGAGGCCGGTCCGCGCCGGGTGACCCGGGCCGGGGTTCTCCTCGCCTCGGTGGCGGCGCCGTTCCTGCCGCTGCTGGTGGCCTGCTGACGGCGGTCGAGGATCCCGGCCGGGCGCTTGTGCCACGGCGCGGGCCCGGCGGCCCGCCGCGGCGAGACCCGACGGCCCCCGGTCCGAGAGCCCTCCCGCTTCCTGTTGGCCGGACACGGGGCAGTGCGGCCCGGGAGGGCTCCCGGTGGCGAGGTGCCATCGGGAGCATATCGTTAATCCGCTTAGCGCTATAGCCGTGGGGGTGGCCGCGGTGACGCATCACCACATCTCCACATCGTGCGCGGTGATCGCGCCACGACAGCAGCCGGGCGCCGCCGCCCCCGGGGTCAGTGGGCCGCGACGACCGCCCAGACCACCGACCCCGGGCCGTGGTCCCGGCGCCGCATCCCCCAGTCCTTCGACAGGCACTCCACCAACTGGAGCCCCCGCCCGCACTCCTCCTCCGGAGACGGCCGGCGGGACCTGATCAGGGAGTGCGATCCACCCCGGTCCTCGACCTCTATGCGTACCGCGCCCTCCTCCAGCCTGACCCGGCACCGGAACTGGATACCGGAGGCGTGCCGGACGGCGTTGGTCGCCAACTCGCTGATCAGCAAGGTCACGGAGTGCCGCACATCGTCGCAGTGGACCCGGCTGTCGAGATACGTCTCGGTGAGCCGCCGGGCGATGGAGACCGAGCGGTGGTCCGCCGGGAGGTCGAACAAACACGTACGGACGGTGCTGTCGTCCGGCTGCTGCCGGGGAGGGAGGTCGGCGGCGATCGTCACGGGCAGTCCTATCGGTGGGGGCACGCCCGGCCCGAGCGGCGACCGGACGGGACGGGCGGGCGCCGGATGCCGTGGCGCGGTGCCTTCGCGCGCACTCGCGAAGGGGTCGGATGGACCGCCGGGTGCCGGGCCCCGGTTGTGGTCGAGAACCGGGGCGTCGCCGCGCCTCGTGCACAGCGGCCGGTCTGCCGCGTGAGCCGAGTCACTGCGCCAACTATGGACCGGGTCAGGAAAGTTGGCAAGAACACTCTGCACCGTGCACTGTCGTTGTGTGTGTCCTGTGCAGGCTCCTGGACGCATGGCACACTGCATTGGATGATCCGGTGTTCGAAAGGGGCCGTACCGTGAGTGAGCCGAGATCAGCGCCCACGGTTCTGCAGATGGTCCTGGGCAGACGTCTGCTGCAACTGCGCCAGGCGGCGGGCCTGTCGGCGCAGGACGTGGGCAAGCGGCTGCGTCAGTCGCACACCACCATCACCCGCATGGAGCGGGCCGAGGTCACCCTGAAGTGGCTGACCGTCAAAGCGCTGCTGGAGATGTACGGCGTCGGGGAGGACGAGGCGGCGGAGTTCCTGGAGCTGACGGATCAGGCCAATGTCTCCGGCTGGTGGCAGGGTTACCGCGATGTACTGCCCAACTGGTTCGGCGTTCACGTCAGTCTGGAGAGCGGTGCGACGCAGGTCCGCTCGTACGAACCCCATGTGGTGCCGGGCCTGCTCCAGACCCCGGAGTACGCGCGGTGCGTCCTCAGCCTCGGACTGCCCCGGGTCACCACCGACGTGGTGGAGCGCCAGATCGCCCTCCGCCGGGAGAGACAGGCGCTCCTGACCAGAGTGCAGCCCGAGCCGCCGCACTTCTGGGCCGTGGTCGACGAAACGGTTCTGCGCCGCCCGGTCGGACCACCGGACGTGATGCGCGGCCAGGTCGAGCATCTGCTCGCGGTGGCCCATCTGCCGTCCGTGACCTTCCAGGTGGCCCCGTTCCGCGCCGGACTGCATCCCGGGGGCTTCGGCCCCTTCTCGGTCTTCAGGTTCGAGATTCCCGAACTGCCGGACGTCGTCGGCATCGACAGCCTCAGCCGCGCGACGTACAGCGAGGACCCCGCCGAGGTCGCCCTCTACCGGGAGGCCCTCGACCAGATGAGCACGTACGCACTGTCGAGAAAGGACACGCTGCGCCTCCTCGACGTCATTCGCAAGGAGCTTGACCCATGAGCCACGTCAGCCACGCGGACCTCACGCTGGGAGCCTCAGCGTGGACCAAGCCCTGGAGCGGGAGCAACGGGGGCAACTGCGTCGAGGTGAAGCAACTGGGGAACGGATATGTGGCGGTACGGCAGTCCCAGGACCCCGACGGACCGGCGCTGATCTTCACCGCCCAGGACATCGCCGAGGTGGTGCGCGGCGCCAAGGCCGGCGAGGCGGACTTCCTGCTCTCCTGAGCCGGCCCGCGCCGAGGCCCCGCCCCGGGCCCGTACGCGCGCACGGCGTACGGGCCGGGGGCATCCGGCGATGCGCGGCACCACGGACGCGGCGTGCCGCACGACGGCGTCGCGAACACGAGATCCACCGGCACCGCAGCACCGGCACGAGCCCGGAACGACCGGTACCGGAACGCAGTACGGGTACGGGTGCGGAACGACCGGTACCGGAACACCAGCACGGGTACGGAACGACCAGCGGAGGACACCCCCATGACCGACCCCGGGGACGGGATCACCACCATCGACACGGCGAAGGCCCATTCGGCCCGGATCTACGACTACATCCTCGGCGGCAAGGACCACTATCCCGTGGACGCCGCCGCGGCCGAGCAGGTACTGAAGGTCCTTCCGGGTGCCCGTCAGGCGGCCCACGCCAACCGCGGCTTCATGCGCCGTGCCGCCCGGCTGCTGGCCCGCCGCGGACTGCGCCAGTTCCTCGACGTCGGTACGGGCATTCCGACCCGGCCCAACCTGCACCAGGTCGTCCAGGAGGTCGTCCCCGACGCGCGCATCACCTATGTGGACCACGATCCGGTCGTCCTGCGCCATGCGGAGGCCCTGCTGCGCGGTACGCCCGCCGGGCGCACCGAGTACATCCAGGCCGACGTCCGGGAGCCGGAGAAGATACTCGCCGGGGCGCGGGAGGTGCTCGACTTCGACGAGCCCGTGGTGGTGTCGACGATCGCCCTGCTCCACTTCGTCGGCGACGACGCCGATCCGCGCGGGCTGCTGGAGGCGCTGCTGGAGCCGCTGGCCCCGGGCAGCGCCCTGATGCTCTCGCACGGTACGGCGGACTTCGACCCCGCCACCATGGCGGGCATCGTGGAGATCTACCGCGCGAACGGGGTGCTGCTGCGGATGCGGTCGCACGCCGAGATCGGTGAACTGGTCGCGGGGCTCGACCTGCTGGAGCCGGGTCTGGTGGCGCTGGAGGAGTGGCCGCACGAGCCCGAGGACGAGGCCCTCGACACGGCGGGCACACCGGTCTACACCTGCGTGGGGTTCAAGCGCTGACCCCGGGGCGCGCCGCGCCGGCGGCCACCGCCGGCGCGGCGCGCTTCCCGGCCTACGCCCGGCTGCCGAGCAGCCAGTCGCAGGCCGCCCGGGCGGTGAACTCTTCCTGGCCGCCCGCGTACAGCAGATCCGCCGCGGCGAACGCCGGGTCGTCCGCGGTCGCCGCCGCGTACGGGATCGCGATGCACCGCATCCCGGCGGCCCGGGCCGCGGCGGCCCCGGGCGGCGCGTCCTCCAGTACGACGCAGTCGCCCGGGACCGCCCCCAACTGCCGTGCCGCCTCCAGGAACACGTCAGGCGCCGGCTTGCCCCGCGGCACCTCCTCGGCCGAGACGACCGTCGGGAAGAACACGTCGAGACCGGTGCCCGAGAGCACCGCCGCGATGCTCTCCGGCGACGACCCCGAGGCCACGGCCATCGGCACCCCGCGTTCCCGCAACAGCTCCACGAACTCCCGCATCTGCGGGAAGACCGCCGTCGACGCCCCGGCCAGCTCCAGATAGTGCCGGTTCTTGCCCGCGAGGAGTTCGTCGAGGGACGCGGACAGCCCGTGCTCCTCGCGCAGCGCCGCCAGGGTCTCGCGCGTGCTGATGCCGATGAAGTCGGTGTGCCGCTCCCAGCCGAAGTCCGTGACGCCGTACTCGGCGAGCAGCCGCCGTCCCGCCTCGTAGTAGTTGGGCTCGCTGTCCACCAGCGTGCCGTCCAGATCGAAGATGACCGACGGGGTACGTGTAAGGCTCATGCACCCCAGCATGCCAGTGCGCCCGCCGTCCGTGGACCGATTTCCCCGCACACCACAGGGGCAACAGAAATCCCTTGCATCACGGCAACGGGCGCCCGGCGCTGGCTGCGCGCCCCGGGCGTACCCCGCGCCGCCGCCCCCGTCGTACGCCTGTGACCAGCATCTGAGCGTCCGTACCCACCGGCCGGGGAGAAATCCGGTCGCCGCCGGGGGGTAGCAGGGCCGCCCCGCCGGGTAACCACTGCGGAATCCGCCGGGGCCGCCGTCTCCCTGTGGTGACCCGGGCGCGGACCCTCGTACAGACACTTGGTCTAGACCGCTGCTACCGTCTGCCCCGGCAGCCGGTGATCAGCGGGCCGACAGTGAGCAGCGTGGGAGGAAACGCCGTGGGCGAGAGCAGGGCCGGACGGGCATTCATCGGATCGTTCACCTCGGCGGGCGGGCGGGGCGTCATCGCCGCGGACGTCGACGCCGAGACCGGTGCGCTGACCGAGACCGGTTCCAGCGACGCGATCGTCGACCCCTCCTACCTGGCCCTCGGTGAGGCGTCCGGCGGCCCCGTCCTGTACGCGGTCTCCGAGACCGCCGAAGGTGCCGTCGCGGCCTTCGACGTCCGGGGGGCGGCGCCCAAGGCGCTGGGCGGACCGGTACCGGTCTGCGGTGCCGGGCCCACCCATCTCGCGGTCACCGACGGCCATCTGCTGACCGCCAACTACGGCTCCGGCAGCGTCAGTGTGCTGCCGGTCGGCGGCGACGGCCGCCCCGGCGCCGTCGGCGGCGTCCTCCAGCACGAGGGCACCGGCCCCGACCCCGACCGCCAGCGCGGCCCCCATGCCCACCAGATCGTGCCCGGTCCCGGTGGCCGCTGGGTCCTGAGCGTCGACCTCGGTACGGACGCGGTGCACGTGTGCGCCGTCGACCGCACGTCGGGCGAGTTGGTGGAGCACGGCACGACCGCCCTGCGCCCCGGCAGCGGACCCCGCCATCTGGCCTTCCACCCGGCGGGAACTCACGCCTACGTCCTCAACGAGCTGGAGCCCACGCTCACCGTCTGCCGCTGGGACGGGGAGACGGGAGTCCTCGAAGCGGTGGGCGAGGTCCCCGTACTGCCGGAGGGCACCGAAGGCCGCTCCTATCCCTCCGAGGTCGTGGTCGCGCCCGGCGGGGACCGGCTGTGGGTCGCCAACCGCGGCCACGACAGCATCTCCGTCCTGGAACTCGGCCCCGACCGGGAGCGGGTCCGGCTGGTCACCACCGTGCCCTGCGGCGGACACTGGCCGCGCGATCTGGCCCTCGACCCCACCGGACGGCGGCTCTACGCGGCCAACGAACGCTCCGGCGACGTCACCTGGTTCGACCTCGACCCGGAGACGGGTGTACCGCGGCGGGCGGGCTCCCTGAACGCCCCCGCGGCCTCCTGCGTCGTCTTCGCCTGAACAGCGCCGCGGGCCCCGGAACGATCGGCCCCGCAACGGACGGCCCCTGAACGGACGGCCCCGGAACGGATGGCCGGGACGCGCCGACGGTGCTCCGGCCCCGAGGCACCGGCCTCCGATCAGGGGGTGACGGCGCGCCGTGACCTCTTCGGCCTGAGGACGGCGCCGGGCCCGGGCGCGCCGCACGGTCCGGACCCCGGAACGCGACACGCCCGGGCCCGGACCGCCCGTGGCTCAGCGGACCGGAGCACCCTGCGGCGCGGGCGTGATGCCGAGGGTGGTGGTGTACTGCGACAGCACCAGCTTGCCGATCGCCGGATACGCGCCCAGCCCCTCGGCCGCGGGAGCGCCCGCCTCCTTCAGGCCGGCGTCCAGCAGCCCTTCGGGCAGTTCCGGGCCGATCAGATACGGGGCCAGGGCGAGCTGAGTCGAACCGGAGCCGCGCAGCTGCTCCGCGACCGCGGCGACCGAACCCTCCTGGTCGAGCGCGGCGGCCATCACGGGCACCGCGAGCCGGGCGGCCAGCAGCATGCCGGTGATCCCGGCGGCGCGCACCGCCTCGTCACCCCCCACGGTGGCGAGAACGATGCCGTCGGCGGCCGTGGCCACCGTGAACAGCCGGGCCCGGTCGGCGCGGGCCAGCCCGGCCTCGGAGAGCCGTACGTGCACGGCCTCGGCCAGCAGCGGATGCGGGCCCAGCACATCGGCCAGGCCGACGGGTGCCGCGCTCTGCTCGACCGTCGTCCGGATCCGGTCCATCAGGGCCGCGTCGGGGCCCACCAGCAGCGGTACCACCACGGCCGCCGGGCCCTCGGGCTCCGCGACCTCACGGCCCGCGGCCCGGGCGAACTCGTACCGCTCGGCACGGACCGCGGCGACCCCGGCGAGCACCGTCGCCAGATCCGGGCCGCCGATGTCCGAGGCCTCCGCGGCGGGCGCTGCGGAGGCTGCGGCGGTCTCGTCGGTCTCGTCCCCGAGCGGCCCGTCCACGGCCTCCGCACCGGCGGTGGTCTCCTCGGGACCGGCGTCGCCCAGGGGCTCCCCGGGGGCGTAACCGTCGAGGTAGCCGATGCCGACGTCGAGGCCGGGGAGTTCGGAACGGGCGATGCTTATGATCTCTTCGGCCAGCGCCCTGACCGCGGGCGTCGGGGCACCGGGTACGGCGAGCACCAGCGCGGGCGCGCCTTCGGGGGCGGCCACGGGCTCCGGGCGGCGGTGCCGACCGGACTGGCGGGGACGCGGCATTCGTACAGGCAGGCCGGGTGCGGGCCCAGTGGGGGAGCTCATGGCGCCGCATGCTACTGGTTTTACCCCCGGGGCTGTTCGGGGAGGGGGGTGTCAGACGTCATCTGTCCGTATTTATCCGATGAGTTTGGCGCGTCTCGTCTGTCCCGGTCTGTCACCTCGGAGGCCCCGTGCTCCCCGGGTGTCCCGCACGGGGGCGAACGGACGGACGCCCCGGCCCGCACACTCCTCCGGGCGCGCCGCGCAGTTGTACGGACGCGCCGGCCGGCCGGGCCCGCGCCCGGCGGCCGTCACACCGCGCCGCCCGGCCCGGCGAGATGCAGCATCGCCGGATCGCCCGGGAGCTGCAGGGAACCGGTGGCCAGGGCCGCGGCGATCGACAGGGCGCCCGACAGCGGATCGCCCGCGGGCGGTACCACCCGGGCCCCCGGCAGACGGTCCGTCAGCTCCGCCAGGAGGGGTACGAGAAGGGGGTCCCCGATCCGCAACAGCCCGCCCGTCAGCGCGATCTCCACCTCCCGGCCGGTCTCCCGGGGGCATACCGCCTCCGCGGCGTCGGCGATCCGGCGTGCTGCCTCCGCGAGGATCCCGGTCGCCACCGCGTCGCCCTCCGCCGCGCACCGGGCGACCTCGGGGGCGAACGACGCCAGGACCGCCGGGCGGTCCGTCCGCGGGTACAACTGCCCCGGGAGCCCGGCAGGCGGACCGAACACGCTCTCCGCCGCGGCCAGCAGCGCCGCGGAGCCGCCCCGCCGCCCGTCATGGGCCCGGAGCGCGGCCTCCAGGCCCGCACGGCCCAGCCACGCCCCGCCGCCGCAGTCGCCCAGCAGATGACCCCAGCCGTCGGCGCGCCGCCACTCCGTCAGATCCGTGCCGACCGCGACCATCCCGGTGCCCGCGGCGACGACCGCCCCCGGCCGCTGCCCGAGGGCCCCGGCGTAGGCGGTCACGGCATCGGCGGCGAGCGCAAGACCGCGGATCCCGAGGGCCTCTTCGAGCGCGCCGGGCAGCTCCGCCCGCAACTGCCCGCCGAGCGTGGCCATGCCCGCGGCGCCCACCGCCACCGCAGCCACGGGCCGGGCGCCGCCCGCACCGCCGCGGCCCCGCAGCCCGTGCACCATCGGCAGCAACTGCTCCAGCAGGTGCCGGGCGTCGATCCCCGCCTCCCCGGTGCGCACCGGGGTCCGGGACACGGCGGTCTCCGCCGGGCCCGGGCCCCGGGCCGTCACCTCGGCCAGGGCCACCCGCAGCCCCGAGCCGCCGGAGTCGACCCCGACGACCCAGGACCCGGCGCCCGGGGTCATGGCAGCTTCCACTCGACCGGAGTCGACCCCTGCTGCTCCAGCAGCTCGTTGGCCCGGCTGAAGGGCCGGGAGCCGAAGAAGCCCCGGTCCGCCGACATGGGGGAGGGGTGCGCCGACTCGATGGCGGGCAGGCTGCCGAGCAGCGGGCGCAGATTGCGCGCGTCCCGCCCCCACAGGATCGACACCAGCGGCTTGCCCCGGTCCACCAGGGCCCGGATCGCCTGCTCGGTGACCTCTTCCCAGCCCTTCCCGCGATGCGCGGCCGGTTTGCGGGGCGCGGTGGTCAGCGAACGGTTCAGCAGCAGTACGCCCTGCTCCGCCCACGGGGTGAGATCGCCGTTCGACGGCCGCGGGTGGCCCAGGTCCTTGTGCATCTCCCAGAAGATGTTGTCCAGGCTCTTCGGCACCGGCTGGACGTCCGGCGCCACGGAGAAGCTCAGCCCCACGGCGTGCCCCGGGGTCGGATAGGGGTCCTGGCCGACGATCAGGACGCGTACGTCGTCGAAGGGCTGCTGGAAGGCCCTCAGGACATGGGCGCCCGCCGGGAGGTACGTTCTCCCCTCGGCGACCTCCGTCCGCAGGAAGTCCCCCATCGCGGCGATGCGGTCCGCCACCGGTTCCAGGGCCTTGGCCCAGCCCGGTTCCACAATTTCGTTCAAAGGCCGTCGTGCAGTCACGGTTCGTCACTCTACTGGTCGAATCACGGCTGTCCCCAGGTCATGTGCCGATTGCCTCGGGCCCCTGCGACAGCCGTCCCGCCGGGCCCGTGGCGTCCGCCGCTCAGTCCACGGTCGCCGCCCTCACACAGAGCACGTCCGGCAGATGCGCGGCCACCTGCTGCCAGCTGTCGCCGTCGTCCGCGCTTGCGTACAGCTCGCCGTTGCGATTGCCGAAGTACACGCCCGCCGGGTCCGCGTCGTCCGTGCACAGGGCGTCGCGGAGCACCGTCCCGAAGTGGTCGCCCGACGGCAGTCCGGCCGTGAGGGGCTCCCAGTTCGCGCCCGCGTCGGGGGTACGGAAGACCCGGCAGCGGTGTCCGGCGGGCACCCGGTCGCCGTCCGCCGCGATCGGGAACACGTAGGCGGTGTCCGGGCGGTGCGGATGCGCGGCCACCGCGAACCCGAAGTCGGACGGCAGTCCGGCGCCGATGTCCGTCCACCGGGCGCCCGCGTCGTCGCTGCGGTAGACGCCCCAGTGGTTCTGGAGATAGAGCCGGTCGAGGTCGCCCGCGTCCTGGGCGATCTTGTGCACGCACTGTCCGAACTCCGGGTGCGGGTCGGGCAGGAAGACCGCCGAAACGCCGTCGTTGGACGGGGCCCAGCTCGCCCCGGCGTCCCGGGACCTGAACACCCCGGCAGCGGACACCGCGACCGTCACCGCCGCGGGATCCCGGCGGTCCGTCACCACCGTGTGCACCGCCTCCCCGCCGCCGCCGGGCTGCCACCGCGAGCGGGTCGGATGCTCCCAGAGAGGCCGGACGAGCGTGAAGGTCTCACCGCGGTCCTCCGAACGGAACAGGGCCGCCGGCTCCGCCCCCGCGTACACCACGTCCGGTTCGCCCGCCGCCGGATGGAGCTGCCACACCCGCTCCAGCGATGCCCCGGTGTCCCGGGGGAAGGCCACCGCGGGCCGGTCCGGTTCGGTCCAGGTGCCGCCCAGATCGTCCGAGTGGAAGACGGACGGGCCCCAGTGCGCGCTGTCGGCGCCCGCCAGCAGCCGGGGGACGGAGCCCCGGGTGTCGATCGCGACCGCGTACACCGCCCGGGCGGGCAGGAACGGTCCGGACAGCTCCCACCGCCCCTCCCGGCGGCGGCCGGTGAACAGCCCCTTGCGCGTCCCTACGGCGAGCAGCACTCCGGTCATGTCCTCGCACCTCCCGACGCCTTCGTCCTGGATACGGGCCAGTCTGCACCCAGCCACCGACAGCGGCCCGCGGAACCGCGTCCCCGCAGGCCGGAAGGGGTGCGCGGCGGTACGGGCGGGAGCCCCGCGCCGGGTGCGGGGAGGAACGGGCGCCTGGCCCCCGGTCGCGGCGGAGTCCGGCGCGGCGGTACGGTCGGGAGCCCCGCGCCCCCGCCCGGTCAGCTCGCCGCGTGCCCGGGGCGGCCCGCCCCGTCCGCCGCCGCCAGCAGTCCTTCCCAGTCGGGGATCTTCACCGACCGCCGCCCCAGCGAGGCGCCCAGGGCGGCCTCCGCCTCTTCGATGGCGAGCCACCCGGGCCACGGCACGGGGCGGTGACCGGCCGCCCGCAGCCGGGCCACCGGATCCTCCTCGGCCGGCTGCCGGGCGGCCAGGGCGGGGGCGTCGGCGAGCAGGGATTCCACGGTCTCGCGGGCGCACGGCCGATTGGTGCCGATGACGCCCGTCGGACCGCGTTTGATCCACCCCGCCACGTACTCGCCCGGCGACGGCAGCCCGTCGCGCAGCACCCGCCCTGCGGTGTGCGGGACCGTGCCCGCACGTTCGTCGAACGGCAGGCCGGGCAGCGGCTCGCCCCGGTAGCCCACGGCCCGCAGCACCAGCTGCGCCGGGACGTCCTCGTAGCGGTCCGTACCCCGGACTCCGCCCTCGCCGTCCGGGGCGGTCCGCTCGAACCGTACGGCGGCGACCCGGCCGCCCCGCTCCAGCAGCTCCACCGGGCGGAGGAAGAACCGCAACGCGATCCGCCGCCCCGCCTCCCGGGCCCCGTCCGCCGCCCAGCCGCGCAGTACCTCCAGATTCCGCCGCTGGACCACGGGGAGCGCGGCCGCCGCGGCCGGGGAGTTGTATACGGGATCCAGCGCCAGCTCCGCCGGGTCGACGACCGCCGCCGCCGACGGCAGCGCACCCAGCTCCCGCAGCTCCTTGGTGGTGAACCGGGCCTGGGACGGGCCGCGCCTGCCCACCATGTGCACCTCGCGCACGGTGCTGAGGGCGAGGGCGCCCAGCGCGCCCTGCGGCACATCGGTGGGGTGCAGTTCAGCGGCGCTCCGGGCGAGGATCCGGGCCACGTCGACGGCGACGTTGCCGACCCCGATCACGACGGCGCTGCGGGCGGTGAGCGCCGGGCCGGTGAAGTCACCGGCCGGGGCGTCGGGATGGGCGCTGTACCAGGAGACGAAGTCGGTCGCGGAGTAGCTGCCGGGCAGCTCCTCGCCCGGGATGCCGAGCCTGCGGTCCCGGGACGCGCCGACGCAGTACACGACGGCGTGGTACAGCTCCAGCAGCTCTGCGGGCGCCAGGCCCGGCGCCCCGGCCTCCACATTCCCGAGGAAGGTGATCCGCTCGTCGGTGAGCACGCCCCGGAGGTTGTGCTGCAGCGATTTGATCTTCTCGTGGTCGGGGGCGACCCCGTAGCGCACCAGTCCGTAGGGGCAGGGCAGCCGGTCCAGGACGTGTACCCGGATTCCGGGCACCCGGGTCTGCTGGACCAGCCCCTGCGCGGTGTAGACCCCGCTGGGGCCCGATCCGACGACGGCGATACGAAGCACGCGCGCGCTCCTTCCCGCAGGGGCTTCCAGCATGGCACCGCCGGACGTCCCCCGGGAGCCCCGGCGCCGGGGAGGCCGTGCCGCCCGGTGACCGCCCGGCCCCGCGGGTCACATCTTGCGCATCCTGCCGATCTCGGCCGACTGCTGCGAGATGACGTCGTTGGCCATCTCCTGGACCAGGGTGTTCCGGCCGTCCGAGAGGGCGTCGGCGGCCATGCTGACCGCACCGTCGTGATGGGTGATCATCAGCTTCAGGAAGAGCTGGTCGAAGGCCTTGCCCTTCGCCGCCCGCAACTGGGCCAACTGGGCATCGGTGGCCATTCCGGGCATGGTCGCCGGGTCGCCGTGGCCGTGACCGTGTCCGCCGCTGCCCTTCGGACGCTGGTCGGCGAATCGCTTCAGCCAGCCGTTCATCGCGTCGATCTCCGGCTTCTGCGCCGCCGAGATCCGGTCCGCCACGCCCTTGACCTGCTTGGACTCGGCCCGCTCCGGTACCAGGGCGGTCATCGTCAGGGCCTGGGCGTGGTGCACGACCATCATCTCGGCATAGGAGAAGTCGGCGGCGTTGGGGCTGTCGTCGGGCAGGGCCTTCGCGGCCTGTTCGGGCGAGAGGGTCTTCGCCGGTTCGCCCGGCTTGCCCGGTGCTACTACGGAACCGGTCGCCGTGCCCGAAGTGCCGGGCTTCTTGGCCGAGTCGGAGCCGCCGCCGTCCGATTCGCAGGCACTCAGGGCGAGTACGGCGGCCAGGACGGTCGCCGCGAGGAGAACGGGTCTGCGGCTGCCCGCGGCCGGACGGTGGGTGAACACGGGGACCTCCAGGGGTTCGGGGTGGTGCGGGGGGTCGTTCCGGAACAGTTCCCCGACCTAATGATCAAAAACTTTCATGACGTGTGTGTTTCCATCTATTGAAATGCGCATGCTAGGCACAATACTTCCGTGGTGTCTGAACCGTTCGAAGCGAACGGAGACGAGGGAGGACGCAGTGACCCTGTTGCACACCACACGAGTGCGGCGCAGACGTCTGGGCGTGGCGGCGGCCGCGGCCGGGCTGATGGCGGCCCTGCTGACGGCGGCACCCGCCGCCGCCACACCCGACCCCGGGGACGCCCCCGTTCAGAAGGAGGCCACCAACAGCCAGGAGGCCGCGGTCCGTTCCGCCATCCAGAGCGGTGACATACCCGGCGTGGACGAGATAGTCCGCAGCTCCAACGTCGAGCATCTGGCGAACATCCCCAAGGACACCCTCAAGGGTACGAACTCGGACATCGCGTTCCAGGGGAAGTACGCCTACGCCGGTAACTACGACGGGTTCCGGATCTTCGACATATCCAATCCGAGGTCCCCGAAGACCGTCGCGCAGGTGCTCTGCCCGGGCAGCCAGAACGACATCTCCGTCTCCGGGAACCTGCTCGTCCTGTCCACCGACTCCTCCCGCAGCGACAACTCGTGCAACAGCACGTCGCAGTCGCAGACGGTCAAGGACTCGTGGGAGGGCATCAAGGTCTTCGACATCAGCGACAAGCGCAACCCGAAGTACGTCGCCGCCGTCGAGACCGCCTGTGGTTCGCACACCAACACCCTGGTGCCGGACGGCCGCAACCTCTACGTGTACGTCTCCTCGTACTCGCCGAACGCGGCCTTCCCCGACTGCCAGCCGCCGCACGACGGCATCTCCGTCATCAAGGTGCCCTACAAGGCGCCCCAGCAGGCGAAGCTCGTCGGCTTCCCGGTGCTCTTCCCCGGTGAGGGCCCGGACGGCGGCGGCAACCCCGGTGGTCCGACCAACCCGGGCGTCTCCAAGACGACCGGCTGCCACGACATCACCGTGCTCCCGTCGAAGGACCTCGCGGCCGGCGCCTGCATGGGCGACGGCATCATCTTCTCCATCAAGAACCCGGAGAAGCCGAAGGTCATCGACCGCGTGCAGGACAACGTGAACTTCGCGTTCTGGCACTCGGCCACCTTCAACCAGGACACCGACAAGGTCGTCTTCACGGACGAGCTGGGCGGCGGCGGCTCGGCCACCTGCAACGCGGAGATCGGTCCCAACCGCGGTGCGAACGGCATCTACGACCTCGTCGGCAAGGGAGACAAGCGCAAGCTCGTCTTCCGCAGCTACTACAAGATCCCGCGCCACCAGGCCATCAACGAGAACTGCGTCGCCCACAACGGGTCGATCATCCCGGTCAAGGGCCGCGACATCATGGTCCAGTCCTGGTACCAGGGCGGTGTCTCCTTCTGGGACTTCACCGACTCGTCGAAGCCGAAGGAGATCGGCTACTTCGAGCGCGGGCCGCTCTCGGCCACCGACTTCATCGGCGGGGGGACCTGGTCGGCGTACTACTACAACGGCTACGTCTACTCCAACGACATGGTCAAGGGCCTGGACGTCCTGAAGATCAACGACAGGCGTACGGACCCGGCGAAGAAGATCAGGCTGGACGAGCTCAACGTCCAGACCCAGCCGGACTACTTCGACGACGACGACGATGACGACCACGA
Source organism: Streptomyces tsukubensis (assembly GCF_003932715.1). NCBI lineage: Bacteria > Bacillati > Actinomycetota > Actinomycetes > Kitasatosporales > Streptomycetaceae > Streptomyces > Streptomyces tsukubensis. The sequence continues at coordinate 787,547 of NZ_CP020700.1, read as the reverse complement.
CGACGACTGAGTCGTCTGAATCCTGACGGTTGAACTCCGGTGACCACCGGGGCCCGTAGCCGCGGGCCCCGGTGACCGGGTCAGGGGGTGTCCCGCCGGGGCTGCCGAGCATCCGGCGGGACACCGAGCTCCCACTCCAGCCCGTACCGCTGGAACAGCTCGGACCGCAGCAGCTCGGGCGCCATCGGCGCGCCCGGCAGCACGATCGCGAAGACCGCGCCCATCAACTGGGCCCGCAGCAGCCGGTAGTCGACCCCGACCGCCGTCGAGCCGTACCGCTCCACGGCACCGCTCAGCAGCGCCGCGAGCCGCTGCTGCTCGGGGCACTGGACGAATCCCTCCGCCTGCAGCACCCCCGACATATGCGCCCGCATCAGTACGGGATGGTGTACGGCCAGCCCGATGACGGCGTCGATGGCCCGCGCCAGCAGCTCCCGGCCGTCCTCCGTACGCGGTTCGCGCAGCAGCGCCGCCTCCAGCGTCCGGTGCATCAGCCGGTGCACCGCCGACTGCAGCAACTGGCGCTTCCCGGGGAAGTAGTACGAGACCAGGCCCCGCGCCGAACCGGCCCGGTCCGCGATGTCCGCCAGCGTCGTGGTCTCGTAACCCCGTTCACCGACCAGATCGACCGTGGCCTCCAGCAGTCTCTCGCGCGAGCGCCGGCGGAGCTCTTCATTGACCGACGCGCTCCGCGGGCTCATGCTGGACTCCTGCGTTGACTGGCTCTCGGCCAATATACTCAGCGCAGCCCGCCGGACGGCCGTGAGGCCACCGCCGGAGGGGGCCGGACCGGGCGACGCGGGGGATCGCCCGGCCCGGTCGCCGCACCGTCAGCCCGCGGGTCCCGCCCCGCCGCCGACGGCATTCGACGAGCCGGGGGTACGGCTCCGGACGCGCTCCTCGACCCAGGGGTAGGCCGCCACGGCGAGCAGCGCCCAGCCGGTCCCCATCAGCCAGCCCGCGAGGACGTCGGTGGGCCAGTGCACCCCGAGATAGAGACGGGTCAGTCCGACTCCGACGACCGAGACCGCCGCGGCGGTCACCGCGGCCGCCCAGGCCCGGCCCCGGAGGCCGTGCCGCCGCAGCAGCCACAGCAGCAGAACGCAGACCACGGCCGCGACCATGGCGTGCCCGGACGGGAACGCGGCGAAGTGCGCCGAATCGACCGGGTCGGGCCACTGCGGCCGCTTCCGTCCGACGCCGGCCTTCAGCGACTGCTGGATCGCCCAGGCGAGGAGCACGGCCGCCGTCGTGTAGACGCTCAGCAGCCGTTCGCGGCGGAACCAGAGCCAGAGCACGGCCGCGGCGATCAGCAGCCGCATCGTCCAGGGGTCCCAGACCCAGTCCGTCAGGATCCGGTTGACCTGGACCAGATCGGGTTCTCGTACCGCCCGGCGGTGCAGGGCGCGGGCCACCGACCGGTCGAAGGAGAGCAGGGGCGACCAGGCGGCGGCGACCAGCCACAGCAGTACGGCCGAGAGAACGGCGAGAACGAGACCCGTGCGGCCCGCCGCGCGCTCACCGGGCCCGGCGGGTGGCCGGGCAGGTCCGGGAGGCACGGAGGTACCGGAGGAGCCGGACGGGCCTGGGGGTGCTGATCCGGGGAAAGGCATGGGGACGATCTTCCCCGCCGGATGCCGCCACAGCCATCCCGGGGCCCGGATTCCGGCCGCCGGGCGTGGTGCCCGCTGCCCCTCCGGGCCCGGTGTCCGCTCCCGCGGGGGACCGGTTTCAGCCGAGGGCCCGCAGCGCGGGGACGAACGCGACCAGGACGGGGACCACCGGCACCAGGGCCGCGGCGGCCGTCAGCTTCAGCCGGTGCACCGGAGCGAGCCGGGGGGCCGCCGCCAGCAGCCGGTTCACCCGCTGGGGGAGCTGGTCGTGGTGCGGGGGACAGGGCCCGAACACCCCGCGCTCCTCGTTGAGTTCGACCAGGGCCAGCGCGATCGTCAGCCTGCCGAACCGCTTGGAGGCCATATCGTCGGCCGACAGCTCCACCAGCCGGTGCATCTCGTCGCGGAACGCCGCGAAGACCGGGATCTGGGGGAATCCGGCGGCCAGTGCCCCGGAGACGTGCAGCAGCCAGTCGTGCCGGGCCCGGGCATGGCCCTGCTCGTGCGCCAGCACGGCATCGAGCTGACGGCCCTTCAGTCGGCGCAACGCGGCCGTGGTGATGACCAGTTGGGGTGCCGATCCGGGCAGCCACCAGGCGTCGGGGCGCTCGCCCTCCAGCACCACGAGCCGCTCGCCCTGGGTCTCCTCGCCGGGCATCAGCGGAGCCCGTACCAGCAGGTCCCGGCGGCGGCGACGGCGCTGCGCCCGGGCGGTGCGGATCTCCCGGGTCAGCATCGCGGCCGACCAGAGGCCGCCGCAGGCCAGGAGCACCGCGAGCCCGGCCGCCCACGGCCCGCCGACCCCGAGGGCATAGGCCTCGACCACGGCCTGCGGCGCGGGGGCGAAGACATGTCCCCTGACGAGCTGCCAGGCGGCGGCCGCGCTGAAGGTCATCGACAGCGCGAACGACAGCAGCACCGCGGCGACCACGCACTGCCAGACCCAGAGGGCGACGATCGGTTCGCGTTCCGACCAGTGGGCCCGCGCCACCAGCCTGGGCGCCAGAACAGCGGCCAGCGCGCCGAGCAACAGCAGCACGAGGGAGACCAGCATGGCCCAACCCTATCCAGGGCCCGGCACCGGCGGGACGGCCCCGGACGGCAAGAGTGACGCACGCCACGGTTTCTCCGCCGCTCCTTCCCGTGGGCCATGCTGATCACAGGGCTCACAGGGCGATCAGCATGGCCAGCATTCCGAGGCCCATGACCAGGCGGCACGCCGGAACCAGTTCCGGTACCGGCCCGTCCGCCGGCCCGGGGCCCGGGCCGGCGGACGGGGCGAGCCGGGCGCCGGAGCGGAGCACGTACACCGCGTAATAGACGAGCAGGACACCGGTCAGCAGAGGGATGCCGGACGGGGACGGAGTGCCGTGTCCGGAGTGGCCCGCGGCGGGCGGGACCGCCATCAGGACCGCCATGTAGACCATCGCCAGCGAGCCCACGGCGTGGTGGAGGTGGTGGCCGCCGTACCGGACCGCCGCCAGCGTCGGCAGTGCCGCCCCGCCGAAGACCGCGGCACCGGCCGCCCAGGTCCAGCCCGGGGGGTCCAGAGCTGCGGCGGGCACCGCCATGGCCGCCATCCCGAACCCCATCAGGGCCTCGCCGCCCGCCGCCCGGCGGGCACCGCCGGAGCAGGAGCGCATCCGGGCCAGGCAGTACGCGCCGGTCACCGCCGACAGGGCGGCGAGCAGCCAGCCGGACACCGCCGGTCCGTGCACGGGGCACCTCCCCTGGGGACGGCCGCGGGGCCTCGGCGGCCACCGCCGCCTGGTCGGGTCTCGCCGCTCTGGCCGGTCTGGCCGGTCTCGCCGGTCTTGCGGGGAGGATGCCCGGCCGCCGTGGCGCACACCCGAGCGCACGGGAGTGCGCGGGGAGCGCGGCCCCGGGCGCTGCGCGTACGCTGACGCGGACCTGCCGCTGTGACCGGCCATCTTCAGCACGTGAGACGGGAGAGACCACTCCATGAGCACCGCACCACCCCGCCCCTCCGGTGACCTGACCTACCGCGACGCCGCCGATGCCGATGTTCCCGCCCTGGTCGGACTGGTCCAGTCCGCCTACCGCGGCGACGGGGACGAACGCGGCTGGACCACCGAGTCCCATCTCATCGGCGGCCGGCGGATCGACGAGAGCGGTATCCGGGAGGTGATGACGGCCGAGAACAGCAGGCTGATCGTCGTCACGGGCGACGACGGCGGCGTCATCGCCTGCTTCCAGCTCGAACGGCGTGCCGACCGGGCCTACTTCGGTCTGTTCGCGGTCCGCCCGGGACTCCAGGGCAACGGCCTGGGCCGCCGGGTGATCACCGAGGCCGAGCAGCTGGCGGTCCAGGCCTGGGGCGCGACCGCGATGGAGATGACGGTGATCTCCGTACGCGAGGACCTGATCGCCTGGTACGAGCGCCGGGGCTACCGGCGTACGGGCAGCCTCTCGCCGTTCCCGTACGGCAGTGAGCGCCACGGTACGCCGAAGCGCGACGATCTGGTCTTCGAGCAGCTGGTCAAGGAACTGGGCTGACGGAACCGCCGGGCGGGAGCCGTCCCGCCCGGCCGCGCCCCGTCCGCACGCCGGCGCTACGCCGTGAACCTTCCGGTGCGCCGGATCTCGGGGAAGTCGGTCGTGACGCCGTCGAGTTCCAGCGCACGGGCCAGCCTGAGCTGGGTCTGGGTGTTCACCACCCAGCCCAGCACCCGCAGCCCCTCGGCGTGCGCCCGCTCGGTGGTCTCCAGGGTGAGCCGCCGGATGTTCAGGGCCAGCCAGTCCGCCCCGACCGCCTTCGCCCGGTCCACGACGTCTCCGCCCCAGCGGCTCGCGATCAGCACCGTCCGTACCCCGGGCACCAGGGCCGCGATCTCCGCGACCGCGTCGTCGTGGAAGGAGGAGACCGTGACCCGCCGGACCAGATCGCGGCGGAGCAGCACATCGGCGAGGGCGCGGGCCGCCGCGATGTCCTTGATCTCGGCCTGGAGCGGGCAGCGCACCGCGTCCACCACCTCGTCGAAGACCGGCACCCGCTCACCGCCGCCCGCGTCCAGCTCCCGCAGCTCGGCGAGGGTCTTCTCGGCCACCGGCCCGGTGCCGTCGGTCGTACGGTCCACGTCCTCGTCGTGCATGACGACGAGCGCGCCGTCCTTGCTCAGATGGAGGTCCAGCTCGACGGCGTCCATTCCGGACCGTTCCGCCCGGATGAAGGAGCGCAGGGTGTTCTCCGGCGCCACGCCCATGACTCCGCGATGACCGATGGTGAGGAACGACAAGATTCTCTCCGCTTCCGTCGACGGCGGCTCCCGCGCAACTGCCCCACGGGCAGCGGCGGCCCGGCAGGGCGCAGCCTAATGGTCCGTACCCCGGAGGGGACCGTCCGTGCACGCATCAGTCACTCGTACCCCTCCTGTGGGTGTTCAGGCCGACGGAAGTCGGCGTTCATCCGGTCACAGGCCGTAAACCTTCCTGCGGTCATGAAATCGTGCAGGATAATTTCCATAGGGGTCACTTGTCTCAAAGAAGGTGGCCTGGATACGGTGTCTTGACGCGAGGTTCTCCTGTGGAGGAAGTGACATGACGGAAATTCTTGTGCAGGACGCTGCCGAAGCGACCGGATCCACCGCAGGGCGGGTGATCGACCACCCCGCCTGGCCGCGGCTCAAGAGCGCCGTCGAGGAGATCCGCCCCTGGCAGTCGAAGGACGGTTCCATCGACTTCGACGCCGAAGGCGCCCCCGCCCGGGCCGGTGCCGAGGCCGCCGTCGGACGGATCGCCGATGCCGTCGCGGAGCTCGCCCCGCTGCTGCCGCACGACGCCGCCTACCACGGCGCGCTCGTCGCGGACCTCCGCAAGTGGGCCGACGAGGCCTTCGGCGTCCCGGACTTCCTCGACTCCCTGCTGGCCTTCCAGCCCGCCGCGCACCGCGCCGACGGCCTCCAGCACCTCGTGGTCTTCCCCATGTACACCCAGAACGGCAACCCGGACCGCAATCTGGAGGCCGTCGTCCTGCGCATGGTGTGGCCCGAGTGGCTCGCCGAGCTGGAGCGCACCCGCTACGACAACCCGCTGTTCTGCGGTATCACCTTCGAGGACTTCACCGCGGGGTACGACACCAACTCCGCCGTCCTCTTCCCCGAGACCATCGCCGTCCGCGAGGCCCCCGAGCGCTTCACCTGGGGCGGGATCTTCTGCGACCGGGAAGCCGCCCGCTTCCGCGCCGTGACCACCGAAGCCGTCTCCGTGCTCGGCCTCGACCTGCCCGACGACATCCGGGCCATGGTCGAGGACCAGGAGCGCTGCCAGGAGGCCTTCGTCCTGTGGGACATGGTCCACGACCGCACCCACAGCCACGGCGATCTGCCGTTCGACCCCTTCATGATCAAACAGCGCCAGCCGTTCTGGATGTACGGCCTGGAGGAGCTCCGCTGCGACCTCACCGCCTTCAAGGAGGCCGTGCGGCTGGAGGCCGACGGCTTCCCGCAGGGCCGTGACGTCCAGTTCGCCGTCCTCTTCGACCGGATGTTCCGCTTCCCCGTCACCGGCGAGCGCGTCCGCAACTACGACGGACTGGGCGGCCAGCTCCTCTTCGCCTACCTCCACCAGCACGATGTGCTCCGCTGGACCGACAACACCCTGAAGATCGACTGGGAGCGGGCCCCGCAGATCACCAACCAGCTCTGCGCCGAGATCGAGAAGCTCTACCGCGACGGCATCGACCGCCCCAAGCTGGTCCACTGGTTCGCCGCGTACGAACTGGTCTCCACCTACCTCGCCCCCCACCCCGGCTCCCGCTGGGCCAAGGGCCCCGACGCCCTCGACCTGTCCCAGCCGCCGCGTAAGCTCGTCGACGACGTGCTTCCGGACGAGTTTCCGCTCAGCATGTTCTATGAGGCGCTGTCCAAGAAGCTCAAGCGCGTGATCGCCACCACCAAGGGGATCACTGCGAACGGCCCGGTGGCCGACGGCACCGCGTCCGGGGCAGCCGCGTGACCATCCGTACCAAGGAGGCGACCGAGATGAAGAACTCCAACGGCCCGCTGGAAGGGGCCGTCGTCGCGGTCGCCGGCGCGGCGGGCCCCGCCGGGCGCGCCACCCTGCTCCGCCTCGCGGAGGCGGGCGCCACCGTCGTCGGAGCCGACGCCGACCCCGAGCGCCTCGCCGCCGCCGTCGACGCCGCCCGCTATGCCCACGGCGGCGCCACCGTCACCGGCGACACGGTCGACCTGCTCGACCTCGACGCCACCCGCGAATGGGCCGACAAGACCGAGAAGGAGTTCGGCCGGATCGACGGCCTGGTGCACCTCGTCGGCGGCTGGCGCGGCAGCGCCTCCTTCGCCGAGACCAAGCTCTCCGACTGGGACCTGCTGGAGAGGCTGCTGATCCGCACCGTCCAGCACACCTCCCTCGCCTTCCACGACGGACTGCTCCGCAGCGACCGCGGCCGCTATCTGCTGATCAGCGCCGCCGGAGCGAGCGCCCCCACCGCGGGCAACGCCGCCTACGCGTCCTCCAAGGCCGCGGCCGAGGCCTGGACCCTCGCGCTGGCCGACGCCTTCCGCAAGGCGGGGGGCGAGGACGACCCCAAGGCGGCGGCTGCGATCCTGGTGGTGAAGGCTCTGGTGCACGACGCCATGCGCGCCGAGCGCCCGAATGCGAAGTTCGCGGGCTTCACGGACGTCTCGGAACTGGCCGACGCCATCGCCGGGGTCTGGGAGCGGCCCGCCGGTGAAGTGAATGGACAGCGCCTGTGGCTGACGCCCCGCCCGTGAAGACCCACCCGACGGCCGCCCGGCGCCATCACGACCCCGCGGTACGGGGCTTCGCCAGCGACAACTACGCGGGCGTCCACCCCGAGGTGCTCGCCGCCGTCGCCCTCGCCAACGGAGGCCACCAGGTCTCCTACGGCGAGGACGACTACACCGACCACCTCCAGCGCATCATGCACAGCCACTTCGGCCCCACCGCCGAAGCCTTCCCGGTCTTCAACGGCACCGGCGCCAACGTCACGGCCCTCCAGGCCATGACCGACCGCTGGGGCGCGGTGATCTGCGCCGAGAGCGCCCATATCAACGTCGACGAGGGCGGCGCGCCCGAGCGCATGGGCGGACTGAAGCTGCTGACCGTACCGACCCCGGACGGCAAGCTCACCCCCGAGCTGATCGACCGGCAGGCCTGGGGCTGGGAGGACGAGCACCGGGCGATGCCCCAGGTCGTGTCCATCACCCAGAACACCGAACTGGGCACGGTCTACACCCCCGGCGAGATCCGCGAGATCGTCGAACACGCCCACGAGCGGGGGATGAAGGTCCACCTCGACGGCGCCCGCATATCCAACGCGGCCGCTTCGCTCGACGTCCCCATGCGGACCTTCACCAACGCCGTCGGCGTCGACGTGGTCACCTTCGGCGGCACCAAGAACGGCATGATGTTCGGTGAGGCGGTCATCGTCCTCGACCCGGGCGCCGTCAGCCATATGAAGCACATACGCAAGATGTCCATGCAGCTCGCGTCGAAGATGCGCTTCGTCTCGGTCCAGCTGGAGGCACTGCTCGCCCGCGACCTGTGGCTGCGGAACGCCCGGCACTCCAACGCCATGGCCCGGCGGCTCGCCGACGGGGTCCGGCAGGTCGACGGCGTGGAGATCCTCTACCCCGTACAGGCCAACGCCGTCTTCGCCCGGCTCCCGCACGAGGTGACCGTCCGGCTCCAGAGCCGCTTCCGGTTCTACTTCTGGGACGAGGCCGCGGGCGACGTCCGCTGGATGTGCTCCTTCGACACCACCGAAGAGGACGTCGACGCCTTCGTCCAGGCGCTGAAGGAAGAGATGGCCCGCTAGCGGACCAGGAATCCTGCATGAATATGCGGCCGACCGGAAATCCATTGACCCGGTCGGCCGCTCTTCCTATCGTCGAGGCATGGAACTCATCCAGCAGACGGACGACATCACCGCCTATCTGGCCGCCGACGACACCATCGACCACGGCCACCCGCTGGTCCGGGAGACCGCCGCGCGTCTGCGGCGCGACGCCCCCGACGCCCACGCCTACGCCCGGGCTGCCTTCGAATTCGTCCGCGACACCGTGACGCACTCCATCGACGTCGACGACCCCCGGGTCACCCGGCGCGCCTCCGAGGTCCTGGAGCAGCGCACCGGCATCTGCTACGCCAAGGCGCACGCCCTGACCGCCCTGCTGCGGGCCGAGTCGATCCCCGCCGCCCTCTGCTACCAGAACCTCGGCGTTCTGCACGGACTGGTGGCGCTGAAGCTGCCGGGGCGCGAAAGCTGGTCCCGGATCGACCCCCGGGGCAACAAGCCCGGCGTCGATGCGCAGTTCTCCCTCGACGAGGAACGGCTGGCCTTCCCCGTCGATCCGGAGTCCAACGAAGAGGACTATCCGATGCTATATGCTGCACCGCATCCGGCGGTGCTCGCCGTGCTCAGGTCGGCACCCGACCGGGAAACCCTCTGCAAGACGCTCCCCACCGCACTGTGACGAGGAACCGCATGGCGCTCACGCTCACCGTCGCCGACGAGGTCACCGCCCTGGCCCCCGGCTTCACCCATCTCGCCGTCGAGGCGCACGGGCTGGTCAACGGCCCCAGCGACGACCACAGTTCCGCACTCCTCGACGATGCCGCGCGCCGCCTCGCCGGCCGTCTGGGCGGGTGCGCCCCGCACGAGGACCCGCATATGGCCGCCTGGCGCGAGGTCTACACCGCCTTCGGTGCCAAGCCGTCCCGGACCCGCAACTCCGCGGAGGCGCTCGCCAAACGCGCCCTCGCCGATGGGGGACTGCCCCGGATCAACCGTCTTGTCGATGTGTACAACGCGATCAGCGTCGCCCATCTGATCCCCGTCGGCGGGGAGGACCTCGACCGCATCAGCGGGGGCATGCGCCTGGTGCGCGCCACGGGCGACGAACCCTTCACGACCGTCGCGGCGGGCGCGGAGACCGTCGAGCATCCGGAGCCCGGGGAAGTCGTGTGGTGCGACGGTGAGGGCGTCACCTGCCGTCGCTGGAATTGGCGGCAGGGGCCGCGCACCCGCCTCACGGAGGAGTCGGTGAACGCACTCTTCCTGCTGGAGTCGCTCGCGCCGATGACCGATGGCGAACTGCGGGCCGCGGGTGCCGAACTCGCGGAATCCCTGGAGAAGGTGAGCCCCGGCGCCCGGATCACGGTCCGCGAACCGGGCCGCTGACCTCCGCTGCGTACCCGGGACCGGAGACTTCCCCGCCGGTCCCGGTACGGATACTCGGGGGCGCGGCTCAGCGCGCCTCGCGCACCTGCACCTCGGCCGGGGTCGGCGCGGTGCCCCCGAGATGGGCCGGCACCCACCAGGTGTCCGCAGCGTCCTTCGGTCGTACGGGATAGGCCCGCTGCGCCGATTCGAGCAGCTCCTGCACCCGGTCCCGCAGCCGCCTGGTGATCGCCCCCGCGTACTGGTCCGTGGGGGCCTCCACCGGCTCGCCCACCCTGATGGTGACGGGGATGTGGCTGCGCTTCAGATTGCGCGGACGCCCCTTCGTCCAGAGCCGCTGCGTCCCCCACAGCGCCACCGGGATCAGCGGAACCCCGGCCTCCTGGGCGAGACGCGCGGCGCCGGACTTGAACGACTTCAGCGCGAACGACTGGGAGATCGTGGCCTCGGGGAACACCCCGACGATCTCACCGGCGCGCAGGGCGTCGAGAGCGTGGCTGTACGCGTCCTCGCCCTTGGCCCGGTCGACGGGGATGTGCTTCATCCCGCGCATCAGGGGCCCGCCGATCCGGTGCCGGAAGACCGACTCCTTCGCCATAAAGCGGACCAGCCGCTTCTGGGGGAGCGCCGCCAGGCCCGCGAAGATGAAGTCCAGGTAGCCGATGTGGTTGCTCACCAGCACGGCCCCGCCCGTCTTCGGGATGTTCTGCGCCCCCTGGATGTCGATCTTCAGGTCCAGGGCTTTGAACAGGACGCAGGCGGCGCCGACGATCGGCCGGTAGACGAGCTCAGCCATCCGGAGAGGACCCTTCTGTCGTGCCCGGGGAGGGGTCTCCGGGTGGAAGTTACGCAGCCGTAGGTTTTAGGGCGCTGGGGCAGATCGTGCCCCATACGGGGCGGTCTGGCCAGTCCCGGCGTGTCCGCCCTGCGAGATTCTCATCACGCCCGGGTGGTCGGTCCATTGACTCATACCGGTATTTCCCGGCACGCGGTGGGCCGCCCCGGTGCGTGCGCGGCTGTCGCGCGACAGCAGGGAGGTGAGGGAGTGCCTCCGCCGGGCCGGGGAAGGCGTTGGAAAGGTCACAGTGCCAAGCGCTTGCTCAGGGGTAGGGTGAGGAGCGTACTGGTGAGTAATATCTGGTCCGGAGCGTCGCTCGCCGAGGGCCGGAAAACCCCGCCTCCGGGCACTTATGCTGCCTGGCAGAACGAACCACCCCCCGGCGCGGCGCGCACGGGGACGCCACGGAAATGGCCACTGCAAGGAGGAGAGCCGGCGTGAGCTTGAGGATCGTTGTCTGTGTGAAGTACGTGCCCGATGCCAGTGGCGATCGTGGGTTCGCGGATGATCTGACGGTGGATCGTGAGGGTGTGGACGGTCTGTTGTCGGAGCTGGACGAGTATGCGGTGGAGCAGGCGCTGCGGATCTCGGAGGCGGCTGACGGGGATGCGTCGGTGACGGTGCTGACGGTGGGTCCGGAGGATGCGCGGGAGGCGGTGCGCAAGGCGCTGTCGATGGGTGCGGACGCGGGGATCCATGTCGAGGACGATGATCTGCACGGTTCGGATGTGATGGGGACGTCGCTGGTGGTGGCGTCGGCGGTGGAGCGGGCCGGGTTCGATCTGGTGGTGTGCGGGATGGCGTCGACGGACGGGGTGATGGGGGTGCTCCCGGCGCTGCTGGCGGAGCGGCTGGGGGTGGCGCAGCTGAGTCTGCTGTCGGAGGTGTCGGTGGCCGGTGGTGTGGTGTCGGGGCGGCGTGATGGGGATGTGGCGTCGGAGGTGGTGGAGGCGGAGCTGCCGGCGGTGGTGTCGGTGACCGACCAGTCCGGTGAGGCGCGTTACCCCTCCTTCAAGGGGATCATGGCGGCGAAGAAGAAGAAGGTGGAGTCCTGGGATCTGGAGGAGCTGGAGCTGGACGCGGAGCTGGTGGGTGCGGCGGGGGCATGGACCGCGGTGGACGGGGTGGAGGCGCGGGCTGCGCGCAGTGCGGGGACCGTGGTGAAGGACGAGGGTGAGGGAGGCCGTGGGGTGGCGGAGTTCCTGGCGTCCCGCAAATTCGTCTGACCCGTCCCTCTCTTCTTGTCTCTCCCGTTTTCTCTTCTTCTGGAGTGTGTGTCATGGCGGATGTTCTGGTTGTTGTCGATCATGTGGAGGGGTCGGTTCGCAAGCCGACGCTGGAGCTGCTGACGGTGGCGCGGCGGCTGGGCACGCCGGTCGCGGTAGCGCTGGGCGCGGGCGCCGGGCAGACGGCCGAAGTACTGGCCGGGCACGGCGCTTCCCGGATTCTCGTATCCGAGGCGTCGGAGTTCGCGGATTTCCTGGTGGTGCCGAAGGTGGATGCGGTACAGCGGGCCGTGGAGCTGGTGGATCCGGTGGCGGTGCTGTTCGTGTCGTCGGGGGAGAACAAGGAGATCGCCGCCCGCCTCGCGCTGCGGCTGGAGTCGGGTGTGATCACGGACGCGGTGGACGTGGAGGCGGGTGAGGACGGTCGTCCGGTGGCGGTGCAGTCGGCGTTCGCCGCCTCGTACACCACCCGCTCCCGGGTCACCCGCGGCATCCCCGTCATCACGGTCAAGCCGAACAGCGCCCCCGTGGAGCCCGTGGAGGGTGCGGGGGCGGTGGAGGAGCTGGCGGTGGACTTCGCGGCCGGTGTGCGGGGTGCGCGGGTGGTGTCGCGGTCGGCGCGGGAGTCGACGGGGCGTCCGGAGCTGACGGAGGCCGCGATCGTGGTCTCCGGTGGCCGGGGGCTGGGTTCGGGCGAGAACTTCGCACTGATCGAGGCGCTCGCGGATGCGCTGGGCGGTGCGGTGGGCGCGTCGCGGGCTGCGGTGGACGCGGGCTGGTACCCGCACGCCCACCAGGTCGGGCAGACGGGTAAGAGTGTGTCGCCGCAGCTGTACATCGCTTCGGGTATCTCGGGCGCCATTCAGCACCGGGCGGGGATGCAGACGTCGAAGACGATCGTGGCGATCAACAAGGACGCCGAGGCCCCGATCTTCGACCTCGTCGACTACGGCGTCGTCGGCGACCTCCACACCGTCGTCCCCCAACTCACCGAAGAAGTGGCCGCCCGCAAGGGCTGAGCCCTCCCGCCGCCCCCGGCGGCGCGGGCCGTGCCGCCGGCCGGAGCCGCACGACGGATTCCCGTGGTGCGGCTCCGGCCGTTTCCGGACGCCGCTCCCACCATTGACGGAGATCACGACCCCCGACTAGCTTCGCCATGCGGATTATCAATTCCGTTCGGCGGAAATGGGAGGCGTGCAGCGATGGGTCAGCAGAAGCGGTTGCCAACCACTCTCGACGCGGAGGCCCGTGCGACCGTCGGTTCCTTCCTCGCGCCGGTGGACGCCGAACTCGCCCGCCGCTACCCCGGCGATCCCGGCACCCGGCAGCCCGTGCACACCGTCTACGTACCCGCCGAGTCCTTCACCGCCGACACCGTCCGGGCCTGGGGCGACGCGGCCCTGGCGGCCCTCGACGAACACGCCCCGGACGCGGGCTCCTTCGCCTCCGTCATCGGTCTGCCGGAGGCGCTCGCCGGGCCGGTGTACGAGCGGGTGCGGGCCAAGCTGGAGCGGGAGCCGGTCGAGGACCTGCGCATCGACTTCGAGGACGGCTACGGCGGCCGTACGGACTCCGAGGAGGACCGGCACGCCGCCCGTGCGGCGCGGCTCGTCGCCGACACCTGCGGGAACGCCGGCAGCCCTCCGTACACCGGGATCCGGATGAAGTGCATGGAGGCCGCCGTACGCGAACGGGGCATCCGTACCCTCGACGTCTTCCTCACCGGACTCGTCGAACGCGGCGGGCTGCCCGACGGCCTGGTACTGACTCTCCCCAAGGTGACCTACGCCGAACAGGTCGCCGCGATGGCCCGGTTGCTCACCGCGTTCGAGGAGGCCCACGGGCTCGACGCGGGCCGGATCGGCTTCGAGATCCAGGTAGAGACCAGCCAGGCGATCCTCGCCGCCGACGGAACCGCGACCGTCGCCCGGATGATCGGCGCCGCCGAAGGGCGCGCCACCGGACTGCACTACGGCACCTTCGACTACAGCGCCTGCCTCGGAGTCGGCGCGGCGCACCAGTCGAGCGACCACCCGGCCGCCGACCACGCCAAGGCCGTGATGCAGGTGGCCGCCGCGGGGACCGGGGTACGGGTGTCGGACGGCTCCACCAATGTGCTCCCCGTCGGGCCCGCCGCACAGGTCCACGAAGCCTGGCGACTCCACTACGGCCTCACCCGCCGGGCCCTGGCCCGCGCCTACTACCAGGGCTGGGACATGCACCCCGGGCAACTGCCCACCCGCTACGCCGCCGTGTTCGCCTTCTACCGGGAGGGCCTGGACAAGGCCGCCGCCCGGCTGGCCGCGTACGCGAACCGGACCGCGGGCGACGTGATGGACGAGCCCGCCACGGCGAGGGCCCTGAGCGGCTATCTCCTCCGCGGTCTGGACTGCGGCGCCCTCGACCCGGCCGAGGTCGCCGGGCTCACCGGACTGACCCGCACCGACCTGGAATCCTTCGGCCCGCCGCGCGGAGCGGCCCCCACGGGGGCCGGTCCGGGCGCATAGGCACAGGCCCTCACTGCACGGACATACGGGGCGCCCGCGGCCGGAGACCGGCCGCGGGCGCTTCGTGCTGTTGGAGCTGCTGGTGCTGCCGGAGTGTCAGGGACGCCAGATGAGCAGGTCGTAGCGCTGGGTCACGGGGTTCAAGGAGCAGTCGAAGTAGGAAGCGCCGCCCCACATGAGCCACCACTGGGCGGCCTGGGCGCACTGGCCCCACGTGGCGTAGTCGCCACGGGGCTGCCAGCTCTTCGTGCCGACCGCCGACTCCGCCACCGCGCCCTGGGGGGCGGCCTGGGCCGTCGAAGCGGTCATGAGTCCTGCGCCGGCCACGGCCGCCGCGACGGCTATACCGGCGAACACCTTGCGAACAGACATGAGGTTGAGCCCTCCCTCGTCGTCCTTGCCGCCGAGGTCCCCGCCCCGGTGGCGAAAAGAAGAGTGTCCCTGGACACGGAATGAATCAACGGGAAGCGCACATTCCATAGCGGATTGGCTGATATGCGGATGATCCGGCCGATAATGTGCGTGTGATGTGAAGGTCGGGAGGGCTTACTCGTGTCGCTGATGTCCCTGCCGGAGTCACAGCCGTCATGACGGCGGGGCAAGGGGGTTCGGTTCCGGATAGGTCCGGACCTTTACGGCGTGGGCTGTTGACGCTTACGGCCCGGATTGCCGCGGGCAGGGCTCCGCCCGGACCCGGCCACCCCGGGTCCGGCGGGCAGGGGTGTCTACTGCGGCGGAATCTCGCCCGAGCCGCGGGCGATCAGCCTGGTCGCCAGGGTCGTATGGGCCGGTGCGTCGTCGAAGCCGTCCAGCCGCCGGAACAGCCGCTCCGCGGCCGTACGGCCCAGCAGCGCCGCATCCTGCGCGATGACCGTGATGCCGAGCAGATCGGCGAGCTCGATATCGTCGAAACCGACCAGCGCGATCGGCCGCTCCCGCCCCGCCAGGGCACGTACCACCGTCACCATGATCCGGTTGTTGCCCGCGAAGAGCGCCGTGACCGGCTCCGGGCCGTCCAGCATGTCCGCGACCGCCCCGCGCACCCGCTCGGGCGCCGTCGACCCCAGGGAGATCCACGACGGATGGACCGGAAGCTCCGCGTCCTCCATCGCCGCGCGGTAACCGCGCAGCCGCTCCACCGCGGTGTGGATCCGCGGCTGGTCGCCGATGAACCCGATCCGGCGGTGGCCGTGGGTGATCAGCTGCGCCACCCCGGCCCGGGCACCGCCGCGGCTGTCGGAGAGGACCGCGTCCGCGTCGATGAGCCCCGGCGGGCGGTCGACGAAGACGGTGGCGATCCCGGCCTTGATCTCCGGCTCCAGATAGCGGTGGTCGTTCCCCGCCGGGATGACGATCAGACCGTCCACCCGCCGGGCGCACAGGGCGAGCGCCAACTCCTGCTCCCGCTCCGGGTCCTCGGCGCTCGAACCGTTGATGAGCAGGGCGCCGTGCGCCCGGGCCACCTCCTCGACCGCCCGGCTCAGCGGTCCGTAGAACGGATCCGCGAGATCTTCGAGTACCAGGCCCACGGAGGCCGTCCGGCCCTTGCGCAGCACCCGCGCGCTGTCGTTGCGGCGGAAACCGAGGGACTCGATGGCCTCCTGGACCCGGCGTTCGGTATCGGCCGTGACCCCGGGCTCCCCGTTGACCACCCGGGAGACCGTTTTCAGTCCGACCCCGGCGCGCGCCGCCACATCCTTCATCGTCGGCCGGTTGCCGTAGCGGGACTCGGTGCCGCGCTGGCGGCCGGGCAGCCGGGGGGAACGGTCGATATCGGCCACGTGTGTCGTCCCGTCGTCATGCGGCGTGGTGAGGAATGCTGCGATGAGCATAGAACCTGGACAACGTTGTCAGAGCAGGGAAGACTAGGCCGCAGCCGCGGACGCGGCGGACGGCCGGGGGGAACGGGGTTCCAGAACGATGCAGACGCAGCTCGTCGCCGCTCTCGACATCGGCGGTACCAAGATCGCCGGAGCACTGGTGGACGGCCGCGGCCGCATCCGGCTGCGAGCCCAGCGCGCCACCCCGGCCCGGGAGGACGGCGAGACCGTGATGCGCGCGGTGGCCGAGGTGCTGGCCGAACTCGCCGCAGCCCCCCAGTGGTCCCGGGTCTCGGCGGTCGGCATCGGCAGTGCCGGACCGGTCGACGCTTCGGCGGGTACGGTCAGTCCGGTCAACGTTCCGGCCTGGCGGGACTTCCCGTTGGTCGCACGGGTGCGCCGGGCCGCCGGCGGGCTGCCGGTCGGGCTCGTCGGTGACGGAGTGGCGATGACGGCCGCCGAACACTGGCAGGGCGCGGCCCGGGGGCATGACAACGCCCTCTGTCTGGTCGTCTCCACCGGGGTCGGCGGTGGGCTGGTGCTCGGCGGCCGGATCCACCCCGGCCCCACGGGCAATGCCGGTCATATCGGCCATATCAGTGTGGACTTCGACGGCGAGCCGTGTCCCTGCGGCGGGCGCGGCTGCGTCGAAGGGATCGCCAGCGGCCCCAATATCGCCCGGCGCGCCCTCGACGGAGGCTGGCGGCCCGGCCCCGACGGCGACGCCTCGGCCGCCGCGGTGGCGGCAGCCGCCCGCGCGGGGCACCCCGTCGCCCGGGCCTCCTTCGAGCGGGCCGCCCAGGCGCTCGCGGCGGGCATCGCGGCCACCGCGGTCCTCGTCGAGATCGACATCGCGGTCGTCGGCGGGGGAGTGGCGGGCGCCGGTGACGTCCTCTTCGCCCCGCTGCGCCGGAGCCTGTGCGACTACGCCACGCTCTCCTTCGTCCGCCGTCTCACCGTCGTCCCGGCGCTGACCGGCACCGATGCGGGGCTGGTCGGCGCCGCCGCGGCGGTGGTGGCCCCGACGGGGGCGGGTGGCGCGGCGGGCATTGCCGACGCGGTCTGACACCCGACGCGGCCGGAGCCGGGGCGGGTGCCGGCCGCGGGCCGGGTTCTCTCGGGTGTGCCGCGGACGGACCGGGGGAGGGTCTGCTCCGAAACCCCTTACGTAGGGTGAGACGCCCACGGCGCCCCCGCGGACGCCCCAGGAGGGAACCGGATACCCGAACCCCCGGATGCCCGAACACCCGGACACACTTCGGCGGGTGACGGCCATGGGTGCCCTCCGCGGGTTACGCGGCCGGGCGTTGCGGGCAATCCACTGTGGGCTATGGAAGAGGGGGAACCGTGATCGTCTGGATCAACGGTGCGTTCGGAGCAGGCAAAACGGCCACCGCAGGCGAACTGGTCGATCTGATCCCGAACAGCACGCTGTACGACCCCGAGCTCATCGTCGCGGAACTGCGCCTGCTGCTTCCGCCGAAGGCGCTCGACGAGGTGGCGGACGTCCAGGACCTGCCGATCTGGCGACGGCTCGTGGTGGACACGGCCGCCGCCATGCTGGCGCAACTGGGCGGGGTGCTGGTGGTGCCGATGACACTGCTGCGCCAGGAGTACCGGGACGAGATCTTCGGCGGCCTCGCGGCCCGCCGTATTCCGGTGCGGCAGGTGCTGTTGAGACCTGATGAAACGATACTGCGCGCCCGGATGGCGGCCCGTGAGGAGCGGGAGCGCCCGCTGTCCCGGGCGAACGGCGCGCACGGTTCGCCCGGCGCGGCCGTCGCGAGCAGTGCGAACGGGGCAGGTGCGGCAGGTGTTGCGGGCGGCGCGGTGGGCCGGACGATGGCGGACACCGAGGGCCGCGGCCGCTGGGCGTACGACCACATCGAGCCCTACCGCGCGGCGCTGGAGTGGCTCGTCGCCGATGCCTTCGTCGTCGACAACGGCCCGCTCGACCCGCGCCGCACCGCGCACCGCATCGCCGAGGCCCTGCGCACCGGGGAGGCTCCCGTCTGCGAGATCGTGCAGACGCCGGAGCCGACCACCGAGACCCTGGCCGCCGGGGTGCTCCTCTTCGACGACCGGGACCGGGTCCTGCTGGTCGATCCGACGTACAAGCCGGGATGGGAGTTCCCGGGCGGAGTGGTGGAACCGGGGGAGGCGCCCGCGCGCGCCGGGATGCGCGAGGTCACCGAGGAGTTGGGGATCACACTCGACCGGGTGCCCGGGCTGCTGGTCGTCGACTGGGAGCCGCCGCGTCCGCCCGGCTACGGCGGTCTGCGGCTGCTGTTCGACGGGGGCAGGCTGGACAGCGCCGATGCCGCGCGGATCAGGCTGCCGGGGCAGGAGTTGCGATGCTGGCGCTTCGTCGCGGAGCGCGAGGCGGCACAGCTGCTGCCACCGAACCGGTACGAGCGGCTCCGCTGGGCGCTGCGGGCCAGGGAGCGTGGGGTCGTCCTCAACCTGGAGGCAGGAGTCCCGGTCGGCTGAGACCGGTCCCGGCCCCTGGTCCGCGCAGGGGCCGGGAGGCCGGGGCCGGGCCGGACGTCAGGCCGCCTTCCGCCCGCCCGTACACCTCCCCGTGTTCCCGATCAGGGAGTCTCCGCCGTGCCGGGCGGGACGACGGTCCCCTGGTGGTAGTAGAGGCGCCACCCGCCCCCGCCGTCCCGCCTCCGCCAGACCGAACTGTGCCGGGACCGCCGCTCCCCGAGGACGACCTCGTACGTCACATGCACGATGCCCGGCGCCAGCGCGGTCCCGCTCATACCGGAGGGCCGGTACCGGGGGCCGTCCTCGGAAGCGCCCGGTGCCCCGGCCAGTTCGGACAGCATCGCCTCGCGGTCCCACCGGCGGCCCGAGGCGCCCACCTCCACGAACTCCGGGTCCAGCAGCCGTCCGGCGGCCTCCCGGTCCGACCTCACCCGCGGGCTCAGGAGTTCCAGCTCGCCCGCGATCGCCTCGGCCACACCGTCCGACGTCTCTTCGCTCATCGGACCATCCTGGCCCACGCCTTCCGGCGCCCGTCACTCCGCCTCGGCCGCCTCCTTCGCGGCCGCGCGCAGTATGGCCGCGGTGTCCTCGGTCACGGGATCCCCGTGGCCGAAACAGACCGTGTCCGGCGCCAGCGCGGCGAGACGGCTCATCGACGCCTTCGCCCGCTCCCGGTCGGTGTTGAACACGCCCAGGATCACCCGCCGTTCCACCGCGGCGATCGCGTCCCCGGTGAACAGCACGCCGTGCCGGGGCAGATGGATCCCCATGGAGCCGTCGGTGTGTCCCGGCGCGTGCACCACAACCGCTCCGTCGCCGAAGCCGAGGTCGTCACCGTCCTCCACCTCCCGGTCCACCCGGGTCGGCGGCGCGGCAGGCACCGTGAGGCCGTGTTCGTAGTACGGGATCTCCCAGTCCAGCAGCTTCGGTTCGGGCGTCGGCACCTCGCCCCTGACGACGGGGGCGTCGAGCCGGTGCGCCACGATCTCGGCGCCGTACCGGTCGGCCAGCTCCTGCGCGGCACCGACGTGGTCGCGGTGGCAGTGGGTCAGTACGATCCGGCGGAGCCGGGAGGGGTCCTGTCCGACGGCCCGGATGCCCTCCTCGACGGCCGCGGCGGCCCCGGAGTGGCCGGAGTCGACGAGGGTCAGCCCGTCGTCGTCGTACCAGAGGTACGCCTGGCCGATCGGGAAGCGGAACATGGTGAGGCGGGGCCGTACGTCAACGATGTCCATGATCCGATTCTGGACACGCCCCGCCCGCCGCGTCCCCCGAATACGCCGAGCGCGATCTTCGCCCGACGCTGAATCGCCCGCCAGGAGCCCACGGCGGGACCGGCCCCGGGGGACGGACCCGCCCCGGAGGACGGGGCCGTTCCCGCGGCACCGGGACCGGCCGCTCGCCTCCGGGGGTTACCGCGACGCCGCGTACTTCCGCAGGAACAGCGCCTCGGCCACCGCCATGCGTTCCATCTCCTCCGGGGACACCGACTCGTTCACCGCGTGGATCTGCGCCGCCGGGTCGCTCAGCCCGATCAGCAGGATCTCGGCGTCCGGGTAGAGGCCCGCCAGGGTGCCGCAGAGCGGGATCGACCCGCCCATCCCCGACGTCTGCATCTCCTGGCCCGGATACGCCACCCGCATGGCGTCCGCCATCGCCGTGTACGCCGGGCTGGAGGTGTCCGCCCGGAACGGCTGCCCCTGGCCGACCTGCTCCACCGACACCCGCGCACCCCACGGCGTGTGCTTCTCCAGATGCGCCGTCAGCAGCTCGGTGGCCGCCACCGCGTCCTGCCCCGGCGGCACCCGCAGGCTGACCGTCGCCCGGGCGCTCGCCTGCACCGACGGAGTGGCACCGACGACCGGCGGGCAGTCGATGCCCAGCACCGTCACCGCGGGCCGCGCCCACACCCGGTCGGCCACCGCACCGGAACCGATCAGCCCCACCCCGTCCAGCACCTTCGCGTCCTCACGGAAGGCGTCCTCGGGATAGGCCAGACCGTCCCACGTCTGATCGGCGGTCAGCCCGTCGACCGTCGTCGAACCGTCCTCGGACCGCAGCGAGTCCAGTACGCGGATGAGCGCGGCCAGCGCGTCCGGCGCGGCACCGCCGAACTGACCCGAGTGAAGGTTTCCGGCCAGGGTGTCGATCCGGACCCGCAGCATGGTCATCCCGCGCAGGGTGGCCGTCACCGTCGGCAGCCCGGTCCGGAAGTTACCGGTGTCCCCGATCACCACGGCGTCCGCCGCCAGCAGCTCCGGATGCTGCTCGGCGTACCGTTCGAGACCGCCGGTGCCCTGCTCCTCCGAGCCCTCCACGATCACCTTCACATGCACCGGCACCCC
Organism: Streptomyces tsukubensis; assembly: GCF_003932715.1. NCBI lineage: Bacteria > Bacillati > Actinomycetota > Actinomycetes > Kitasatosporales > Streptomycetaceae > Streptomyces > Streptomyces tsukubensis. Next base: position 766,523 of record NZ_CP020700.1, on the reverse strand, counting down.
GCCGTCCGCCTTGAGGGCGCGCAGCGCGAGCAGATGCATCAGGAAGCCGCCCTTGCAGTCGGCGGCACCGCGCCCGTACCAGCGGCCGTCGCGTTCGGTCAGCTCGAACGGCGGGGAGACCCAGCCGGCCGGGTCCAGCGGCGGCTGGACGTCGTAGTGCGCGTAGAGCAGGACCGTCGGCGCGCCCTCCGGGCCCGGCAGATAGCCGTACACCGAATCCGTGCCGTCCGGAGTGAGGAGCACCGAAACGTCCGTGAAGCCCTCGGCGCGCAGCGCGTCCGCGCACCAGCGCGCTGCGCCCTCGCACTCGCTCCTGGGGAACTGCTCGGGGTCCGCCACCGAGGCGAACGCCACGAGTTCCGCCAGTTCGGTACGGGCCCGGGGCATGAGCCCCGCGACGGTCTCGGCGATCCGACGGTCCGACATGGGCACGCTCCTGGGGGCTGCGACGTTGAGGGTAGGTGTACGGCGAACGCGCGGTCGATCCTGCCACAGCGGGCGGGGACGGCCGCGCCGTAGGATGCCGTGCGAGAGCAGCGGGCACGCGTCGGATCGGGAGCAGAACCACATCGTGAGCAGCGAGAACGGTGTCACCGGGGCAGGATCGGAAGCACAGGGCCACAGCGGCCCGGTGTGGGACGTGGTGGTGGTCGGCGCGGGGCCGGCCGGAGCGTCCGCGGCCTATGCGGCGGCAGTGGCGGGCCGCCGGGTCCTCCTGCTGGAGAAGGCCGAACTCCCCCGCTACAAGACCTGCGGCGGCGGCATCATCGGCCCGTCGCGCGACAGCCTGCCGCCCGGCTTCGAACTGCCGTTCCGCGACCGGGTGCACGCGGTGACGTTCACCCTCAACGGCAGACTGTCGCGGACCCGGCGGTCGAAGAGGATGCTCTTCGGGCTGATCAACCGCCCCGAGTTCGACGCCCTGCTCGTGGAGCACGCCGAGAAGGCGGGCGCCGTCCTGCGGACGGGTGTCGCCGTCTCCCGGGTGGAGCAGCACGGCGCGGCCGTACCGGACCGGCGGACGGTGGCCGTGGTCACCACCACCGGGGAGACGATCCTGGCGCACGCGGTCGTCGGCGCGGACGGCAGTGCCAGCCGGATAGGGAAACACGTCGGCGTCAAGCTCGACCAGGTCGACCTGGGGCTTGAAGCCGAGATCCCGGTCCCCGAATCGGTCGCCGAGGACTGGGCCGGCCGGGTCCTGATCGACTGGGGCCCGATGCCCGGCAGTTACGGCTGGGTGTTCCCCAAGGGACGGACGCTCACCGTCGGGGTCATCGCCGCGCGCGGCGAGGGCTCTGCGACCAAGCGGTATCTGGAGGACTTCATCGCCCGTCTCGGGCTCGCCGGGTTCGAACCGTCGATCTCCTCCGGCCATCTCACCCGCTGCCGCAGCGACGACTCGCCGCTCTCCCGCGGCCGGGTCCTGGTCTGCGGCGACGCGGCCGGTCTGCTGGAGCCGTGGACCCGTGAAGGCATCTCCTTCGCCCTGCGGTCGGGTCGGCTCGCGGGGGAGTGGGCGGTCCGGATCGCGGAGGCCCACGACGCCGTCGACGCCCGGCGGCAGGCGCTGAACTACGCCTTCGCCGTCAAGGCCGGACTCGGGGTCGAGATGGCCGTGGGGCGGCGGATGCTCGGCGTCTTCGAGCGCCGCCCCGGTCTGGTCCACGCGGCCCTCACCGGGCTGCGCCCGGCCTGGCGGGCCTTCACCGACATCACGCGCGGCTCCGCGACCCTGGCCGGACTGGTCCGGGGCAGCGGGGTGGCCCGCAGGGCGCTGGAGGCACTGGACCGCAGGATGGGCGACCCTGGCCGTACCGCCGACCGGGGCGCGGCGGACTCGCCGGACTCGCCGGACCGCGGTTCGGACGACAAGGAGCCGTCGACGACGTAACCGGTTCCGGGCCCGGCCGCGCACTGTCATCCCCGGGAAGGGGGCAGCGGTGCCTGCGGCCGGGCCCGGCCCGTTCTCCGGTACCGGGCGCGGGCCCGGCCTCCCGGCCCCCCACCCGCCCCGGAAGACGGGCTCTCCGCAGGGCCCCGCCGCCGGCCCGCAGCGCCGTGTCCCCTCCACTCCGGGTACGGGACTCGGCCCGCCCCGCGCATGGCGGCCGTCACTGTTCGGCGGTGATCCGGAAGACCGGGTGCCGGGGTGCGGCGGCCAGCAGTTCCTCGTCCGTCGACGACGCGGTCACCCCGTCGAAGAACCGGCCGACCTCCCAGCCCCACCGCTCCAGATAGGCCCGGAGCACGGCCGGCTTCTCGGCGTCGGTCAGCTCCACCGCCGAGAAGTGCCGCACCTTGCGGCCCAGCGTGAGCCGTCCGCCCCCGGCCGCCCGCATATTGCGCACCCACTGGGAGTGGCCGCGGGCCGAGACCAGATAGTCGGCGCCCTCCAACCCCAGGGGGTTGACCGGGATACTCCGCCACTCGCCGCTGCTGCGCCCGAGGACCGACAGTTCGGCCGTCCCCATCAGGCTCACTCCGCGCCGGGCCAGCCGGCCCACGAGCTTGCCGAAGGCACGGTCGAGAAGGCCCGGGCGGACATAGTGGGCGGCCGCACCGGACCGGGAAGCCCGGGGCGCGCCGGGCTCGTGCGACCCATGGGCCTGAGGGGGCTGATGCAGCAGAGCGGAGTGAGGGGTCCCAGGAGCCCCAGGAGTCCGAAGGGCCTGAAGGGGGGTCTGAGCGGGCTGTACGGGTGACATCGTCGGCTCCTGAGTCGTCAAGGCGAGCGGGTTCCGGGGACGGGCGGCGGGCCGGGGTCCGATTTGACGGTCCGTGCGCCACCCACCCCGAGGGGAGCGGTGCTCCTCTTCGAGAGCGGTGCTCTCTCTTGAGATCAGTGTCCATGGATTGCCGCTCCAAAGCAAGAGCAGTGCTCTCGAAATTGGTCACTGCTCTGAATCATGGAAGACTTCCGGTATGACCACGATCCGCGGGGCCAGGGACCGGGCCCGAGCCGAAGTCACCGCCGCCATCAAGGACGCCGCACGACGACAGGTCGCCTCGGAAGGGGCGACGAAGCTGTCCCTGCGCGCCGTCGCCCGGGAGCTGGGCATGGTCTCCTCCGCCCTCTACCGCTACTTCCCGAGCCGCGACGAACTGCTGACCGCCCTGATCATCGACGCCTACGACGCGCTCGGTGAGACCGCCGAATCCGCGCTCGCCGCTGCCCCCGCCGCGGCCCGTCCCACCGACCGCTGGGCGGCCGTCTGCACCGCCGTCCGCGCCTGGGCCCTCGCGCACCCCCACCAGTACGCCCTCATCTACGGCTCCCCGGTCCCCGGCTACACCGCGCCCCAGGACACCGTCGGCCCCGCCGCCCGCGTCGGCACGGTAATGATCTCCATCCTCCGGGACGCCCGGGCCACCGGCCGGCTCGCCCTGCCGCCCCTCGACGCGTCCCTGGCCGCCGAGGGCGACCGGCTCGCCGCCGATCTCGCCCCCGATCTGCCGCCGGCGGTCGTCGTGGCCCTGGTCGCCGTCTGGGCGGAGCTCTTCGGACTCATCTCCTTCGAAGTGTTCGGACAGTTCAACAGGATCGTCGAGGAGCGGGACGCCTTCTACGCCCGCGCCGTCGACCGGCTCGGATACGAGGCCGGACTGATCCGCAGGCCCTGACCGGCCGCCCGCGGCACCCCGGACGCCGTACTGCCCCGGGAGTACTGCCGATCACGACACCCGGGTGACGCGCGGCCCCGGCGGCGCGTCTACGGTGGCCCGCATGGATGAAAAGGCCTCTCCCACCTGCGGCCTTCCCTTCCGGGGCGATACCGGCGAACCGCCCTGGGCCCGGATCTGGGAACGCCGCCGCGCCGCCGCCAAGCTGCCGTGGCCCTCGACGCTGCTCGTGGCGTTGTTCGTCGTCGTGGGCACGGGCTTCGCCGAGGCCAAGGGGCACCCCGAGATCCGTGAACAGCTCGACGCCCTCGGCCGGACGCTGCTGGTGGTCCCCCCGGTCTTTCTGCTGCTGCGCCTGCGGTGGCCCGTCCCCGCCCTGATCGGCACGACCGCCGCCACCCTGCTCTACCTCGGCGCGGGCTACCCGTACGGCCCGGTACTGCTGCCGATGGTCGTCGCCGTCTTCTCCGCGGTCGTGGCCGGTCACCGGCGCGCCGCCTGGTGGGCGGCGGGCGTGTTCTGGACCGGCCACGTCCTGCTCTCGCACTGGCTGTACGCGTATCTGCCGCCCGACGGCGACACCGCGGCGCCCTGGGCCAAGGAACTGGTCGTCGCCGCCTGGATGGCCGTGGTCCTCGCGGGCTCCGAACTGCTGCGGGTCCGCCGGGTCGAATGGGCCCGCGCCGCCGCCGAACGCGCCGCCGCGGCCCGCCGCCGCGCCGACGAGGAACGCCTGCTGATCGCCCGGGAACTCCACGACGTCCTGGCGCACTCCCTGTCCGTCATCCATGTGCAGGCGGGCGTGGGGCTCGCCCTGCTCGACCGCGACACCGAACAGGCGAGGACCGCGCTCACCGCGATCAAAGCGGCCAGCAAGGAGGCCCTCGGCGAGGTCCGTCAGGTGCTGGACAGCCTGCGGGCCCCCGGCGACGCGCCCCGTGCCCCGGCGCCCGGACTGGACCGGCTGCCCGAACTGGTCGACCAGGCCGCCAGCGCGGGACTGACCGTCACCGTCGACCGGGCCGGCCCGCCCGCCGCACTGCCGCCGGGCACCGATCTCGCGGCGTTCCGGATCGTCCAGGAGGCGCTGACCAATGTGGTCCGCCACTCCGGTTCCCGTACCGCAGCGGTCCGGATCTCGTACGAAACGGCCCGGTTGTCGCTGCGCATCGACGACGCGGGACCGGCCACCGGCTCCGACGCGGGCGGCAGCGGAAACGGCCTGGCCGGAATGCGGGAACGGGCAGCCGGCCTCGGTGGCACCATCGAGGCGGGACACCGGCCGGACGGCGGATTCACCGTCCGCGCCCGGCTGCCCCTCAAACCCAAGGAGACGCCGTGACCCCTTCGACCGCGCCCCGGACACCCCCGGGCGCGTTCACCGGGGTCGCGGCCGCAGCGTACGGAGGAGACACATGACGGTCCGGGTTCTGCTCGCCGATGACCAGCTGCTGGTCCGGGCCGGTTTCCGGGCGCTGCTCGACGCCCAGGAGGACATCGAGGTCGCGGGCGAGGCGGCAGACGGCGCGGAGGCCGTCCGGCTGGTGGGCGAAGTACGTCCCGACGTCGTCCTGATGGACATCCGGATGCCCGTGCTCGACGGCCTCGCCGCAACCCGCAGGATCACCGGGGACGCCGGACTGGCCGAGGTCAAGGTGGTCATGCTGACCACCTTCGAACTGGACGAGTACGTCTTCGAGGCGATCCGCTCCGGCGCCTCCGGCTTCCTGGTGAAGGACACCGAGCCGGACGAACTGCTGCGCGCCGTCCGCGCCGTGGTCGCCGGGGACGCCCTGCTCTCCCCGGGAGTGACGCGCAGGCTGATCGCCGAGTTCGCCGCCCGCTCCAAGGCCCCCGCCGACGACGGCCTCCTCACGGGCCTCACCGAACGCGAGCGGGAAGTGATGGCACTCGTCGGCATCGGCCTCTCGAACGAGGAGATAGCCCGGCGGCTCGTCGTCAGCCCGCTCACCGCCAAGACCCATGTGAGCCGCACGATGGTCAAACTCGGCGCCCGCGACCGGGCCCAGCTCGTCGTCCTCGCCTACGAGTCGGGTCTGGTCCGCCCCGGCTGGCTGGGCTGATCCTCTTCGTCCGGAAGCCGGGCGCCCTCGGCCGCGCTCAGACGGAGGACAGTTCCCGCCAGAGCGCCGCCGAAGAGGCATCTCCGCTCAGTGATACACCGCTCAGCGGCAACCGGTTCCAGAGCGTCAGATACAGAGTCCCCGCCGGGCCGCTCAGCTCGCAGTCCGCGGGGCCGGTGGCCGAATCGTCGGTGACGGGCGGATCCGCCGAGATCCGTACCGTCCACACCTGTCCCGTGTCGACGGTCCGCACCCGCAGGACCCGGGGCGGATCGGAGCGGACCCGGCTGCGGTCCCCGGCGTGGAAGCCTCCCAGCAGCTCGTCGATGCCGTCGGCTGCGAACTCCGGTGTCAGGGGCGCGAGCACCCCGGGCGTGCGCCGCGCCCCGCCGAGCGCCGACTCGGCGTCCGCCCGGTGGACCGCGGTCTCGTGCGCCTGCCGCCGGGCCCAGAACGCCAGCGCGGACGGGGCGGGCATGAAGGTCCAGCACTGCAGATCGGCCGGGGCGGCACGGAGGACCTCCACCAGACGCCGGTGCCCTTCCCGATACCAGGCGACCAGCGCATCGCCGTCGAGTTCGGGCAGCGGATCGGGAGACCGCGGCTCGGCGTGCCCGTCGGCCACATGGGACGCCGCCCACCGATGCACGGTGCCGATATGCCGGACGAGATCCCGGACCCGCCAGCCGGGGCAGGTCGGGACTGCCGCATCCGGACCGGCCGCCGCGGCGGCGTCCGCCAGCAGACCGCCCTCCCGTTCGAGAACGTCGATGAACTCCAGGGTCTCCATACGCCGATTCTGCCACCCGGCCCGCACCCGGTGCCGGGGTTCCGATATCTGTTCGGGCAACGGTCCCGGCCCGTGCGGCCCGCCCCTCCCGTACCCGCGGCGACCGGACAGCCGCCGCCGGGCTGCCTCCGCCCCGGCCCGTACGGGCGCCGGAGGACCCTCCGGAGCGTGGCAGACTCGGCTCCATGAACGGCAAGGCGGCGAACACCAGATCGCGACTGGAGAGGGGCCGCAGCGCACTCGGCCCCGCACTGGAACTCGTGCATACGGGACGGGCCCCCACCCGTGCCGTTCTCACCGCCGAACTGGGCGTCACCCGCGCCACCGCGGGTGCCGTCGCCGCCGAACTGGAGGCGCTCGGCCTCATCCGGGTCGACTCCCGCCCCGCCGCCGCGACCGGCTCCCAGGGTCGGCCCTCCCACCGGCTGTCCGTCGACGACGCGGGCCCCGTGGTCCTCGCCGCCCAGGTCCACGCCGACGGCTTCCGCGCCGCACTGGTCGGACTCGGCGGCCGGATCGTCGCTACTGCCCCGGGCTGTCTGACCCCCGCCGCCGACCCCGGTCAGGTCATCGGTGCCGTCGTCGACGCCGGAGCGGAGCTGCTGCGGGCGAGCGGACGGCGCTGTGCCGGCGCCGGACTCGCCGTACCGTCGGCCGTCGCGGAGCCCGACGGCACCGCGCTCAACCCGCTGCACATCGCCTGGCCCGCGGGCTCACCGGTCCGCCAGATCTTCGCCGAGCACGTCGGGGCCGCCGGAATCGAAGGACCCGCCTTCACCGGGAACGATGTCAACCTCGCTGCGCTCGCCGAGTACCGGCACGGCGGCGGCCGCGGCGCCCGCCATCTGCTGTGCGTCGCCACCGGACACCGGGGCGTCGGCGGCGCCCTCGTCCTGGACGGCCGGCTGCACACCGGCAGCTCCGGACTGGCCCTCGAAGTCGGCCATCTCACCGTCAACCCCGAAGGCCGCCCCTGTCACTGCGGCAGCCGCGGCTGCCTCGACGTCGAAACCGACCCGCTCGCCTTCCTCACCGCCGCCGGACGCCCGCCCGGCCCCGAAGTCTCCCTCCTCGCCCAGTCCGAACAACTGCTCGGTACGGAGTACGGCGACCCCGCGGTCCGGGCCGCCTGCGAGGAGCTGATCGACCGTCTGGGGCTCGGCCTGGCGGGCCTGGTGAACATCCTCAACCCCGACCGCATCGTCCTCGGCGGACTGCACCGCGCCCTGCTCGCCGCCGACCCGGGCCGACTGCGGTCCGTGGTCGCGGACCGCAGTCTGTGGGGCCGCAGCGGCGGCGTACCGATCCTCCCCTGCACCCTGGACCACAACACCCTGGTCGGCGCGGCGGAACTGGCCTGGCAGCCGGTGCTCGACGACCCGCTGCACGCCCTGGCCTGACCCAGGCCGTTTCCTGTGGACCGGGCCCACCGATCCGGGCCCGGTCGGCCCGGTCGGCGGGTGACTCCCTCGCGCGCCACCCGTCCGGGGGCACGGGAAGCGGCCCCGCGCCGGTGAACGGGTAGGCGACGATCATGACCCTCCAGTCTTCCGGCGCGCGGCCGCCCGGTGTCACGGACCGCTTCCGGCGACTGCACGACGCCGTCGCGGCCTCGTCCGCCGGGCTCGGCTGGAACCGGGCCCGCGAGATGGAGCTGCTCCACCGGGCCATGGGCTTCGCCGCTCTCGGGTTCCTCACCCTCGTCCCCCTGCTGGTGGTCGTGGCCGCTGCGGACCCGGCCAGCGGCCAGGGCTTCGCCCGCTGGCTGGGCCAGGCGCTCGGCGTATCCGCCGCCTCCCAGCAGCAGGTCGAGGAGTTGTTCGCGCCACCGGGCACCGCCCTCCAGCGCACGACGGCCTTCGGTCTCGCGGCCCTCGCCGTCTTCGGGCTCACCTTCGGCTCCGCGGTGCAGACGGGGTACGAGAAGGTCTGGGACCTGCCCACGGCCCGCTGGCACACGATGTGGCGCCATGTCGTCTTTCTCGCCCTGCTGGTCTTCGCGCTGCTGCTGTTCGTCAACACCCCGGCCTTCGGCCGCAGCGTCCCCGGGACCGTCGGCACCGCCGTCGCCGATGTCCTCGGCACGTTCGTCTTCTTCTGGGTCGCCCAGCGGCTGCTGCTGGGCGGCCGGGTCCGCTGGGGCGCGCTGCTGCCCGGGGCGGTCGCCACCGCCGTGTTCATACTGGGGCTGCGGATCTTCTCCCAGCTGGTGTTCTCCCCGCTGATCGCCTCGAACGCCGTCACCTACGGCCCCTTCGGCACCGTTCTGGTGCTCCAGTCGTGGCTGGTCGGCGTGGGCGTGGTGGTCTACGGCGGCGCGCTCGTCGGACGGCTCGTCCACGAGGAGCGGGTCCGCCGGAGACTGGAGCGGACCGTACTGCCCGGCTTCGACGGACCGGAACCCGGCCGCTGACGGCAGCCGCCCGGCGGGCGAGGTGCGCCGCCGCGCGGTGGGCCGGGCTCCGGAGCGTGCCGTACGTCAGGGGGAGCCGGCCCGCTCCGGCTCGCGTACGCCCGTGCCCGGCGCCGTCAGCGTGAACCAGACGTCCTTGCCGCCCGCGCCCCGCGGCCGTACGCCCCAGGTGTCGCTGACGGCCGCTATCAAGCCGAGTCCCCGGCCCGAAGTGGCGAACGGATCGGCCTCCGACGCCGTCGGCAGCCGGGGGTCGTGGTCGCGGACCGAGACCGTGAGCCGTCCGGGGAAGAGCTCGACGTCCACGGTGCAGTGCTTGTCGGGCTCGGCGTGCCGGAGGACGTTGGTCAGCAGCTCGGTCACCCCGAGCGCCGCCTGGTCGATGAGCGGATCCAACTGCCAGTGGCGCAGTTGCGCCGAGATGATTCTGCGGACCTGGCCGATCCGCGACGGCACGGCTTGGAGCTCCACCGTGCAATGCCTGTTGCTGGGCTCGGTGATCACGGCTGCGACTCCCCGAAGTAAGGTCCGGAAGAAGACGGAGGATCGGATCCGACGGACCGGCGGCTGTCGGCCCGATGGCGGCCGCTGGTTCACAGCGTCACCGCCGGTTCACCCTGAGTGAGGTGAATCCAGCGTGGCCGACCCGCCCGGCGCCCGCAACTCGGCACCGTGCCGTCCGGTCCCGGAGCCCGTGCTCCCGACGCATCCCGCCGGGATCAGTCCCCGGCGCCCCCGGCCCTGCGGACCGCCTTCAGAAAACGCCCCGTGAGCTTTCCGACATCGGCCTGCTCGTCCCGCTGACCCATCGTCAGCCGGTACCGCTTGCCGTTGACCGTCAGCGCGGTGCTCGACTCGTCGGAGAACCAGGCCTTGCCCGCCCGCACCGCCCGCACCGGGGCACTGTCGATCACCCGGCCGTAGCTCGTCAGCAGTTGCAGTCTGCCGTCCTTGATGAGGACCTGGCCGGCCTTGGTGAGCGAGCGGGGCCACCGCTCGATCCGTACACCAGTGGCCCGGAACTCGGGCTCCGCCATGGCCATTGGGCCCCTCCTCCCCATCGTTCGCTTCGTCTGCAGGCAGTCTGCAACACCTCGGGTAGCTCGCACCAGTAGAGCAGGCGGAAGAGGCGTCCGGCGAGGGCGCCCGAGGGGGCGTTCGGCCCACAAGGGACACCTATGGATGCCCCAAGCGAAGGTTTACGCAGGTGACGGGCTTACTGTGACGGGAGGGGCGCAAGCGGCCGGGGTCACCGGCGGGGCGGGCGCGTCCCTCCGAGTGAGCACCGACACACGAACGGGCGGACGGCGGAATGAACACGGACGGCGGGACGGACCGCGACGGGCTGCGGACTGACGGGGTGCCACGGGATCCGGCGGCCCCGGCGGGAGCCCCGGCGGAGACGCACGACGTGGACCGCAGCGACACCGCGTACCGGAGCTGGCTGAAGGAGGCCGTCCGCAAGGTCCAGGCCGATGCCAACCGGTCCGCCGATACGCACCTCCTGCGCTTCCCGCTCCCCGAGGAGTGGAATATCGACCTCTATCTGAAGGACGAGTCGACCCACCCCACCGGCAGCCTCAAGCACCGGCTGGCCCGCTCCCTCTTCCTCTACGGGCTGTGCAACGGGTGGATCCGGCCCGGCAAACCGGTCATCGAGGCCTCCAGCGGCTCCACCGCCGTCTCCGAGGCCTACTTCGCCAAGCTGATCGGCGTGCCGTTCGTCGCCGTCATGCCCCGCACCACCAGCGCCGAGAAGATCCGGCTGATCGAGTTCCACGGCGGACAGTGCCACTTCGTCGACGACCCGCGCCGGATGTACGAGGAGTCCGCGGCCCTCGCCGAGCGGACCGGCGGCCACTACATGGACCAGTTCACCTACGCCGAACGGGCCACCGACTGGCGAGGCAACAACAACATCGCCGAGTCGATCTACCAGCAGCTCCGTCTGGAGCGCTATCCCGAACCTGCGTGGATCGTGGCGACCGCGGGGACCGGCGGCACCTCCGCGACCATCGCCCGCTACGTCCACTACATGCAGTACGACACCCGGATCTGCGTCCCCGACCCGGAGAACTCCTGTTTCTTCGACGGCTGGACCCGGAACGATCCGGAGGCCTCCAGCGCCCACGGCTCCCGTATCGAGGGCATCGGCAGGCCCCGGATGGAGCCCAGCTTCCTGCCCCGCGCCGTCGACCGGATGATGAAGGTGCCGGACGCGGCCAGCGTGGCGGCCGTCCGCGCCCTGGACACGGCCATCGGCCGGAAGGCGGGCGGCTCCACCGGCACCGGACTGTGGAGCGCGCTAAAGATCGTCGGCGAGATGGTCGCCACCGGCCGGCGCGGCAGCGTCGTCACCCTGCTCTGCGATCCGGGCGACCGCTACCTGGACAAGTACTACTCCGACGACTGGCTGGCCGCACAAGGAATCGACATCGAGCCCTACAGCGCGGCCATCGACCGCTTCCTCACCACCGGCCACTGGCCCCGCTGACCCGCCCGCCCCACCTCACGGCGGCCGTCGACAGGGGGCGGGCCACGACGGTTTCAGCCGTCCGCACCGCCGACGGGCCCGCCGAGGGGCGCCAGGGTGCCGCCCGTCACCAGCCGCGCCGTGAGCCGTACGGCTCCCCGGGCATCCTCCGGGAGGGCCGCGGCCAGCGTGGTGCCGCGGGCGGTCGCGACGGCCGCCCCCGACGCCCAGATCCCGGTGACCGCCCGGCTCCCGGCCGCCAGCAGATACTCCTTCCCGGCCGGTGACCGCCAGCGGACACCCGCCAGGACATGCTGACCGAACCGGCTGCACGCCGCCGTGGACCGGGCCCGCGCGACCACCGTCCCCGGATCCGCCTGCGGCCGCCCGGGCGGCTGGAAACGCACCAGCACCCGGCCGGGACCGCTCCAGGTGTCCGCCCGGGTGCACAGCCACGCCGCCCGGCCCCCGCCGTCCGGCAGCGGCTGCTCGGCGAACGTCCACTGGTTCACGGCCCGTACGCCCGCTCCGCGCAGCCCCGCGAGCAGACACGCCCCCCGCGCCCAGGCGGCCAGTGCCGGACCGCTCGTCGACTCCCGCGGCTGCCGGGCCGGAGCCCCCGCCCCCGGCGGCGGGGTGTACGTCAGATGGGCGGGTACGAGATCGCCCAGATCCGTCACCAGAAAGGCGTGGTCCTCCACGATCCGGTCCGAAGACCGCAGCTCCAGCGCGGGCCACGCCGTACACGAACCCCCCGCCGGCACCGGGCCGGGAACGGCCGCCGTCACCCCGTCCGCAGCGACCGCCAGCGCCCGGGCCCCCTGCCGCGGCACCAGCAGATCCCGTACCGCCGCCCGCGCCACCCAGGGCGCCAGCAGCAGCCGCGTACCGCCGGCCGTCCGGCTCACGACCACCGAAGCCGCGGTCGTCACATCGGCGTCGTCGGCCCGGGCGAAGTCGAGGGCCGCCGCACCCCGGCCCGTGAGCGGCTCGGCGTACCGCACCACCCGGCCGCCCTCGTGCAGCAGCACCACCGCAGCACCGTCCGTGTCACCGGCGTACAGCAGACGCGGCGGCAGGGCGGGCGGGGTACGCACGGTGTCCGCCGTCACCGAAACCCGCACCCCGGCACCCGGCGACGACCAGGCGTCCAGCGCCCGCCGCAGCAGCTCCCGGTCGTCCTTCCGGCCGCCCCGGGCGGGCCAGACCGAGAAATCGACCCGGGAGGTGTCCGCCCAGGACTCGCCGTCGGACCGGACCAGCCGGGCGGGATCCACGGCCCGGGCCCAGGCATGCACCGACACCGGGCGGGCCTTCGCGTCCGTACGGACCGCATCCCGCCCACCGGCCGGAGTACCCGCCGCCACCCCGGCCACCAGCAGTGCGCACAGCCCGGCGACCGCGCCCGCCCGGATCCGGTTGCGGCGCCGCAGCAGATCGGTCGGCCGGGTCTGGACCACGCACGGATCGAACTCGGCGGCCCGCAGCAGCGATTCCACCCGGCCGCCGCCGGACTCCCGCAACCGCGCCGCGGTCCGCAGCGCCGCCGCCGGATCCCCGACCCCGCACTCCGCGAGCAGCGCGCCCGCCGCCTCATCGGACAGCCCCTCCAGCACCCCCAGGGCCAGCGCCGCCCGCGCGGGCCCCGCCACCGACGACAGTGCCTGGTCCAGCGCCAGCTCCTCCGCACCCCCGGCGCTCGGGAACAGCCGCAGCCCCATGACCCGGGGCAGCAGCGCCCGCACCCTCCGGCGCCCGCGCAGGGCACCCCGCAGCACCCGGTACCGCACCCAGCGGTATCCGGCGGACTCCGTACCGCCGCCGCCCGGCGGCGGTGCCTCGGACCGGACCGGCCGCACCGGCAGCACCCCCTGCACCGTCGCATGCGCCGCGACCACCCGCCGATGACGCCCCAGCGAAGGCGGCAGGGTCAGATACGCCAGCCGGACGAGCCGGGGGTACTGCTCGACGAGGATCGCCTCCACACCCTCGTCCCCGGGGCAACTGCCCGCTATGGCGTGGCGGTCGTGCGGACGGGGGGACTGACGGCGTGTCGGCATCGGGGCCGGCCCTTCCGGGGTGCGCGGACGACTCACGGGTCCGGACACCCCGCGCCCGGCACGGTTGCAGTGCGCACGGGGCGGACCCGCTCGCCCCGTCCAACGAGTGGATCATGGGACGTCACACCGGTCGCAGGCCCGCCGGAAGCACGCACGGCGGACGGAACGGGCTCCGGAGGCTACCCGGCGTTCCGCAGCAGCGCGTCCAGCGCCCGTCCGAACAGCACGCGCCCCACCCGTGCGCTCAGCCGGCCCGGCACTCCGCGCAGCCGTGCCTCCTCCGTCCACACCACCACCGATCCGGACCCCTCGGGACGCACCTCGACCACGGCCCACCCCCGGATCACCCGGCCCCGCTTCACCAGCCGGAACCGGCCGGGACCGGCTCCGGACGGCGGTGACCACTCCACGATCTCCATCGGATCGTCGAACCCGGCCCGGCCCACCCCCGTCCGCACGGTGAACACCGTCCCCGGGCCCGGCGGTTCGGGCACCACGGACGTCAGCGCCGTCCACGGCATCAGCGCCGCATGGGCCCGCCAGTCGGTGACCCGCCGCCATGCCTCCGCCGTCCCGTACGCGACCGTACGCTCCAGCCGGAACGCGGTCACGGCGCGGACCCGGCCCTGCCCGCGGGCTCACCCCGGCGTACGACCGGGTCCGGGACCCGGAGCCCGTGGGGGAGTTCATCGACCGACGCCCGGCCGTGCCGCCGCATCCCGTCGAGAAGCAGGTTCTGTCGTTCCGTCACCGCGGAGCCGGTCCCTTCGTCGCCGCCCGTGCCGCGACCGCCGCGGCCCGCCGTCCGGCCGCCGCCCTCCGGCACACCCGTACGAACACCCGGCCGGGAAAACCATCCTGTCACGATCCGTCCCGCGCGAGACGCTCCGACTCCGTGACCCCGCGGCCGGGAGCTGTCAGAATCCGGGGCGCCGCACCGTGGCGCCCGCACCGCGCCCCGTACCCCACCCGCCGCCGTCCGAGAGCGAGCCGCCGAAGTGTCCGCTGAACCCCCGACCTCCAACGGCCCAGGGCCGGCGCTGGAACTGCTGGTGCACGGTGTGGGCGGAGCCACCCCGGAGGGCATGCTCGGGGATCCCCGCACGGTCCGGATATCCGGTGACGACAAGGCCGCCGTCTTCCGCCGCGCCGACGACGTCCACGCCGAGTCGGACCCCGCGCGCAGCGACGGCGAGCCCGTCCCCGAGGCGTACTGCTGGTCCAACCTGACCTCCGGCAACAGCGCCCGCGCCCTCTGGCTGCTGCTGCTCCCCTTCATGGTCGCCAACCTCGCCCACTGGATGCGGCCGCGGGCCCGCGGCCGGGCGCGGACGATGCGGCTCTACGGGGCGCTGGTGCGGCTGGTCGCGCTCAGTCTGACCGTGCTGATGACGGCCGCCGCCTGCGAGGTGGCGCTCGACCTGGTCGCCTGGCAGTGCGCCGGGGCCACCGGATGCACCGAAGGCCGGTCGTGGCTCGGCTTCCTCGCGGCCGACCGCGAAGGCTGGTGGTCCCAGCCCGGCCGCCGCCTCGCGCTCGCCGCGCTGATCCCGGCAGCCCTCGTCGGACTGCTGTGGTACCTCTCCCACCGGACCTGGAGCGCCTACGAGTCCCAGCGCCCGCCGACCGGCGCCGATGTGCCCGACGGTCGCACCGGCCCGGCCGACGACCAAGGGCCCGAGCGGGAACCCGAGGTCGAGGAGGAGACCGGCCATGAACCCGGCGACCACGAGGACGAAGACAACTACGGTGACGGTGACGAGGACGGCGGCCACGCGCCCCGCTCCAGCCCGCCCGCACCGGTGCTCCGGCCCGCCCTCGGCCGCCCCGGATTCTGGTACGGCCGCCGCCATGTCGCCCGGCTGCGCGCCGCCCATACCGCCGCCGGATTCCTCACCGTCGCCGGGGCCGTCACCCTTGCCACGAGCCGCCACGACCGCGCCGGTGACGCCGGACTCCTGGCCCTGTGGGGCCGGGCCCTCGAAGCCGGCCTGGTCCTCGGTCTGACCACGGTGGTCTGGGTGGTCTTCCGCCGCGGCCGTACCGAACGCCGCTTCGACGCCCGCGCCGACCGGACCGCCGTCACCGCCCTGCCCGGCGCGGCGCTCACCCTGCTCGCCCTCTCCCTGCTGTACGCCGCCCGGCCGCGCCCGGACTGGGTGTCCGGCGGCGTCCTGCCCGGCACCTCGGTCTTCGGGCTGCTCGCCCTGGCCCAGAGCGGACTCGCCCTGGCGCTCGCGGTGGTCGCCGTCGTCCTCCAGCGCCGCGCCCGGCACGCCCGCAGCGTCCTCGGCGGTCTGGGCGGACCCGCGGTCACGGTCCTGGCCTGCGCCCTGGGCGGGGTGATGACCGGTGGTACGGCACAGTGGGCGGCCGACCGGCTCGACGGTTCCGGGACCCCCGGGGCCGACGGTTCCGTCCCCGCCCCGCCGACCCTGCTGAGCTGGCAGGCTTCGGTGATCCCGGTCCTGCTGGTGCTGCTGCTCGTGCCCGTCCTCGCCCTCCTCCTGCGGACCTGGCTGACGGCCCGCCGGCTGGCACCGGAGGTGGAGGCGGAGTACGAGGCGGCGGAGTGCGGATGGACCACGCCCGGCGCGGCCAGGCTCGGTGACAACGGCTGGCGTCCCGACGCGATCCGTACCCGGACCATCGCCCGGGTACGGGCCGCAGCCGGGATCACCGACACTGCCCCGCTCGCCGTCGGCGTGGTCGCGGCGGCCACCGTCGTCCTCGGCGCCGTCGCCGTGGTTGGGGCCTGGCGCAGCGGCGATGTGCCGGGCCGGGCCTTCGACGGCGGTTTCGCCGAAGCCGTCGCGGAGACCGCCCAGTCCCTGGGGTCCTGGCTGATCGGTGCCGGTGCCATATTCTTCGTCGCCTGGGGGCGGCGCGCCTACCGGGATCCGTCCGCCCGGCGCACCATCGGAATCCTGTGGGACGTGGGCACCTTCTGGCCGCGCGCCGCGCACCCGTTCGCACCCCCCTGCTATGCGGAACGCGCCGTACCGGATCTGACGTGGCGGATGTGCACCTGGACCGAGAGCACCCGGCACCGCGGCGGTCGGCTCGTCATCTCCGGCCACTCGCAGGGCAGTGTGCTCGCCGCGGCGGCGGTCTGGCAGCTGCCGCCCGAGGTCCGCGGCCGGGTGGCGCTGCTGACGTACGGTTCACCGCTGGAGCGGCTGTACGGGCGGTGGTTCCCCGCCTACTTCGGACCCGAGGCGCTCGCCCTGCTCCGGGACGAGGTGCACTGCTGGAGCAATCTCCACCGCCGCACCGACCCGATCGGCGGACCGGTGCTGGTGGCCGCCGGGGACCGGCCCGCGCCCGACCGGCCCGCCCTGAAGGACCCCCTGGCCTACGGCAGGTCCGTCCGCCATCCGCTTCCCGAGCCGGTCCTCGGGCACTCCGACTACCAGGCCGATCCGGCGTTCGCGGCGGCCCGCGGCGAACTGCTCCGGCTGATCCCGGGCGTACCGCGCCAGCCGGGACCGGTGGGGGAGCGGTCCGGTCGCGGCCGGGTCACACCGGCTCGGGCAGATCGTCCGGGTAGAGCAGGGTGAGGGCGTCGGTGTCGGCCTCCGCCAGTTCGGAGACCCGGCCCGCGTGCCGTTCGACCATCGACTCGAAGGTCTGGCGCGCGGTCCTGCCGTTGCCGAACGCCGGGCCCTTGGGCAGTTTGCCGAAGTAGGCGAGGAGGGCGTCGGCGGTGCCGTCCGCGAGCCGGTACTCGTGCTCGTCGGCCTGTCGGCGGACGATCCGCAGCAGCTCTTCCGCGTCGTAGTCCTGGAAGGTGATGGTCCGGGAGAACCGGGACGCCACCCCGGGGTTGACCGCGAGGAACCGCTCCATCTCCGCGGTGTAACCGGCGACGATCACGACCACCGCGTCCCGGTGGTCCTCCATCAGCTTCACCAGGGTGTCGATGGCCTCCTTGCCGAAGTCCCGGCCGGAGTCCTCGGGGGAGAGGGCGTACGCCTCGTCGATGAAGAGGACCCCGCCGCGGGCCCGTTCGAAGGCCTCCTGGGTGCGGATCGCGGTCGAGCCGATGTGCTCGCCGACCAGGTCCACCCGGGAGACTTCGACGAGATGGCCGCGTTCGAGGACGCCGAGGGCGGCCAGGATCTCGCCGTAGAGCCGGGCCACGGTGGTCTTGCCGGTGCCCGGGGAGCCGGTGAAGACGAGATGCCGCCGGACGGACGCCGCCTTGAGCCCGGCCTCCCGGCGGCGGCGGCCCACTTCGATCATGTTGATCAGCGAGCGGACCTCCCGCTTCACGCTCTCCAGACCGACCAGGGCGTCGAGTTCGCCGAGGACCTCGTCGGAGACCCGGGCCGCGGGCGCCGGTTCCACGGGCTGCGGGGGTACCGCCGGAGCGGGGACGGTCGTCAGGAGTCCCGGCACGCTCGCCGCCGCCGCGGGGGCGGAGCCGGCCGGGGCCGCGGGGGCGGTCATCGCGGCCGGGGCCCGTACCGCCGATTCGTCGCCCGTGCAGTCCTCGACGGTCAGCAGCGCCGTCTCGGTGAATTCGTAGCCGCCGCGGGCGCACCGCTCGGTACGGCAGCGGCTCAGGGCCGTGCGGCAGCCCTCCATCACATGGAAGCCGTAACCCCCGCTGCCGGTGACCCGGCAGTCGCGGAAGGTGCCCCGGCCTTCGGCGGAGACGTAGAAACCGGCCTCGGCGGGTGCCGTGACCGTGCACCGCTCGATGACGGGATCCGCGCCCTTGGTGACGATCACTCCGGTCTGTGCCGTGTCGATCGTGCAGTTGTTGAGGGTTCCCCCGCTGCCGTGGTCGCGGAACCAGGCGCCGGTGGAGGCCTGGGCGATCCGGCAGTCGTCGAGCTGTGCCGTCGCGCCGTCGCTGACGGACACCGCCGTATTGCGGATCTGGGAGAGGTCGCTGTCCACCACGTCCGCGCGGGAGCCGCGGTCCAGGACGAACAGGGCGTCCGGTACGTCGTGCACCCGGCAGGAGTCCAGTACCGCTGTCGCACCGTCGCTGATCCACACCGCGGGATAGTCGCCGGTGCTGTCGTATATCTCGCACTGGTTGGCATCGACCCGGGTGCCCGGATCCCAGACGGAGAGACCGTTGCGGCCGAACCGGCGGACCGTCGAGCGGGTGAGCGTGAGCACCGAACGCGACCGCAGGTCGATGCCGTTCTCCGGGACGTCGTGGATATCGCAGTCGGAGAGCGTGAGCACGGCGTCGGTGTCGAGCGTGACACCGTCGCCGGAGGTGCGGTGCACCCGGGAGCCTTCGAGATGTGCCGCCGCCCGGCCCGTCACCTGCACGCCCGCGCCCTTGACCTCGTACACCTCGCAGTCGACGGCCTCCAGCACACTGCCGTCACCGGTGACGCTCAGCCCGGCGTCGGAGGCGTGGTGGATCCGGCAGCGCTCCAGCCGGGGACGCCCGCCGTCCCGTACGGAGACACCGGACCGGCCCGCCGCGACGATCTCGCACTCCTCGAACACCCCGCCCCCGCCGTCCAGTACGGCGATCCCGACCCCGGCGGGATTGTCGACGGCGACCCGGCGCACCGTGGGGCGGGCCCCGCCCCGCACCTCTATACCGGCCGCCGAGCGCGTGGAGATCCGCAGATCCGAAAGCTCCGGCGTACCCTCCTCGACCAGCAGCGCGGGCGCGGTCGGATCCTGCCCCTCCACATACAGGTCCCGTACGGTCGCGGCGGCGCGCACGGTCAGCGGCACACCGTCGGCGGGCGCGATGCGCACCGAACCGACCGAGCCCTCCGGCCCGCGCAGGGTGACGGCCCGCTGCACCACGAGGTTCTCGCGGTAGGTGCCCGGTGCCACGGTGAGGACGTCACCGTCCCCCGCGGCCTCCAAAGCGGCCGTGAGCGACGCGTACTCGCCGGTGCGCCGCCGCCAGCGAGACGTGCCGGTGTGGGTCACCTGGACCGTGCCCTGTGCCATGGTGCTGCTCTGCCCCCACCTCGTGGTGTGCGCACCGCGCCCGGCGACCCCGGAATCGCAGCGCCTTCAGGACCCGCCGGAGCGGGTCGCACCACCGTAGCGTGCGCCGGTGACAGCAGTTGACGAATCACCAGGCCAGCAGGGTGTTTGTCGAGCGGGCAGAGACGAGCATCACGCCAGGTGGCGGCAGGGCGCCGTACCGGAGGCACCGCGGCCGGGCGGCGCCCCCCGGCACGACCGACCGCCGCCGGTGCTCCGGCACATCCCCGGGATCAGTACCCCTGGCCGCCGGGGTACGGGCGCTGCTGCTGGTACTGGGGGTGGTAGCCCGCCGGGCCGCCCGGCTGCGGAGGAGCGGGCCGGGGCGGTGCCGGACGCATCGCCTCGTAGCCGGTCGGGGCGGGACGGTGCTGCTGGGGCACGCCCGGACCCGGATAACCCCGCGGGGGCACCGGCTGTTGCTGGGGTGCATAGGGAGCCGCCGCCTGCTGGAGATGCTGCGGACTCTGGTGGCCGTAGCCGTACGCCGGGGCGGGCTGACCCGCCGAAGGACCCGCCGGGAGGGCGGGAAGCGCCGCCGGGAGCGCCGGCAGATAGCCGCTGCTGCCGTTGTCGTAGGCGGAAGGCACTCGGATCGGGGCGATCTGAGGCGTGCCCCGCTCCGCGACCAGGGAGTCGTAGATAGGGGTGTCGGCGAAAGAGGGTGCGGAGTAGTAACCGCCGCCGTAGGAGGAGCGGGGGGAGGTCATGGCTCATAAGTTAAGGCCTGTGTAGTCGGTTGGGGAGTCCGGATAGGGGGTTGTTTCGCGGGACGCCACGGGTCGTGGCTCGCCAATGTGAGCGAATGCGGGAAAATCGGTCGCACAACAACGCAAGGATCCTGTAAAGGACGAGTTGAGGGCGGGTTACTGACGGGTCGGACCGGGTGCGGCGGGGCACGGGAGTAGGTTGGCGGCCGGTGTACGGTCCGGGACCCCGAACTCACGGGATGGGGGAGCTCCATGTCCATGCTCAAAGGTGCCAACACTCCGGTGACCGCGCGGCGCGTGCGCGTCGAGCTCTCCTGGAGCACCGGCCCCTCGGTGCCCGAAGTCGACGTTTCGGCACTGCTGCTCGACACCGGCTCGGGCCGGGTCCGCTCCGACCGCGACTTCGTCTTCTACAACCAGCCCGAACACGCCTCGGGCGCCGTCCGCCACGAAGGGCGGGAGACCGGGCCCGGTACGGCGACCGACGCGGTGGCCGTCGATCTCGACCGGGTGGAACCCGGCATCGGGCGGATCGTCCTCGCGGCCTCCGCCGGCGGCGGGTCCTTCGGCCGGGTCCCCGGCCTCTCCGTCCGGGTCGTCGACGCCGCGTCGGGTGCGGAACTCGCCCGCTACGACAGCACCGACGCCACCGTCGAGACCGCTCTTCTCGCGGGTGAGCTGTACCGGCGTCAGGGCGCCTGGAAGTTCCGGGCCGTGGGACAGGGGTACAGCACCGGCCTCGCGGGTCTGGCCACGGACTTCGGCATCACCGTGGACGCCGCCCGGCCCGCCGCACCGCCGCCCCCGGTCACCACCCGGCCCGCGGCCCCCGCACCTGCGGCCACCACCCGCACCCCGGCCCCCGCGCCCGTACCGCCATCCCCTCGGCCCGCCCCCGCGGCTCCTCCCGCTCCCTCCTCCGCCCCCGTGCGGCTGACCAAGGTCACCCTCACCAAGGAGGCACCCACCGTCTCCCTGACCAAACAGGGCGGCACCTCCGGTGCGCTGAAGGTCAATCTGAGCTGGCAGGTCCGCAAGCAGTTCAAGGGCTGGGGCGCCAAACTCGGCCGCGCCATCGCCCTCCACGGCGACCTCGACCTCGACCTGTGCGCCCTCTACGAACTCGCTGACGGCAGCAAGGGGGTCGTCCAGGCCCTCGGCAACGCCTTCGGCTCGCTCCACCGGCCCCCGTGGATCCACCTCGACGGCGACGACCGCACCGGAGGCAGCTCCGGCGAGAACCTCACCGTCAATCTCGACCACAGCCGGGACTTCCGGCGCATCCTCGTCTTCGTCACGGTCTACGAGGGCGCCCGCAGCTTCGCCGACCTCGACGCCACCGTCACCCTCCGGCCGCAGCACGGCGCATCCATCGACTTCTCCCTCGGCGAGTGCACCGTCCCGTCGACCGTCTGCGCCCTGGCCCTGATCACCAACACCGGTTCGGACCTGGTCGTCCAGCGCGAGGCCAACTTCCTCGTACCGCAGCGCGGTGTCAGCCCCCAGCGGACCGTCGACCACGCCTACGGCTGGGGAATGAACTGGACCCCCGGCCGCAAATGACCCCGGAACAACACACCTAGCCCCCGTCGGGCGCGGTCCCGGGACGGGCGTACACCCGCCCCTTCCAGGCCGCGCCCCGGCCCCGGTAGTGCTGGACCGCCGAGTCCACCGTCATCCCCAGATACAGCAGTGCGGTCGGCGGGAGCGCCAGCGCCAGCAGCGGAGAACACCGGTAGTACCGCAGCATCGGCAGATAGGTGACGATCATGATCGCCTTCGCGGCGCCGCCCGCCGCCGCGGCGAGCGGATCCCCGCCGACGATCCCCGCGGCCAGCGCCACCGAAGGCACCGCATACACCAGCAGCAGCCCCGGCACCGTGCCCGCCAGCAGCAGCGGGCTGTACCGCAGCTGGGCGTACGCGCTCCGGGCCACCATCCGCCACAGGTCGGCGAGCCGGGGATACGGCCGCACACTGATCACGCCCCCGGCCAGCCCCAGCCAGATCCGGCCCCCCGACCGCTTCACGGCCCGCGCCAGCGACACATCGTCGATGACCGCGCCCCGGACCGCATCCGGCAGCCCCGCCCGGTCCACCGCGGCCGTGCTCAGCAGGACACAGCCGCCCGCCGCCGCGGCCGTCCGCGCCGCGGGCCGGTTGACCCAACGGAAGGGGTAGAGCTGGCAGAAGAACCAGACGAACGCGGGCACGACGAGCCGCTCCCAGAATCCCGCGATCCGCAGCCGCGCCATCTGGGACACCAGATCGAGCCGGTTCGCCCGGGCCGCGGCCACCAGGGTCCGCAGACTGTCCGGGGCATGGGCGATGTCCGCGTCCGTCAGCAGCAGGTACTCGGGATCCGCGTCCGCCGAGCGGGCCTGCGCGATACCGTGCCGCAGCGCCCACAGCTTCCCCGTCCAGCCGGGCTCCGGTTCACCCGGACGGAGCACCCGGAGCGGCAGTCCGCCGTGCTTCTCGGCCAGGGCCAGGGCCAGTGCGCCCGTACCGTCCGTACTGCCGTCGTCGACCAGGACGATCGACGCCCGCCCCGGATACTCCTGCGCCAGCAGCGACGGCAGACTCGCCGGCAGTACCCCTGCCTCGTCCCTGGCCGGGACGACGACCACCGCATCCGGCCACTCCTGCGGCTCCGGATGCGGCGGAAGCCGCTGGTCCGTGCGCCAGAACAGACCCTGTCCCAGCAGCAGCCACACCCAGACGAGCAGGGACACCACGGCGATCGCGGAGAGGACGCTCATGCGCCGAAGTCTGCCGCACCGCACGGGCTCCGCACGGCCCGTCGACTATGGTGACCGGGTGAAGATCGCGCTCATGGACTCCGGGATCGGCCTGCTCGCCGCGGCCGCCGCCGTACGCAGGCAGAGGCCGGACGCCGAGCTCGTGCTCTCCTCCGACCCCGACGGACTGCCCTGGGGCCCCCGTACTCCCGAGGACGTCACCCGGCGTGCCCTCGCCACCGCCCGGGCCGCCCTCGCCCACGGCCCGCAGGCCCTGATCGTGGCCTGCAACACCGCTTCCGTGCACGCCCTGCCCGCGATCCGCGCCGAGCTGGAGCCCGCGGTCCCGGTCATCGGCACCGTACCCGCGATCAAGCCCGCCGCCGCGGGCGGCGGCTCCGTCGCCATCTGGGCCACCCCCGCCACCACCGGCAGCCCCTACCAGCGCGGTCTGATCCGCGACTTCGCGGGCGGCGCGGCCGTCACCGAGGTGCCCTGCCCCGGGCTGGCCGACGCGGTCCAGTGGGCCGACGGCCCCGGCATCGAGCGGGCCGTGGCCGCGGCCGCCGCGCTCACCCCCGGCGACGTGACCGACATCGTCCTCGGCTGCACCCACTACGAACTGGTCGCGGACCGCATCAGCGCCGCCGTCGGCCGCCCCGTCGTCCTCCACGGCTCCGCCGGGGCGGTCGCCGCCCAGACGCTTCGCCGGATCGGAGCAACGGACGCGCCCGGCGCCGTACCGGCCGGGCCGCCCGCCGTCGTCCTCAGCGGCCGGGCCGCCGACACGCTGCCGCGGGAGGCGCTGGAGTACGCCGAGGCCCGACTGCTGTTCGCCGCCGTCCCCACTCGCTGACCTGCGAAACAGCCCCGTGCGGCGGCGCCGGGGCCCGGTGTGATCCTTCCCTCGGACCCGGTGCCGTCGAGCCCCGTGCCGGTTACCCTGCTCGCATGAGGGACCACTTCCCCGACCCGCCCGTACGGCCGGGCGACGCGGACCGGCTCACCGCCGAGCCCGCGGTCTGGACCGGCCGCGCGACCAACCGCGTCCAGTGGCTGCTCGCCGTAGCGGGCGCCGCCTGTCTCGCCCTCGGTATCGAGCTGGCCGTGCTGGGCGACTGGACGTCCGGTGTGATCGCCCTGTCCATGTCCGTCGTCGGCTGTGTCGCCGCCGGACTGCTGATGCTCTACGGCACCCTCCCCTTCGTCCACGTCGCGGTCAGGGTCGACAGCCAGGCCGTCGAGATCCGCTGCGGCCATATCGGCCTGCCGCGGCGCCGTATCCCCCTCGCCCATGTCGTCCACGCGGAGGTCGACCCCCGGGTCACCCCCCGCCAGTGGGGCGGCTGGGGCTACCGCTGGCGCCCCGAGCAGGGCACCGCGATCGTCGTCCGCCGCGGCGAGGGCATCGTGGTGACCCTCGGCGACGGCCGGACGTTCACGGTCACCGTCGACGACGCCGAGGCCGCGGTCCGCGCCATCCGCGACCGGCTGGCACTCCACCCGGGCACCCCCGCCACCGCCTGACACCACGGCCCCGGGGGGCGTAATCCCGCGGCCGGGGAAGTACTCGGACCCGGGGCCGTCGGATCCGAGTATCCGAGCGCTGTCCTCGCCGCCCGCCGGGAGGAACGCTGACACCATGCAGAACATCCCGCGAGACGAGAAGACCCCCGTCGACCAGGTCCTGACCGCACTGGCCCTGGCCGGGGCGGCCGCGCTGCTGTGGGCCGTCTGGCTGGGCTGGGACCAGCAGCGCGACGTACAGCCCGACGGTTCCGAGACCGGCCCCTACCAGGCGTGGCAGGTCATCAGGCTCGTCGTCACCCTGCCGGCCCCGGTGTACTGGGCGGCTTCCCGCCGGTACGTCAAAGCGACGGTGTTCGGTATCACCGCCGGACTGACCGGAGCCGCCTGCTACGACTGGTCCGACCATGCCAGCGGACTCTTCGCCATCGGCGTGGCCATGATCATGATGGGCAGCCCGGGTGTGACCGGCCTGGTCGCAGCCGCCGTCGCCTCCCGGGCCCGCCGCACCGGACGCGCCGCCGGATCCGCCGGCGGACCTGCCGTCCGCGGCTGATTCCGCCGGGCGGCCGCTCAGCGGGCCGACGGGTCCGGAGCCCCGGCTCCCGCGGACGCCCGGTCCCCCGAGGCCACCGGGACGACACGTGCCGTGGCCAGCCCCGCCAGCAGCCCCGCGCCCGCGGTCACCGGGGCGAAGCTCAGCGCGTTCCCCAGCACGGCCAGGACCGCCAGCGCCGTCAGCGCCGCCGCCGCGCAGAGCACCACGGGCGTCGGGCGCGGCGAGCGCCACAGGCCGTACAGCAGCCAGCCGAACGCCCCCGCCAGCAGCGCCGCACCCACCACACCCTGCTCGGCCGCCTGCTGGAACAGGGCCGAGTGGGGCTTTCCGTCCGAGCCGGGGGTCTGCTGCGCCGTGGCGCTGAGATTCTCGAACCGGTCCGGGCCGACACCCCGTACGGGCTCCGCCTCGACCAGCGCGACCGCGTCGCGCCACAGCGCCACCCGGTTCTCCGTCAGCAGCGCCCTCAGCCCCTCGGCCGGGCCGTCCGGCAGCGCGTCCTGCGCCACCGCCCAGGACACTCCCGCCGCCACCAGGGCGACCACCACGAACCCCGCGAGCGCCGCGGTACGCCTGCGGGCCCTGCTCGACGCCGCGGCGCAGAGCACCACCGCCGCCGCGGCCGTGGCACCCGCCGCCGACCCCAGCACGACCGCCGTCGCCACCACCGCGAGCGCCAGCGCCCGCAGGGCCGCCCGCGCCCCGGGCCGCCTGGCCGCCGCCGCGGCACAGCAGGCCGCCCCGGCGCTGACCGCGAGCAGCGCGGCCGCCGCCCCCGCATCACCCGGCTCCACGGTGGACTGCGCGTTCACCCCCGGCACCCCCTCCGGCGAGGCCACCGCCAGCGCCAGCACGGCGAGCGAAGCCGTCGTGGCCGTCGCGACCGGCACAAGCGCCCCGGAGATCCGGCCGCAGGCATATCCGGCGGCGACGGCGACGACCGCGAGCAGTACGCCCTCCGGACCGGACTCCCGTCCCGCCGCGCTGATCAGCGCCCAGCCGACGGCGGCACCCAGGACGGCGGCCCCCACCCCGTCCGCGGCGCCCGCGCGCTCCACCTGCGCAGCCCTCATGATGCCGACCCCCCGAACCGAGCCACGGCAGTCCCCGTCGTCTGCCGCGTTCACCGTAGTGGCGGGCCCGGCCCGCGAGCCAGCCCCGGCCGCCCGGGGCCCGGAAGGGGTCATACCCCCCTCCCGTAGACTCGCGGCTGTGACCGCCACCCTCACCCCCGCCGACACTTCCGGGCCCGTCCCCGCGAAGCCCCGACCGCTGATGCGCGTGATCCGGCCGGGGGCCGCCGTGGCGGCCGGGCTGCTGCTCTATCTGAGCTTCCCGCCGCGCCCGCTCTGGTGGCTGGCGCTGCCCGCGTTCGCCCTGCTCGGCTGGGTGCTGCGGGGCCGTCGGCTGCGGGTGGCCTTCGGTCTCGGCCAGCTCACCGGTCTGGCGTTCCTGCTGCCGTTGCTGATCTGGACCGGCGAGGACGTCGGCCCGGTGCCGTGGATCGCGCTGGCCGCCGTGGAGGCCGTGTTCATCGCGGCCACCTGCCTCGGTATCGGCGCGGTGTCCCGGCTGCCGGGCTGGCCGGTGTGGGCCGCCGCCGTGTGGATCCTCGGTGAGGCGCTCCGGGCCCGGGTGCCGTTCGGCGGCTTCCCCTGGGGGAAGATCGCGTTCGGCCAGGCCGACGGGGTCTTCCTGCCGCTCGCCGCCCTCGGCGGTACACCGGTGCTGGGCTTCGCCGTCGTCCTGTGCGGATTCGGCCTGTACGAGACCGGGCGGCGCGTCGTCGCCCACCGGCGCGGCGGCGGACTGCCGCGCGGACCGATGGCGGCCGCGCTGCTCGCCCTGCTGGTCCCCGCCGCGGCCGCGGTCGCCGCCCGCCCCCTGGTCGATGCGTCCGCCGAGGACGGTACGGTCACCGTCGCCGCGATCCAGGGCAATGTGCCGCGGCTCGGACTCGACTTCAACGCCCAGCGGCGCGCGGTCCTCGACAACCATGTGCGCCGTACGGAGCAGCTGGCCGCGGACGTGAAGGCGGGCCGCGAGCCGCAGCCCGACTTCGTCCTGTGGCCGGAGAACTCCTCCGATATCGACCCCTACGCCAACCCCGACGCGCGCATGGTGATCGACCGCGCGGTGCAGGCGATCGGCGTGCCGACCGTCGTGGGCGCGGTCATCACCCCGGAGACCGGGAAGCTGCGGAACACCCTCATCGAGTGGGACCCGGAGCGCGGACCGGTCAACACCTACGACAAGCGGCACGTCCAGCCGTTCGGCGAGTACATTCCGATGCGCTCCTTCGTCCGGCTGTTCAGCAAGGACGTGGACCGGGTCCGCAGGGACTTCGGCCCCGGCGACAAGGTCGGCGTCTTCGATCTCGCGGGCACCAAGGTCGGTCTCGTCACCTGTTTCGAAGCGGCCTTCGACGATATGGCCCGGGACACCGTCGTGAACGGCGCCCAGCTCATCTCGGTCCCCAGCAACAACGCCACCTTCGGCCGCAGCGAGATGACCTACCAGCAGCTCGCCATGGACCGGGTGCGGGCCGTCGAGCACGGACGGTCCGTGGTCGTGCCCGTCACCAGCGGAGTCAGCGCGGTCATCATGCCGGACGGCCGGATCGTGGAGAAGACGAAGCTGTTCACCCCCGGCGCCCTGGTCGCGGAGGTGCCGCTGCGCTCCTCCCTCACCCCCGCGACCCGCGCCGGTGCCTGGCCCGAACTGCTGCTGGTGCTGGTCGCCGCGGGCGGTCTCGGCTGGGCCGCCACGGCCGCCGTCCGGGCCCGGCGGGCGCAGGGCGAGTAGGACGGGAGCAGTTCGCGGACCGTACGCGGAGACCCCGCCCGGCGCCGGTGGCGCGGGCGGGGTCTCAGATTTTTCGGGGGTTTCTGGGTTTTCGGCGGTTCCGGCGGTTTCGGCGGTTCCGGCGGTTCCGGGGTTTTCGGCCGGTTGCTCTCCTGGAGTGTGCGCTCTTGTGGTGCCGGGCTACAGCGGCTCAATCACCCCCCACTCCCCACCGGCTGCCGGTCCTCGGCCGCCGCCGCGGCCGGCTTGGCGCCCCGCATCAGCAGGGCCGTGAGCAGAGCGCCGGCCGCGGCCACGGCCGCCGCGCCGATGAAGGCGGCGCTGAAACCGTCGGTCAGGGCGGGCAGATCGCCCAGCTTCCCGGCGCCCTGGGAGGTGGCGACCGCGGTGAGCGCGGCCAGACCGAGGGCGGAGCCGACCTGGTAGGTGGTGTTGACGATGCCGGAGGCGAGTCCGGCCTCCTCCTGCCGGGCCCCGGAGATCGCCGCCATCATCGCCGGGATGTAGGCGAGGGACATGCCGACCGCGGCGACCAGCGAAGCGGGCAGTACGTCGACCACGAAGGAGCCGTTCGGCTCGATGGCCGAGAGCCAGAGCAGCCCGGCCGCCAGGACCAGCAGTCCGCCGGAGATCAGCGGCTTCGCGCCCCACCGGCCCAGCAGCTTCGCGGTGATCAGGGTCATGAAGACCATCAGCAGGGCCGTCATCGGCAGCAGCGCGGCGCCGCTGGCGAAGGCCCCGTAGCCCAGAACCTGCTGGAGGTAGAGGTTGAGGAAGTACCACATCGGGATCCAGGCCGCGCCCAGCAGCGCCATTCCCAGGTTGGAGATGCCGAGACCGGGGGTCCGCCAGATCGCCAGCGGCATCAACGGCGTCCGTACCGACTTCTGGATCACCAGGAAGAGGCCGAGCAGTACGGCCGCGCCGATGAGCTGGAGCACGGTGGCGGTAGCGCCCCAGCCGATCTCCGGCGCCCGCACCACGGCGAAGACGGCGAGTGCCAGACCGGCGGTGACGGCGGCGGCGCCGAGGACGTCGACGGCTCCGCGGCGGGGTGCGGCGGCGGGCAGCAGACCCGTGGCGGCCAGGGTGGCGAGCCCGATCGGCACATAGATGATGAAGATCCACGGCCAGCTCATCCACTCGGTGAAGACACCGCCGAGGAAGACGCCCGCGGTACCGCCGGCCGGTGCCGCGGCGCCGTAGAGCGCCATGGCCTTGCCCAGCTCCTTCGGGCTGTGCCCGAAGAGCATCATCAGCAGGGTCATCGACGCGGGGGCGATCAGCGCGCCGCCCACACCCTGGACGGCGCGGCCGACGATCTCGACCCAGGCGGTGGTCGCGGCGGCGGCGACCACGGATCCGGCGATCAGCACCACCCAGCCGCTGACGAAGATCCGGCGGGCGCCCAGCAGGTCCGACAGCCGCCCGCCGAGCAGCAGCAGACCGC
Organism: Streptomyces tsukubensis; assembly: GCF_003932715.1. Classification (NCBI taxonomy): domain Bacteria; kingdom Bacillati; phylum Actinomycetota; class Actinomycetes; order Kitasatosporales; family Streptomycetaceae; genus Streptomyces; species Streptomyces tsukubensis. Next base: position 737,309 of record NZ_CP020700.1, on the reverse strand, counting down.
CGAAGGCGATCACATAGGCGTTGAAGACCCAGCTCAGGTCCTCGGGGGAGAAGCCGAGGTCGCGCTGCATCTCGGGGAGCGCCACCCCGATGATCGAAGTGTCCATGATCACCATGAACTGCGCGGTGGCCAGCACCAGAAGTGCCCACCAGCGCCGTGGGTTGACGGTTGACATCGCCCGTCCCCTCCTCTGAAGGTTCCATACCCCTTGGGGGTATCCCCTGGGGCGAGAAGGAATATACCCCCGAGGGGTATCCGGGGCGCAAGGGGGTGCGGCGATCTTTCTCGCGGAGGTTTTACGGCACGCCGGACGGCGCTCGCCGGGGGCGGGGGAGATGGGGGCAGGGGGATTCCTGCGGTCCTACGGTTGCCGCGGGCGTGCGGCGGTCAGCCGTTGCGGCCGTACGGCTCCGGCGCATGCGTGAGCAGGGCCCGCGTCACCAGCCGCACGCCGCGCGCGAGCCTGCCCAGTTGCTCCAGCTCGGCCGCGTACATCAGGATCGCGCTCTCCACGATCCGGTCGGAGACGCCCAGTGGTGGCAGTTCGGCCCGGGAGGTCCGCAGGGCGGCCCGGACCGCGCCGATCTCGTGCTGGAGCTGCCACTGGGCGTGGCGGGCCAGTGCGACGGGATGCCGGGCGAGCGTGGGATAGCCGGCGTAGCGCGCCGGAACGAGGGTGCGCAGCCAGAGGGTGGCGGTCTGTTCCCAGCCGGGGTTGCCGGGGGCGGTGACCTGGAGCGGCCAGTCCGCCGCGGCCGCGCGGGAGTTGCGGGGCGCCGACGTGGCTCCGGAGGGGGTGCCCCCGGCGGCGGGCCCGGGGGTCCGGGGTGTTCTGGCGGCCCCGGCCCAGGGGTAGGCCGAGGCCGCCGGGTGGGCTTCCGCAGGGGACGGAGGCCCGGACGGATCATCGCGGTGGCGACGCGAGGAGGAGTGCGTCATGGCGCGATGCCCGGCTCTATGCGGCGCTGTGCGCGCCGGGGCCCGAGAGGTCGGCGGGGCGTTGGTTCGTCTGCATGATCGCGCGCGGCCGGCCTTCCTCGGGGCGTGGTTCGGTCACGGAGTGAATCGACTCGGTCGATCTCCGGACCACTTCAGGCAGTAAATATATATACCGTCGAGTATGCAAGGGTAAGAAAATTTTCATGCAGACCGGGGTCCGGAGGGTGAACGGGCGGGGTGGTGCGCGGGGTTGGGTGTCCGGGTGCCTGGGCGCCTGCCGGGACCGGCGGGGAGTCGGCCGGATCCGTCAGTCGTCGAGGAAGAAGTCGTGCTGCTCCGCGGCGTGTTCGTAGCTCTCCAGCCGGGTCTGGGTGCGCTGCGGATCGGCGTCCGCCATCGCCTGGAGCAGGGCGGCGGAGAGTACGCCGGGCGCCGCGTAGGAGTCGAAGACCAGCCGTGAGCCGGTGGCGGCCACCAGCACTTCGTCCGCCTCGTCCGCGAGCGGCCCGAGGGGCAGATCGGTGATCAGGGCGACCTTCAGCCCGGCGGTGCGGGCCGCGCGCATCGCGGCGAGCGTCTCGTTCGCGTGCCGCGGCATGGCGAAGGCGAGCACCCAGGCGCCGCCGGCCTCGCGGGACTGGAGCAGGGCGTCGTAGGCGACGCTCCCGCCGCGGGTCACGGTCCGTACGTCGGGGTGGATACGGCGGGCCGCGTAGGAGAAGTACTCGGCGAGGGAGGCCGAGATCCGCAGGCCGAGCACGGTCAGCGGGACCGACCGGGCCAGCTCCCGGCCGAGGTCGAGCATCCGGTCGGTATCGGCGAGCAGCCGTCGCAGGTTCTCCAGGTTGTCGATCTCCGCGTCGACGGCGGCCTGGAGCTCGTTGCGGCGGATCTCCGCGCGGGCGTCGGGCATCCCGGCGATCGCGCTCAGGGCGATGGGCTGGAGCGCCTCCCGCAGGGCGGGGTAGCCGCTGAATCCGACGGACGCGGCGAAACGGGTGACCGAGGGCTGGCTGACCCCGACCCGGTCCGCCAGATCGGTGATCGACAGAAAGGCCGCCTCGGTGAGGTGGTCGGTGATGTACTGCGCGATCCGCCGCTGGCCCGGGGAGAGCCGGTGGCCGCCGAAGAGCGCGAGGACCCGGTCCGCCGGGGCCGGCCCGGCGTCGGGCTCGCCCCCTCCCGGCGTGATCGCAGACGCCTGTGCGCGTGCCTGCTGATCTGATGGCACCGGTGTCACTCCTTCTCGTCCCGCTCCCGTTCAACATAGCCCAGTCGGCGGGCCGGGCCGAGAGGGCCCGGCCCGCCCGTCTCGTATACCGGACAGTAGGTGGACGGCCGTGGTGGGCCGGAACTCCCGTGGTGACAAGGGTGTTTGCGGGAGAACCAGCGTTCTCTGTAAGCTGCGGACCCCAGGGGAGAACGATCATTCTCCGCTCGGTGGCCGAGAGCCGCCGAAGGTGGCGACAAGGAGCAGCCATGACCGCGAAGCCCCCCGTACCGCCGTTCACCCGGGAGTCCGCCGTACGGAAGGCCCGGCTCGCCGAAGACGCCTGGAACAGCCGCGACCCCGCCCGCGTCGCCCTCGCCTACACGCAGGACTCCCGCTGGCGCAATCGGGCCGAGTTCATCACCGGCCGGGCGGAGATCGTCGCCTTTCTGACCCGCAAATGGCAGCGCGAACTGGACTACCGGCTCATCAAGGAGGTCTGGGCGTACGAGGCCCGGCGGATCGCGGTGCGCTTCGCCTACGAATGGCACGACGACTCCGGCAACTGGTTCCGTTCGTACGGCAACGAGAACTGGGAGTTCGACGACGACGGGCTGATGAGCGCCCGCCACGCGTCCGTCAACGACCGGCCGATCGCCGCCGCCGAACGGCTCTTCCACTGGCCCTCCGGCCGCCGCCCCGACGACTGTCCCGGCCTCTCCGCCCTCGGGCTCTGACCCGCCTGCCGGGCCGCACGGACGACGGCGAAGGAGATGCGCCCCGCCCGGGCCGGGGCGCATCCTGGCTGTGTGACCTCGAACGGCGCGACCGGGGACACCCCGCCGCAGCGGCACGGGGCGACACCCGCACCACCGAAGGGCGGCGGGGCGGTACCCGGCGAGCTGGAGCTGCTGCTGGCCGAAGCCTCCGTGGGGGCCGCCGAAGCGGTCGGCGGATTCGCGGGCGGGGTCTATCTGCCCTCCGGTACGACGGAGGGCCTCCTCCGGCTGGCCGTCATGGCCGGACTGCCCACCAAGCTCTTCCGGCCCTGGTGGCGGGTGCACGAGAACCGCCCTTTCCCGGTCGCCGCGGCCCATCGGACGGGACGGGCCGTCCATCTGCCGGACGCCGAGGACGCCATGCGGCGCTTCCCGCAGCTCATGGTCAGCCTGCCGTTCCCGTTCAGCGCGCTCTACGTCCCGGTCGTCGCGGGCCCCGAGCGGTTCGGCGTCCTCGGCGTGCTGCGCAGCCCCACCCCGGGCCGCCCCGTCGCCCGGGGCGACCGGCAGCGGATGCAGCGCGCCGCCGACCGCCTCGCCGCCGACCTCGCCGCGCTGAAGGACGGCGGCACCGCGATCGTCTGGGACGCCGAACCCCTCCCCGTACAGCTGCCGTCCCTGACCGCGCCCCCGGTCCGGATCGGCCACTTCGACTGGGACCTCGACACCGGAACGGTCACCGGGGACGAGGCGTTCTGCCGGATCCTCGGCCACACCCCGGCGGACTTCCCCGGCACGGCCGAGGCCTTGGCCGGCCGGCTCGCCCCGGAGGACGCGGCCGGGCTGAGGGCCGTCGCCCGGCAGACCGCGGCCGCGGGCCCCATGGCCTCCCGGCGGATCCGGCTGCGCGGCGCCGACGGTCGGGCGCATCTGGTCGAGCTCTCCGGCGGTCCGCCGCGCCGCGCCGGTGCCCCCGACGGCCCGTCCGTGCTCCACGGGTCCCTCGTCGACCTCGGCCCCGGCCCCGTTCTCACCGAATCCGGCGACCGGCTGCCGCGCGCCCTGCTCTCCCTCGACCGGCTCGGCCGGGTCACCCATCTCAACCACACCGCCGAGACCCTCATCGGCCGGGGCAGGCCCGAGCTGACGGGCCGGGTGCTGTGGGAGGCGCTGCCGTGGCTCGCCGACCCCGCGTACGAGGACCACCTGCGGGCCGCCCTGATGTCCCCGGCCCCCGTCTCGTTCACCGCCCGCAGGGACGACGACACCTGGCTGGAGGTCGGTCTGTACTCCGGCCACGACGGGGTGACCGTCACGCTCCTGCCCGCCGAGCACCCCGTGGGCGGGCGCCGGGCCCGGCCGCCGGGCGCCCCGGTCCCGGGCGGCCCGTTCGCCGCGCTGACCAGTCAGTCCACCGGGCTCTACCGGCCCGTCGCCCTCGCCATCGCCCTGACCGAGGCGGTCACGGCACGCCAGGTATCGGCCGTCGTCACCGACGAGCTGCTGCCCGCCTTCGGCGGCCGTCAGCTGGCCATCTACCTGCTCCACGAGCGGCATCTCTTCCTGGCCTGGGAGACCGGCTTCCCCCAGGGCTTCCTGGACCGCTTCGACGGCGTCGGCCTCGACGCCCGGCTGCCCGGCGTCGAGACCCTGACCACCGGCCGCCCCCTCTTCTTCGAGTCCATGGAGCAGCTCGCCGCCGCCTATCCCGGCATCCCCCTCGACGCCCATGTCGGCGCCCGGGCCTTCCTTCCGCTGATCGCCTCGGGGCGGCCCGTCGGCAGCTGCATCCTCGGCTTCGACCAGCCGCGGGCCTTCGGTGCCGAGGAGCGCACCGTGCTCGTCGCGCTCGCCGGGCTGATCGCCCAGGCCCTGGAGCGGGCCCGGCGGTACGACTCCGAATCCGCACTCGCCCGCGGACTCCAGGACGCCCTGCTGCCGCACCGGCTCCCGGTCCTCGACCAGGTCGAGACCGTCGGCCGCTACCTTCCCGGCACCCAGGGCATGGACGTGGGCGGCGACTGGTACGACGTCGTCGAGACGGGCGACCGGATCGCCCTGGTGATCGGGGACGTCCAGGGCCACGGGGTGGCCGCCGCCGCCACCATGGGCCAGATCCGCAGCGCCCTGCGGGCCTTCGCGCTCAGCGGGCCCGACCCCCGGGAGGTGATGGGCGGCACCAACCGGCTGCTCATCGACCTCGACCCGGGACAGTTCGCGAGCTGTGTCTATCTGCTCATCGACCCGGTGACCGGGGCGGTGCAGGCGGTACGGGCGGGACATCCCCAGCCGCTGCTGCGTCACCCGGACGGCCGTACCGAGGTGCTCGACCTCGCGGGCGGTGTGGTCCTCGGGGTCGACCCGGCCGCGGCGTACCCCGTCACCGAACTGACGCTGGAGCCGGGGGCCGTGCTCGCGCTCTACACGGACGGCCTGGTGGAACAGGCGGGCGCCGATATCGACTCGGGCGTCGAACGGCTGCGCGCCTCGCTGGCCGGCGCGGAGGGCGAACCGCTGGCGGAGACCGCCAACCGGCTGATCAGGGAGGCCCGTCAGGCCGAGGACCGTCCCGACGACATCGCGCTGCTGCTGGCGACCCGCTGGGAGTAGGAGCGCGGAGCGCTGCGGCGGGCGGTGCCGCCCGCCGCAGCGCGGGGAGTCAGCGGACCAGGGTCACACCGGTCTCGAAGGAGTGCGCGTCGACCGGGAACGGCAGGCCCTTCGACAGCTCCACCACGGTGACCTTGGCGTCCGCCGCGCCGGGAGCGAAGGCCGCGGCCGGGCGGCCCGTGGCCCCCCAGGTGTGCTGTCTGCCGTCGCAGACCGCGAGGGATCCCTCCAGATCGGCGCGGGAGCCGCCCTGGAAGGCCTCGGCGTCGAGGAGGACCGGGCCGGAGTCCGGGGTGCAGAAGTAGGTGCCGGTGAGCGTGACCGAACCGTCGGGGGCGATCCGGCCGGTGGCGTCGACGGTGACGGGGTCGGGGGCGAACTGGGCCCGGGCGGTGCCGGGCAGCAGGACGGCCGAGAGGACGGCGGCGAGGGCGAGGGACGGGAGAACCGCGGCGCGGCGTGCGTTGATCATGCCCGCACAACGAGTGCGGTGCGCCGCGGTGTCGACGCTCCACACAGGTGGACGAATCGTTTGCTCCGTACCGGTGGTCCCCTGCTCCGTACCGGTGGTCCCCACAGTGCCGGCCGGTGACCCCGGGTGTGGGTGCGGTGCGTTCGGTGCGTTCGGTGCGTTCGGTGCGTTCAGTGGGGACGGTGTTACGGCCACGGTTCCGGACAGGCCTGCAACGGGCCGATTCGGGCCAGCGGAAAGCCGGACGGGCGTTCTCCTTCGGGTGAGTTCGCGGAGTAAACTCGGGGTAATCGCAGCGGGGCGTGGTAATGGGTCCCGGTGCGGCTGTTCCGGCATATGCCAGAAACAAGCCAGGAGTAGCTGCCCCGGCGGGGTGAAGAACGCATCCGTTACCCGGACGAGTGTTTTCCCCATCACTTGTTGGTGAGTAGGGTGTGATCCCGCCGCCGGTGATCGACACGGATCCGGCCGCATTCCCACGGCCGTGACCGGGCCCGAGCCGGAATGCGGGCCGGAGGCGGCGTCAGGGGCGACGGGGGAGGGGCACGTGCCTGCCGGGTCTTTCGGGGGACAGTACGTCTGGCATCCGGCGGCCGACGACCGCCGGCTCGCGCGTGCCTGTATCGACGTCAAAGCCGGCCGGTACCTCGGCGCCGAACGCGCCCTGCGCGAAACCCGCGGCGACTTCGGCACCCGGGCGCACCGGTCACTCGTCCTGGCCTCCGAGGCCGCCGACTCCGATCTCGCGGAGCGGTGGCTCGCCGAGGCCCCCGGCCCCGAATCCGCGCTGCTGTGGGCCCGGGTGGCGATGCTCCGGGCCCTGCGGGCCGAGGACAGCGGTGCCCGGCACACCGGCACCCTGCTCGGCATCGCCGAGACCGCCTGCGAACGCGCCGCCCTGTTCGACCCGCGCGACCCCACCCCGTGGACGGTCCGGCTCGCCCTCGCCAGGATCCGCCGCCCGCGTGACCCCGCGCCCCCGGGACTGCTGACCGCGCCCCCCGGCCCCTGGCCGCTGCTGGCCCGGGCGTTACGGCTCGACCCCTGGAACCGCGAGGCCCACCACCGCTTCCTCGCCTTCTACTTCGCCCGCTACGGCGGCACCGCCAGCGCCCGCTGGGACGTGGCCTCCTTCCTCAGCCACCGGGCGCCCGTCGGCTCCGTGCTGAGGCTGCTGCCGCTGGTCGCCCTCGCCGAGGAGTACGACCCCTCGTCCCTCCTCGCCCACCGCACCTGGCGGCAGCCCCAGTGGGTGGCCACCGCCCTCCGCGGCTACCGCAACTGGCTGCCCGAGGTCCCCCGCTACCGCTTCACTCCGGTACTGGACCTGTCCTATCTGGCGCACGCCCTCTACATGGGCCGGCAGAAGCCGGAGGCCCGGGAGGTGCTCACCGCGATGGGGCCGTACGCCGCACGGATGCCCTGGAGCGCCTTCGGAGACCCCGGCGACCAGCTGACCAGGGCCCGGCGCACCCTCGGCCTCCCGGTGCCCGCCGCATGAGACCAGCAACTTTCGGAAGCTTGGGAAAGGGGCCGACGGTGCCGGAACACACCGCCGTTGGGCGCAGGAATCGTCACCGCGGAGACGGGACCGTCGCCCTCGACGACGACACGACCCTGCACGCCATGGGATATCCGCGCAAACTCACCCGCAGATTCCGGGCCTTCGACAATTTCGCGATTTCCTTCACCATCATCAACGTCATCTCCGGAATATTCTCCGCCTTCGGCTACGGAATGGCCGCGGGCGGCCCGCTGATCCTGGTCGCGGGGTGGATCGCGGTTTCCGTGATGGTGCTGTTCGTCGGTGCCGCGATGGCCGAGATCGCCTCCGCCTACCCCACCAGCGGTGCCCTCTACTTCGCCGCCGGAAAACTCGCCCGCCGCCACCGCGGTGCCTGGTCCTGGTTCACCGGCTGGCTGAACTTCGTGGGCCAGGTCGGCGGTACCGCCGCCACCGCCTACGCGGCCGCCGCCTTCCTCCAGGCCTTCGTCACCCTCTACCACCCCGCCTACCGGGCCACCGGGCCCAGCACGGTCGCCATCACCGCGGTCATCCTGCTGCTGCAGGCGCTGGCCAACACCTACACGGTGGATCTGGTCGCCCTGCTCATCCGCTTCTCGGTGTGGTGGCTGGCCGGTGGCGTCACCCTCATCGTCGGCTCCCTCCTCCTGCTGCCCGACACCCACCGCCCGCTGGCGTTCTCCGCCCACTTCGTCAACGACACGGGCTTCACCAGCGGGGTGTACGCCGCCCTGCTGGGCCTGCTCGTGACGAGCTGGACCTACACCGGCTTCGACGGCAGCTTCCATATGTCGGAGGAGACCGTGCGCTCCACGGTCAGCACCCCGCGGGGCATCGTCGGGGCCATCGGCTGCTCCGCGCTCGCCGGGCTCGCCCTGATGCTCGCGCTGGTGCACTCCATCGGCGACTACTCCGCGACGGCGAGCGCCACCGTCCCCTCCGTGCACATCCTGACCGACGCCCTCGGCACCGGAGTCGCCGGGCTGCTGCTGCTCGTGGTGATCGGCTCCATGCTGTTCTGCGGACTCGCCAATATGACCAGCAACGCCCGGCAGATCTTCGCCTTCGCCCGGGACGGCGCGATGCCCGGCTCCCGCCGCTGGCACACCGTCAGCATGCGCACCCGTACCCCCGTCAACGCCGTCTGGCTGGCCGCGGGATGCTCCTTCGCGCTGACCGTGCCCGGCCTCTGGTCCCACACCGCCTTCGCCGCCATCGTCAGCGTCAACGTCGTCGGCATGTACCTCGCCTACGGCATCCCGATCTTCCTGCGGCTCCGTCTCAAGGACGACTTCAGGCCGGGTCCCTGGCATCTCGGCCGCTGGGGCGTGCCCGTGGCGCGTATCGCCGTCGTGTGGATCGGGCTGAGCAGTGTGCTGTTCGTCCTGCCGCACTCCACCCCCCTCACCGTCACGACCTTCAACTACGCCCCGATCGCCCTGGTGGCCGTGGTCCTGGTCGCCACCGTCTGGTGGTTCGCCACGGCCCGCAGACGCTTCTCGGGGCCGGTCAGTTACGGCAGCCCCGACGAGGTGGCCGCGATGGACCTGATCTGACCCGCCGCCGGGCCCAGGTGCCGTACCCGTGACCCGTACCCCTGCCCGTACCGACGCCCCGTACCCCTGCCCCGTACCGACCCTGCACATCCCGGAAGGAACGCATCCGTCATGACCAGCACCCAGGACACCACCGGTCTCACGGTCACCAGCGCCACCCTGGAGGAGTGGCGCCAACTCACCGAATGGTGCGCCGCCGAAGGCTGGAACCCCGGCAACGGCGACGCCGCCTGCTTCCATCCCACCGACCCCGAGGGCTTCTTCACCGGCCGTATCGACGGCCGGATCGCGTCCGCGGTCTCCATCGTCCGCTACGGCGACGACTACGCCTTCCTCGGCCACTATCTGGTCCGCCCCGACCTCCGCGGCCGCGGTATCGGGCTGGCCACCTGGCGCGCCGCCCTGCCGCACGCCGGGGCCCGGCTGATCGGCCTGGACGCCGTCCCCGCCCAACAGGGCAACTACGAGCGCTCCGGCTTCTCCGCCGCGTACAACACCGTCCGGTACGGCGGCAACCCGCTGCGCAGCGCCGGCGTGGCGCCCGGAACCGTCCCCGTCACCCCCGATCTGCTCTCCGCGATCAGCGCGTACGACCGCTCCTGCTTCCCCGCCGACCGGGCCGCTTTCGTCGCCCGCTGGCTCACGGCCCCCGGGCACACCGCGTACGCCCGGCTCGCGGACGACGGGCGGATCACCGGCTACGGAGCGATCCGGCCCGGGCGCGACGCCCACCGCATCGGCCCCCTGTTCGCCGATACCGCGGCCGACGCGGAGGCGCTCTTCGACAGCCTCACCTCGGGGCTGGGCGCCGAGGACCAGGTCGCCGTCGACGTACCCGAACCCCATGCGGAGGCCGCGGCACTGGCGTCCGTCCGGGGGCTGACGGCCCAGTTCCCGACCACCCGCATGTACACCGGGCCCGCGCCCGAGGTGCGTACCGAGCGGGTGTTCGGCGTCACCACCCTCGAACTGGGCTGAACCGCCCGGCTGCGGTTACGGCTGAGCTGCGGCTACGGGGAGACGAGGGCCGGCCCGCCCGGCGGATAGCTCTGTGGTGGCGGCGGGGGCGACTGCTCGGCGGGCGCCGAGTTGCCGGGGGTGGCCGGTGCCGAGGGCGGTTGCGACTCCGGCGCGGACGGCGGCTTCGACGCCGGTTCCGACGCGGGCTTCGAAGCACCGGGCGAGGACGGCGCCGGTTTCGACGCCGACGGTTCCGCGGAGGCCGACGGCGGGGCCGACGGCAGCTTCGCCGCCGGAGGCGCCGTCGGCCGGTCGGCCCCGCCCGCGGTCCCGGTCGGCCGGGTGAACCACGTCCCGCCCGACGCGTCGTAGACGGTCAGCTCCGGCAGGTCGCCCGGTGCCGGATCCACGATCACCACCCGTTCGGCCTGGTAACCGGGCCAGGAGCCGCCGGTCGTCTTCGGCGTGCCCTGGACGGCCTGCGGCGGCGTCAGCGGATTGCCGCAGGCACACCGCACCCGCGGCACGCCCCGGGCGTCGACCAGCACCGCCGTACCCGCCTGGAGCACCGCCTGGTACGCGGTCGACGCACCGTTGCGCCAGCCGTGGTTGGTGACCCGGGTGTCGATCCGCAGCTGAACCGGCGTCAGGGACTTCAGATAGCCCGGTACGTCACCGGGCGCGATGCCCAGAACGCCGGCGAAGGCCGTGTTCTTCGCCTGATCGGCCGCGAGATAGCCGATCTGCTTCCCCACATCGCAGCTCGACCGCTGCTGGGTGCCGCCGTACAGCCCCGGCGTCGCCCCGGACACCGCGCGGACCGTGTTCTTCGCGGGCGGCGGGCCGGTCGGCTGGGCGGTCTGCTCCGGCGGTGTGCTCTCCTGAGCCGTCGACGCGGTGTACGGGTCCGGGCCGGTGGAGCCCGCGGCCTGGAGGAAGACCTCGCGGGAGGCGCTGGAACCCGAGCCGCCGGAGCCGCCCGGCAGGGTGAGGAGCAGGACCACCGCGATCACCACGGCGGCGGCGATACCGATCAGAGCCGCCTTGGGGATCGAACGCCACCAGGGCCGGCCGGGCCCGCCGCCCGGCTCCTTCGGCCCGCCTCCCGAACCGCCGGAACCACCCCCACCTCCGCCACCGGCACCGTCGCCCGCGCCTCCGCCGTCGCCGGGACCGCCCGGGCCCTGCCCCGACACCCGGGTGGGCGGTGGCGCGGACTCCGGAGCGGGCGGCGGGGGAGCGGAGCCCCGGCCCGACGAACCGGCGAGCGGGCCGGACGGCGGACCGGTGGGAGGTTCGGACGACGGAGGTTCGGCGCTCACGGGCTCTTCCCCTGCTCGGAGGAGACTGACGGGCTCTGCCACGGACGGCCCGGCGGGCCGGTCCGTACGGTGCGCACACCGGGATCCCCCGCGCCGGACGGCCCGGGGAGTCGGAGCGCGGCACGGTCCGGGACCGGCCGCGGGACGCTCGCAGCCCATTGTGTGCGCCCGCCGCGGACCGTCCGCAAGCCGGGACGGGCCGTCGGCGCGACGCGGTCGGCCCCTTCCGGAAGGCGGCCCGCCGCGCCGCTGCTTAGCGTGACGGCGTGAGCCAACAGCCAGTGCCCGGGCGGCGCACCCCGGGCCCCCCACCGGTCGGCCGGACCCCCTACGGCTGGATCCAGGCCTTCCTCGTCGTGGCCGGCGGGCTGGTCGCGCTGGTCGTCACCGCGGCGCTGGGACTCTGGGCGGCAGGTGCCCAGGGACTGCCCGGCGGAGCCTTCCCGCAGGTCGTCGCCGCCACCGCGGTCCTCGCCGCGGGCGGTACCGTCGAACTCTCCGGCGGCGCCGGGGACCTCGCGGCAGGGGGCGGCGACCTCGCGGTCGTCCCGCTCTCGGTCACCCTGGTGGCCGCACTCGTCCTGGCCCGCGGCTTTCTGCGCCCGCTGCGCCACCACGCGATGGTCCGGACCCGCGACCTCGCGGCGTGGGCGGCCCGACTGGGCCTGCTGTGGGCCGTCGTCCTCGTCGCACTGGCGGCGATCGCCCGGCACACCTTCGACATCACCCCCGAGGGCACGATCGCCGACATCGGCAGCCTCCTCGGCCTCTCGGCACGGGCCGGTTTCGCCGCCGACGTACCGCTCACCCTGCTGTACGGACTCCTCTGGCTGGCCGCCCTGTTCGCCGCGGCGCTGCTCGCCTCGCGCGGTGCGGGGCTTCCCGCCCGGCTGCTCCGCGCGGTCGCCCCGGTCCGCCCGGCCGCACACGCCATGGCGGTCCTGCTGCTCGCCTACGTCGCCGCGGCGCTCGTCGCCGGACTGGTGACCGCCGCGACCCGCGGCCGGGCGTCCGAAACCCTGGCCGTGATCCTCCTCGGGCTGCCCAACCTCGCGTGGCTCGCGCTCACCCTCGGCCTCGGCACGGTCTGGGACGGGCTGGCCGAAGGCCCGTTCGGACTGCCGATGCCGAAGGCCCTGGACACGGTGCTCCGTACACCCGGCGGCACCACGCTCGACCTGAAGTCCCTCACCGCAGAGAGCGGCGACGCCTGGTGGCTGCTGGTCGCCGCCGCCGTCGGGGTCCTTGCGGCAGCGGTTCTCGCCGCGCTGCGCTCCCCGCCCGGTACCCGCCCCTGGCAGCACGCCGTCCGGACGGCCGCGGCGCTCGTCGTCACCGTCCTGACGGTCTGTCTGCTCTGCCGGGTCGACGCCCACTACGGCCTCTCCCTGCTCGGCCTCGGAGATGTCGGCGGCGCGCTCTCCGGCCGGGTGGAACTGCTGCCCCGCTGGTGGACGGCGCTGCTCGCAGCCGCCCTGTGGGGACTGGTGACCGGCTTTGCCGCGGGCCTCGTCCACCGGCGCCGTCACGGCTCCGCCGGGCACTGAGACGGGCGTTGGCAGTGCTTGCGGGGGTGGCGGCGTTGTCGGTGTTGGCGGCATTGGCGGCCTTGGCAGCATTGGCAGCGTTGTCAGTGGTGCTCTCTACGATGGCGCCACGAGCGCAGACATCCAGGGGCGCGCATCCGGTGGAGGGGGCACGGCATGGCATGGACGGGGGATCCCCGGCTGACGGCGGGGCCGAGAATGGCGGCGTATCTGCACTCCGTCTTCGTTCCGGGCACCCGACTGGGCCCGGTCTACGACCTGTCCGGGGACGTCACGGTGGTCGAGCTGATCCACGCGGCCACGATCCGCATCCCCAGCGGACGCCTCGGGGTCGGCACGCCCTGGCCGGACGACTCGTTCGCACCGTCGCATGCGGAGGAGTGGCCGGACGGCGAATGGTGGGAGCTGGCCGAGCGGATACCGCCGGGCGCCTACCGGGTGGAGACGGCCTGGACCAGCGCCCCCTTCGAATATCAGGGCAGGATCACGGACATGCGGGACTGCTCCGGGACCAGGCTGATCGTCCGTGACGAACCGGTGGTGGGCTGGGAGATGGCCCTCGGCGTGGGGGAGCGCGTCGAGGACGTCCCCCAGGGCCTTGAGCCGGGCGTCTACCTGGAAACGGGCCTGGGCTGTTTCGCCGACGCCGCGCACCGCGGGACCCTGGCCCGCTTGTTCCTGAAGGCGCGCGAGGAGAGCGCCGACCGTCCGGAGGAGTCGGAGCAACGGGCCGTCGAAGCGCTGCCCGACGGCAATGAACTGGTCCGGGACGATACGGTCGGCGCCGATCTGGTGACGATGGCCGTGGACGACGGCACCCTGGTCAGCTGGCTGGGGCGGACCGCCGGAGGTGAGCTGGCGGCCGTCGTCGTGGCACCGGACGTGACGATGCTCAGCGACAGAGTCCGGATCGGGCCCAGGGACTGACCCCCGCGCCCGATCCGGCCGTGCGCGCTTTCGAGGGGGTCCGTCAGCCGGACGTCCCGGGACTGGTCGGCAGCCCCGGGAACACCGGCAGGGCCCACGACGGCGGGGCGGGCGGCGGGGGAGGACCCGACGAGCCGGGCGCGGCCACCGCCGCCGTACGGGTCGGCGCACGGCCCGGGCCGTGCGCCGCCGCCCGCAGTGCCGTCACAAACGCCCCGCACGAGCCGTAACGGTCGTCGGGCACCTTCGCCAGGGCCCGGATCAGCACCTCGTCCACCGCCGCCGGGAGATCCGGGCGGCGCCCCGTCAGATGCGGCGGCGGGTCGAACTGGTGCGCCCACAGCAGGGCCATATCGTCGTCCCGCTGGAACGGCGGCGCCCCGCCCAGCATCTCGTACACCACGCACGCCAGCCCGTAGACGTCGCAGCGGCCGTCCACCGGCCGCCCCGAGATCTGCTCGGGCGCCACATAGTCCAGTGTGCCGACGAACTGGCCCACCGTCGTGAACCCGGTCAGCGAGAGCGACTTCTTCGTCAGCCCGAAGTCGGTGAGATACACATGCTCCGGATGGTCGCTGTCGGTGCCCTCGTCGACCAGGACGTTCCCCGGTTTCACATCGCGGTGCACCAGATCGTGCCGGTGCGCCGCGTCCAGGGCGGAGGCGGTCTGCGCGGCGATCCGGCCCGCCGTGGCCATGGGCAGCGGGCCCTCCCGGCGCAGCAGGGTCCGCAGGTCCTGGCCGGGCACGTACCGCATGGCGATGTACAGCAGCCCGTCCGCCTCCCCGGCCTCGAACACCGGGACGATATGGGGGTGGTCGATGGCGGCGGCCACCCGTGACTCATGGGTGAACCGGCGGCGAAAGGTGTCGTTGCGGGCCAGTTCGGGTGCCAGCAGCTTCAGTGCGACAGTACGGTCCAGCCGCAGGTCACGGGCCCGGTAGACGACCGCCATCCCGCCCCGGCCGATCTCCTGTTCGATCCGGTAGTCCGCGATCCGCTTTCCGGCGAGGTCGGTCGGGCGTCCGGACGGGGGATCCGGTGCCGGTGCATCCTTCGGCGCGCTCGGGTCCGGCCCGCCGGACGCACCGGTTTCGCGCGGCCCCATCAGCCTTCGCCGCCCGGGCGCGTCGGCCGGGGCGCCGCCCCGCCGTCACCGCCGTCGGGGGCGACCACCCTGGTGGGCGGCGGCGCATCCGGCGGCGGTCCGGTCCCGGGCGCCCCGGGCGCCCCGACCGCTCCGGGCGGTTCCTCCGGCCGGGGTCCGGTGAGGGCCTCGGCGCCGGATCCGGTCACGGAGCCCTGTCCCGGCTCGGCGCCGGGCCGTGCGTCCGGCGTGCCCCCGGTCGGGGCGTCGTCCCGCGCCTCCCGGGACACCGCGTACGTGCCCAGCCGCACCCCGTCCCCGTACACCCACCGCTCGTGCTCGGCCTCGTACAGCCATACGGACTCGCCGTCGATGACGACCCCGGCCCGCAGCCCCCGGGTCCGGCTGCGGAAGGTCTCGCCGTCGATCCGGCCGCCCGCGAGATCGTCGGCGGCGCTGCGGTAGCGGCTGACCGCCTCGCCCGTCTTCGCCAGCTGGGGCCGCTGATCGGCCGTCCTGGTCAGCGGCCGTCCGGTCGCGGGCGGCGGCTGCGGCACCGCGACCAGCAGCCGGCCGTCGACCCAGGCCGACCATCCGTTCGCACAGACGATCCGCCCCCAGTCGCCGCGCCGGTCGGCCAGCAGCACCGGCAGCAGCGGGTCCAGGGACGCGGCGGGCCGTGAGGTGCCCGGAGTCTCCCAGGCCGCCAGCCCGCCCGGCGGCACCACATGCGTCGGGGTGAAGTCCTCGGTCTCCTCGGTCATCGAACGGTGCCTACTTCCGCATCACGGAGGGCTCCTGGCGGCGCAGGAGGAGGGCGACCAGCCAGCCGTACAGCACGGACAGCACCACCATCATGCCCATATCCAGCAGCCACACCGCCGCGGAGTGCTCGAACAGCGGATCCGCCGTCAGGGCACCCGGCACCAGTCTCCCCAGCCCCACCGTGGCCGCCATCGCCGCCAGCGCCCACCGGGACGGCACCAGCCAGGCCAGCTGTTCCGCGACCGGAAGCCCGTGCAGTTCCAGCAGTGCCCCGCAGAACACGACCTGCACGATCGCGAGGAGCACCAGCAGGGGCATGGTGACCTCCTCCTTGGAGACCAGGGCGGAGATCAGCAGACCGAGCATCATCGCCGTGAACGACAGCAGTGCCACCGCCAGGGTCAGTTCGACCAGGGGTGGCAGCAGCACCCCGCTGCCGCCCGGCGCGTTGAGCCGCACCCCGGCCAGTCCGATCAGGGTGAGGACCACGGCCTGGAGCACCGTCACCGTGCCCAGCACCACCACCTTCGACAGCAGATACGCCCCCCGGGACAGCCCCACGGCCCGTTCCCGCCGGTAGATCGCCCGCTCCTTCACCAGCTCGCGCACGGCGTTCGCGGAGCCCGTCAGCACCCCGCCGACACAGAGGATCAGCAGGGCGTTCATCGCCGTATCGCGGGTCAGCGCACTGCCCGCCAGGGCGCGCGCCATCGCCCCCATCACAAACGGCAGGGCGATCATCACCACGAGGAACGTACGGTCGGCGCTGAGGGCCGCCGTGTACCGCCGTACCAGGGTCCACAGCTGGGCGCTCCGGCTCCGCGGCTTCGCGGGCGGCGGCGCCGGGCGCACGGGCCCCCTGGTGGCCTCGGGCGGCGGCTGCGCGGAGGCTTCCGTGACATAGCGCCGGTGGTGCTCCGACGCGGCGTAGTCGCCCGCCCAGTCCCGGTCGGGCTCGTTCTCGAACGCCGCGAAGGCCTCCGGCCACCGCTCGTGGCCGAAGAAACCCAGCGCCTCGTCCGGCGGCCCGTAGTAGGCGGTCCTGCCGCCCGGCGCCAGGACCAGCAGCCGGTCGCACACATCCAGACTGAGGACGCTGTGCGTCACCACGACCACGGTCCGTCCGTCGTCGGCCAGGGTCCGCAGCATCTGCATCACCGAACGGTCCATGCCCGGGTCGAGCCCCGACGTCGGCTCGTCGAGAAAGAGCAGCGACGGTTTCGTCAGCAGCTCCAGGGCCACGCTGACCCGTTTGCGCTGCCCGCCGGAGAGCCGGTGCACGGGCTGCTGGGCACGGTGTCCGAGCCCCAGTTCCCGGATCACCTCGGAGACCCGGCCGCGCCGCTCCTCCTTGCCCGTGTCCTGCGGGAACCGCAGCTCGGCCGCGTACCCGAGGGCCGCGCGCACGGTGAGCTGCGTGTGCAGGATGTCGTCCTGCGGTACGAGCCCGATGCGCTGCCGCAGCTCCGCGTAGTCCCGGTACAGGTCACGGCCGTCGTACAGCACGGCGCCGCCGTCGGCGGGCCGCAGCCCGGTGAGCGCGTTGAGCAGGGTCGACTTTCCGGCGCCGCTGGGGCCGACCACGGCCAGCAGACAGCGCTCGGGTACCGGGAACGTGACCCGGTCGAGGAGGGTACGGCGGCCGCGGTCCACGGTCACCGTCAGCTCCTGCACGTCGAGCGTGACCTCGCCGGTGTCGACGTACTCCTGGAGTTCGTCGCCGATGAGACAGAAGTCCGAGTGCCCGATGCCGACGACGTCGCCCTCGGCCACGGCGGCGACGGTCACCGCGACACCGTTGAGGAAGGTGCCGTTGTGGGAGCCGATATCGGCGATCTCGTAGGTCCCGTCGGGGCGGGACCGCAGTTCGGCGTGGTGGCGGGAGACCGTCAGATCGTCGACGACGAGGTCGTTGTCGGAGGCCCGGCCGATCCGGACGGTACGGGCGGGCCGCGGCCGTACCGACGTCGGATGCCGGAAGGTGCCGGTGGCGGCCGGTACGGACACATGCGGGCCAGGATGCTCCGCGGCGGCGGGGCCGTGCGCGGTACGGGCGGGGGCGGGGGCGGCCCGGTCGACGAGGACCGCGCGGGGCCCGTCCGTGGCGCTGCCGAACCGCAGCTCGCTGCCCGCGCCCACGTCCCAGGAGCGGACCCGCAGCCCGTCCGCGTAGGTGCCGTTGGTGCTGTGCTCGTCCTCCACCGTCCAGTGGTCGGCGTCGGCCCGCAGGACGGCGTGGTGCCATGACACACGGTCGTCGTCGAACACGATGTCGCACAGCGGGTCCCGTCCGACCTGGTATGCCCGGCCCGGATGCATCACGGTGGAGCCGTCGTCCGTCTCGATGACCAGATCGGGGGCGGTCGGCGCGGCACGGCGCTCAGCCATATCACCATATTATCGGCGCGCGCCGGACCCCGCCCGGGGCCTGCCCAGACAGCCGCCCGGGTCCTACCGCAGATAGGCGAGCCCCGGATGGGCCGCCGCATAGGCATCCACCAGCCGTCGGGCCACCGTCACCGAGTCGACCAGCGGGTGCAGCGCGAACGCCGCCACCGCCCGCTCGCGCGATCCGGACCCGGCCGCCGCCAGCACCTCCCGCTCCACCGCCTTCACCGCGGTCACCAGCCCCGCCGCATGGCCGGTCAGCGGGGAGACGGTCACCGGATGCGCGCCGTTGCCGTCGACCAGGCAGGGCACCTCGACGACCGCGTCCGCATCCAGCGGTGCCAGGGCGCCCCGGTTGCGGACGTTGAGGATCAGGGTGGTGCGCTCGTCCCGGGCGACGGCCCGCATCAGCGCCAGGGCGACCTGCTCGTAGCCCCCGGACTCCAGATCGGCGGCGTCCCGCTCGCCCGCGCCCGCCGCCTGCCGGTTGTGCGCCATGTACGTCGCCTCCCGCTCGGCGCGGGTACGGTCCCAGGCCGCCAGCGCCGAGCCGCCGCCAGGTCGCCGCATCGCCGCGTAGAACCCGTCCTGCTGCTCGTGGAGGAACGCGCCCCGGGTCCGCTCCGCGCTCCGGTAGGCGGCCACCGTCTCCCGGTTGAAGTAGTAGTAGTGCAGATACTCGTTGGGGACGGCGCCCAGGGTCCGCAGCCAGTCGGCCCCGAACAGCCGGCCCTCCTCGAAGGACCCCAGCAGTACCGGATCGGCCAGCAGCCCGGGCAGCAGATCCCGGCCGCCGACCCGCAGACCGCGCAGCCAGCCCAGATGGTTGAGGCCCGCGTAGTCGATCCACGCCGTCGCCGGATCGGCGCCGAGCAGCCGGGCGACCCGCCGCCCGAGGCCCACCGGCGAATCGCAGATCCCCACCACACGGTCGCCCAGCACCCCGGCCATCGCCTCGGTGACCAGGCCCGCCGGATTGGTGAAGTTGATGACCAGGGCATCCGGCGCGAGGCGGGCCACCCGGCGGGCGATCTCCACCGCAACGGGCACCGTGCGCAGCCCGTACGCGATCCCGCCCGCACCCACGGTCTCCTGGCCCAGCACACCCTCCGCCAGCGCGATCCGCTCGTCGGCGGCGCGCCCTTCGAGGCCGCCGACGCGGATCGCCGAGAAGACGAAGTCGGCTCCGCGCAGCGCCTCGTCGAGGTCGGTGGTCACCGTCACGGCCGGGGCGTCCGGCACCCCTTCGGCCTGCTCGGCGAGGACCCGGGCGACGGCGGTCAGCCGCCCGGAGTCGACGTCGTACAGCACCAGCTCGGTGATCCGGCCCTCCGCACGGTCGCCCAGCAGGGCCCCGTACACCAGCGGAACCCGGAACCCGCCGCCGCCCAGCAGGGCGAGCCTCATACCACCACCCCCGGAACACGGGCCGCGCGCGGGGCGCGGCGATGACGAGGGGCCTGCCGGTCGGGTCGTCGCTCACTCACCACACCGCGCACGCTACCCGCCGCGTTCCGCCGATTCCACGGCTGCCCGGTCGCGCCCGGCCGCCCGGTCAGCCGTGGGTGGCGTGGCCGATCAGATACGCCAGGTCCGGGTAGTCGACGACGAACCCGTCCGCACCGATCTCGATGTCCCGGCGGAAGTCGCCCGCCTCGTAGCGGACGAGCGCCCCGCCGTCGTCCGTCTCCTCCAGCGGGGTGTACGTCTGCTCCGACGCACGGACCGTCAGATCGGGCACCGACACCCACGCCATGGTGAACGTCCGTGCCGCACCGGAGGGACCGGCCCGGTGCAGTCCGTGCCGGAGCACCGGCATGGTGTTGGTGAGCGGGCACAGCCCGAGATCGCAGTCGAGGGCCCCGTCGAGATCGGGCCGCTGCTCGCCGTCGACGGTCCAGTGCCCGGAGCCGTCGTGGGCGAGGACCGTACCCCGTACCCCGTCCGCCGACTCGGCAGTCACCCGCAGCTCCCGGGTCGTCCACTCCGGCCCGGTCCGCAGCTCATAGGTGATCCAGTACGGCTCCGGGGCGATACCGACGGCCCGCCCCCGGGCCTCCAGCACCCCGTCCCCGAGCCCTACCCAGGCGGTCTCGTACCCCTGATTCTCGACGATTTCCCAGGTCAGTACGTGTGATACGGGAGGTCTGTGCATAGGGCCAGGCTAACGCCGGACCGAGGCGATTCGCTCGCACGAGTGGCCGTGGTGGACGCGAGTTGACGGAGTGTCGGGCCGAACGGGGGAGCGGAGGTAGTGTGCTCGGTGCGCACTGCGGTGCGCCTCCCCTCACGGACACGTCCGGGCCCCTCCCCTCGGGGCCCGGCCCGAATCCGAAGGAAGGGCCGTCGACCGGGAATCTCGGCGGCCGGTTCTGAGGGGAGGCGCCCATGGGGCGTCGCAGGAAGCAGAAGCCATCACTGCGGCAGCGCGCCGAGGACCTGCTGGTCCGGATCGCGTGGAAGCTGGGGAGGTGGCTGAAGGGCTGAACTGAGCCCCCATAGACGGGGCTCAGGTCAACCCACTGCACTGCGTGAGCTCCCGCCCTATGAATTCCCAGTTCCCGGGCGGGGGCTCTTCCATAATTACTACACCCCCCGGTCCGCCGCAAACATCCGGCCCCGATCAGCGCGGGCTCTCGAACGCCTCCAGGATCCGCCGCGCCGCCAGCGTCGCCGTCAGCTCCCCGCCGCGCACCGCGCGCTCCACGTCCGGAACCAGGTCCCGGACCGCGGGATGCGTACGCAGCCGCTCCGTCAGCTCGTCCCGGACCATCGACCACACCCAGTCGATCTGCTGGTCACGGCGCTTCGCGGCGAGCTTCCCCGTCGACGACAGCAGATCGCGGTGCTGCTCCACCCGCTCCCACACCGTGTCCAGACCGGCCGACTCACGCGCGCTGCACGACAGCACCGGCGGGGTCCAGGCCGCGTCCGCCGGGTGCATCAGGCGCAGCGCCCCGGCGAGTTCGCGGGCGGCCGAGCGGGCATCGCGCTCATGGGGCCCGTCCGCCTTGTTGACGGCGATCACGTCCGCCAGCTCCAGGACGCCCTTCTTGATGCCCTGGAGCTGGTCCCCGGTCCTGGCCAGCGTCAGCAGCAGGAACGTGTCGACCATCTGGGCGACCGTGGTCTCCGACTGGCCCACGCCCACGGTCTCGACGAGCACCACGTCGTAGCCCGCGGCCTCCATCACCACCATCGTCTCCCGGGTGGCCTTCGCGACCCCGCCGAGCGTGCCCGCCGAAGGCGACGGCCGGACGAAGGCCGCCGGATCCGTCGACAGCCGCTCCATCCGGGTCTTGTCGCCCAGGATGGAACCGCCGGTACGCCGGGACGAGGGGTCCACCGCGAGCACCGCGACCCGGTGGCCGAGCCCCGTCAGCATCGTGCCCAACGCGTCGATGAAGGTCGACTTGCCGACCCCCGGCACCCCGCTGATGCCCACCCGCCGGGCGGCACCCGCATGGGGCAGCAGCTCCGACAGCAGCTCCTGGGCGAGCACCCGGTGGTCGGGGCGGCGGGACTCCACCAGGGTGACCGCCCGGGCGATGTACGCCCGGGAACCCTCCCGTACGCCCTTCACATAGGCGGCGAGATCGACGCTCACCGGCACATCCGCTCCGCCCCGCCGCCCCGCGGGCCGGCTACCCCGGTCACCGGCCTCACGAGGTGTGGCCCAGCGCCGCGGACAACGTCGTGACCAGGTCGTACGCCGCGTCCGGGATCACCGTCCCGGGCGGGAACACGGCCGCCGCACCCGACTCGCGGAGCGTCGCCACGTCCTGCGGCGGAATCACCCCGCCCACCACGATCATGATGTCCTCCCGGTCCTGCGCCGCCAGTTCCTCCCGCAGCGCGGGCACCAGCGTCAGATGCCCCGCCGCCAGCGACGACACCCCGACGATATGCACATCGGCCTCCACCGCCTGCCGCGCCACCTCCTCGGGCGTCTGGAACAGCGGGCCCACGTCCACGTCGAAGCCCAGGTCCGCGAAGGCCGTGGCGATCACCTTCTGGCCGCGGTCGTGCCCGTCCTGGCCCATCTTCGCCACCAGGATCCGCGGCCGGCGGCCCTCCGCCTCCTCGAACTGCTCGACCAGCGTCCGGGTCCGCGCCACGGACGGGGACTGTCCTGCCTCACCTCGGTACACACCGGAGATCGTACGGATCTGGCCCGAATGCCGCCCGTACACGGCCTCCAGGGCGTCCGAGATCTCACCCACGGTCGCCTTCGCGCGCGCCGCGTCCACCGCCAGCGCCAGCAGATTGCCCTCAAGACCGGGGCCGGGCGCCGAGCCCGCGGCCGCGGTCAGCGCCCGCAGCGCGTCCCGGCACACCGCCTCGTCGCGCTCCTCCCGGAGCCGCCGCAGCTTGTCGATCTGCTGCGCCCGCACCGCCGAGTTGTCGACCTTCAGCACGTCGATCTGCTCGTCGGATTCGACCCGGTACTTGTTCACGCCGATCACCGGCTGCCGGCCCGAGTCGATCCGGGCCTGGGTCCGGGCCGCCGCCTCCTCCACCCGCAGCTTGGGGATGCCCGCGTCGATGGCCTGCGCCATGCCGCCCGCGGCCTCGACCTCCTCGATGTGCTGCCAGGCCCGGCGCGCCAGGTCGTACGTCAGCCGCTCCACGTACGCACTGCCGCCCCAGGGGTCGATCGCCCGGGTCGTCCCCGACTCCTGCTGGAGCAGGATCTGGGTGTTGCGGGCGATCCGCGCCGAGAAGTCCGTCGGCAGCGCCAGCGCCTCGTCCAGCGCGTTGGTGTGCAGCGACTGGGTGTGCCCCTGGGTGGCGGCCATCGCCTCCACACAGGTCCGCGTCACATTGTTGAACACGTCCTGCGCCGTCAGCGACCAGCCCGAGGTCTGGGAATGGGTGCGCAGCGACAGCGACTTCGCGTTCTTCGGCTCGAAGGTGCGCACCAGCTTCGCCCACAGCAGCCGGGCCGCCCGCAGCTTGGCGACCTCCATGAAGAAGTTCATGCCGATCGCCCAGAAGAACGACAGCCGCGGCGCGAACGCGTCCACGTCGAGACCGGTGCCGATACCGGCCCGCAGATACTCCATGCCGTCCGCCAGCGTGTACGCCAGCTCCAGATCGGCCGTCGCCCCCGCCTCCTGGATGTGGTACCCGGAGATGGAGATGGAGTTGTAGCGGGGCATCCGCCGCGAGGTGAAGGCGAAGATGTCGGAGATGATCCGCATCGACGGCTTCGGCGGATAGATGTACGTGTTGCGGACCATGAACTCCTTGAGGATGTCGTTCTGGATGGTCCCGGCCAGCTGCTCGGGCGCCACCCCCTGCTCCTCGGCCGCCACGATGTACAGCGCCAGGACCGGCAGCACCGCGCCGTTCATGGTCATCGACACGCTCATCCGGTCCAGCGGAATACCGGCGAAGAGCTGCCGCATGTCGTAGATGGAGTCGATCGCCACCCCGGCCATGCCGACATCACCGGTGACCCGGGGATGATCGGAGTCGTACCCCCGGTGCGTCGGCAGGTCGAAGGCGACCGACAGGCCCTTCTGACCGGCCGCCAGATTCCGCCGGTAGAAGGCGTTGGACTCCTCGGCGGTGGAGAACCCCGCGTACTGCCGGATCGTCCACGGCTGGTTGACGTACATCGTCGGGTACGGGCCGCGCAGATACGGCGCGATCCCCGGATAGGTGCCCAGGAAGTCCACCGGGGCCAGATCGGCCTCCGTGTACAGCGGCTTCACAGGGATCCCCTCCGGGGTCTCCCACACCAGGTCGTCCGCGTTCCGTCCGCAGGACTCCTTGACGGCGGCCCGCCAGCGGTCGTCGTCACCGGCCGCCCGCGCGCCCGGCCCCAGCTCGATGCCGGTGAAGTCGGGGATGGTCACGGAGCCACTCCGATCAGGTCGAGGGCCCGGGTGAGCACGGCCACGGCGTCGCCGCCCGCGACCACGAACTCGTCCACCCCGGCCCGTTCGTACGTCTCGCGCAGTTCCCCGGGGCGCCCGGCGAGGTAGACGCGGCGCGCCCCCGCGGCCTTCAGCGCCCCGGCGACCGATTCCGCCTGTTCGGCGTAGAGCGCGTCACTGGAACAGATGCAGGCCAGTTCCGCCCCGGAGGCCGCGAAGGCCGCCGCCACCGAACCGGCGTCCACCGTCACCGGATCGTGCACCGGCTCGATACCGCCCGCGGCGAACAGGTTTGCCGTGAACGAGGCGCGAGCGGTGTGCGCCGACGCCGGGCCGAGGGCCGCCAGGAAGATCCGCGGCCGGTCGCCGCCCGCCGCCACGGCCGCGTCGGAGCGGCTGCGCAGCGCCTCGAACGCCTCGTCGCGCCGGACCCTGGGCAGCCCGCCCGCCGGCGGTTCGGGCGCGGGGTCGCGCTTCACCGGTGCCTCGGACAGCAGGGGGAACTCGCTGACTCCGGTGACCGGCTCCCGGCGGGTGGCCAGCTTTCCGCGGCGGTGCTCCCACACGGCGCCGATGCGCGTCTCCACCAGACCGGAGCGGAGCGCGGCGAGCTGTCCACCGGCCCGCTCCAGCTCCTGGAACCACTCCCAGGCCCGCTGGGCCAGATCCTCCGTGAGCCGCTCCACGTACCAGGAGCCGCCCGCCGGGTCGATCACCCGGCCGATATGCGACTCCTCCAGCAGGATCACGGAGGTGTTGCGGGCGATCCGGCGGGCGAAGGCGTCCGGCAGACCGAGCGCATGGTCGAACGGCAGCACCGTCACCGCGTCCGCGCCGCCGACGCCCGCGCCGAGCGCGGCGACCGTGGTGCGCAGCATGTTCACCCAGGGGTCCCGACGGGTCATCATCACCGGTGAGGTGACCGCGTGCTGGCGCTGGGCGCCCGCCGTACCGTCGGCGCCGCACGCCTCGGCGACCCGGGCCCAGAGGCGCCGGGCCGCCCGCAGCTTCGCGATCGTCAGAAACTGGTCGGCGCCCGCCGCGTACCGGAACTCCAGCTGGCCCAGGGCCGCTTCGATGCCGAGTCCGGCGTCCGTGAGCGCACGCAGCAGGGCCACCCCGGTCGCCAGGGAACAGCCGAGTTCCTGGGCGGCCGACGCACCGGCCTCGTGGTACGGCAGCGCGTCCACGGTCAGCGCGCGCAGACCGGGCACGGTCTCGTGGCAGCGCCGGGCGAGCCCCACCGCGACCCCGAGACGGTCCGTGACGGCGTCGTGGGCGCCGGTGCGCGCCGCCTGCCCGAAGGGGTCGGCGCCCAGATTGCCGCCGGGTGCCGGGGCGGTGCCCGCCCGCTCGTACAGACCGAAGAGGACGGCGGCGGCCTCCTCGACGTCGTCACCGGCGTCGAGGACGACGGGCGCGAGGTCGAGCAGTACGCCGTCGAGAGCGGCGGCCAGCCCGGAGACCGGGACGCCGGACGCGCCGACGGACAGCCACAGGGACGTGACGCCGTGCTCCAGATCGGCGAGGACCGCCTCGTTGGCGGCGGCCGGATCCGGACGGTCGTGACGCTGCCGTACGTCCCATCCGGCGACCGCGCCGCCTTCGGGACGGCCGCCGCGGGTGAAGGGGGCGAAGCCGGGAAAGGCCGGCAAGCCGGTGGGGGCGGAGGTGTCGTCCGTCTGGTCGCCGGTATGCAGCGGACGGACGCTCAGACCCTCTTCGACGAGGGTGGCGAGCGCGTCCTCCACCGCGTCCTCGGGGACGTCCTTGCCCGTCTTGCGCAGCACACCGGCGACCAGGCGGCGCCAGGTGCCGGCGTCGGCCTCGGGGAAGTCTGCGGCCAGGGAGAACCCCTCAAGGGGGCGGTCGGGGAGCACGGTCATGCCGGGATGCTAGGACATCTGCACACACGTACAGCAGATGTACGGAGTGTGAGCTTGCCCTCCCTCAATCGGTCACCCTTGCCCTGGTATGCAGGGGTCTGACGGGGCGTGTGGGTACACGGGGTGGCGGTGCCGGAGGCGTACGACAGCACCGTGTCGGGCGGTGCGCCCGGCACCCCGGACCCGGGGGAATCGAACAAGGGGTCACCCCTGCCTGGTCGACGACGAACGGAACGGGACGACGGCCCGGCGTCGCGACTCTGCGCCGACGGGACGGCCTTGCGCACGGCCGTACCCCACCGGCGAACACGTGTCAGGCGGCGGCCGACTCCCACCCTCGCCCGGTGCCATCGGGCGGTCAAGAACCCCCGCCCTCTCTAGGGGCGGCCGGGGACGGCTCTAGGGGGTGCGGCGGGTGGGGCCCGCCCCTACGGTGGAAGGACCCGGGCGACCGTGACCCGGGCGGAAGGCGGGCCGGACGATGGCCGGTGAGATCTCCTTCGTCGAACTCGGTGTGGCCGACGCCGACCGGGCCAGGGCGTTCTACGGAGCGCTGCTGGGCTGGTCCTTCGAGCCCGGCGGTATGGGCGGCGGGCACGCGTTCCGTACACCGGGCGGGCCCGGCGGCATCCACGGCGGCGACCGCGGCGCCGGACCGTACGTCTTCTTCCGCGTCGACGATCTGGCGGCCGCCCTGGCGCGCGTCACCGAACTGGGCGGCAGCGTGGACGAAACAGACTTGTCACAGGACGACGAGAGCACCGCCCGTTTCGGCCGCTTCGTCCTCTGCCACGACGACCAGGGCTCGCCCTTCGGTCTCCACCGGCCCCCGGACCCCGGCGGCAGCGCCGCCGACCGGTGATCACCGGGTGATGCCGTGCGCCCGTTCGCGGGGTCCCCTTCGGGACGGGGGAGCGGCGGGAGCATGCTGGGGTCGAGACCCGGACCGACCGGACCGGGCACACCGCACCGCGACTCTTCTGGGGGACGTACATGCGCATCGCCCTGAGCCAGCTCACCACCGGCCCCGACCCCGCCCGCAACCTCGGTCTCGTCCGGGAGCAGACCCGGCTCGCCGCCGATGCCGGAGCCCGGCTCGTGGCCTTCCCCGAAGCCACCATGGCCTGCTTCGGCACCCGGCTGGCTCCCGTCGCCGAACCTCTCGACGGCCCCTGGGCCACCGAGGTGCGGCAGATCGCCAAGGAGACCGGCGCGGTGGTCGTCGCGGGCATGTTCACCCCCGCGGCCGACGGCAGGGTCACCAACACCCTGCTGGCGACCGGACCCGGTGTCGAGACCGCCTACGACAAGATCCATCTGTACGACGCCTTCGGTTTCACCGAGTCCGCCACCGTCGCCCCCGGGTCACGGATCGTCACCTTCGATCTGGAAGGGGTCCGCATCGGCCTCGCCACCTGCTACGACGTCCGCTTCCCCGAACTGTTCCGGGCCCATGCGGATGCCGGAGCGGTCCTGTCCCTGCTGCCCGCGTCCTGGGGCGCGGGGGAGGGCAAGCGGGACCAGTGGGAGCTGCTGGTACGGGCCCGGGCCCTCGACGCCACCCTCTGGGTCGCCGCCGTCGACCAGGCCGACCCGGCCGCCACGGGCGCCCCTGCCGCCCCGGGAGCCCCCACGGGCATCGGCCACAGCGCCGTCGTCGGCCCCGACGGGACCGTGCGGGAGCGCCTGCCCGCCGCCCCCGGACTGCTGATCACCGATATCGACCCGGACGAGGTCGCCGCCGTCCGCCGGGCCGTACCCGTCCTCGCGAACCGCAGGCTCCCCTAGGGGACCGGGCCGGGAGCCGGGCGCCGTGTGCTGGAGCGCTACCGCCGACCTCGTCGCGGGCACCGCGATCGGTGCCGTCGGCGCCGTCTGCGTCATCCGGGCGCGCCGCGTCCGCGATCTGCCGCTCGCCGCGCTTCCGCTGCTGCTCGGCGCCCACCAGATCACCGAGGCGGTGCTCTGGCACGGCGGGGGCGGCAGCGGACCCGCCACCCTCGTCTGGGCGGTGATCGCCCTGCCGGTGCTGCCGCTGTACGTACCCCTCGCGGTCGCTGCCGGCACCTGGCCCCCGCAGGGGCCGGGAGGTGTCCTGCGGCTCGCCGTGCCCCTGGCGGCGGGCGCCGTCACCGCCGCCGTCCTCGCCCACCGGCTCGCGAGCACGACGGTCACCGCCGAGATCCACGGGCGGACCGTCGGCTACGCCGTGGGCCTGCCCGCCCCGGCCGCCGTCCTCGCGGGCTATCTGCTCGCGACCGTCGGTGCCCTGCTGCTGAGCGGCGACCGGATCCTGCGGCTGCTCGGCGCCGTCACCGGCGCCGGGGCCGTGGTCTGCGCTCTGCTGTGGCGCACCGCGTTCGTCTCCACCTGGTGCGCGCTGGCGGCGGTCGCCTCCCTGCTGATCCTGTGCTGGGTCGGCCGCCGCCCCGGGGCCGGAGCCCGATTCGCCTCGGGGCCCGGGGCGCGCAAGGCTGGAGATGACAGCGGTCGCCGGGCCGCTCCGGAGCCATGACCGGGCCCGACCGGCGGCCCGGACCGGCCCCAACCGGCCCCGACAGGCTCCGACAGGCTCCGACCGGCTCCGACCGGCTCCGGCCGACCCCAACGGACTCCAGCAGACTCCAGCAGACCCCCAACCGACCCCAACAGCCTCAGCCAGCAGAGGGGACCGCAGTGAACAGCGCCGACCAGCACGCCGAACCCGTCGTGGTCACGATCAGCAACTCCGCCAAGGAGGACGCCCACGCCGTCTTCGAGGTCCTCCGCCGGGCCTATGCCTGCGACCGTGAGGCAGGCGACCGGCCCGAGTACGTGTCCGAGGGCCACGCCACGGTCTGGACGGCGACCTTCGACGTCGCCACCGCCCTCGCCCCGGCCGCGCCGGTACGGCTCACGGAACCGGTGGAGGCCGAGATGCAGGGCGGCTACTGGGCCGTCGACCGGATGACCGAGACCCTCGCCGCCGCGTTCGAGGTGGAGCGGCGGGGGACCGCCGCGGGAGACCAGGAGAAGGACGTACAGCTACGGCTGCTGAGCCGTACCGGCTGACCGGCCGACTCCGCCGTACCGGCCGTACTGCCGGTACTGCCGCCGGTCCGGGCCACGGGCGGCCCGTGCCGCGTTGCGGGACGCGCCGGGGCACGCGAGGGTCGAAGGGCCCCGTGGCCCTGTCACGGCGACGGGACGCCGCCGTGCCCGGGAGACCCAGGAGGAGAGCCCCATGCCCATCGCCACGGTCGACCCCGCCACCGGGGAGACTCTCGGCACCTTCGACCCGATGGAGCCCGGCGAGGTCGAGCAGCGGATCGCCCTCGCCCGGGAGGCGTTCGCCGGGCAGCGGGTCAGCGGATTCGCCGACCGGGCCCGGCTGCTGCTCCGCGCCACCGACCTCCTCGACGAGGACGCCGAGCACATCGCCCGCACCATGACCACCGAGATGGGCAAACCCCTCGCCCAGGCCCGGGCCGAGGCGGCCAAATGCGCGCGGACCATGCGCTGGTACGCCGCCCGGGCCGAGGAGCTGCTCGCCGACGAGCACCCGGCCCCCACGGACGTCGCCGACTCGGGCGCAGCCCGGGTCGTGGTGCGCTACCGGCCCGTCGGGGTGGTCCTCGCCGTCATGCCGTGGAACTTCCCCCTCTGGCAGGTCGTACGGTTCGCCGCGCCCGCCCTGATGGCGGGGAACACCGCCCTGCTGAAACATGCCTCCAACGTGCCCCGGACGGCCCTGTATCTGGAAGAGCTGTTCCGGCGGGCCGGCTGGCCCGCGGGCTGCTTCCAGACCCTGCTGATCGGGGCGGGCGCCGTCGAAGCCGTCCTGCGCGATCCCCGGGTGGCCGCCGCCACCCTCACCGGCAGCGAGGCCGCCGGACGGGCCGTCGCCGCCGTCGCGGGCGACGAGGTCAAGAAGACCGTCCTGGAGCTCGGCGGCAGCGACCCCTTCGTGGTGCTGCCCAGCGCCGATATCGCCCGCGCCGCCGACACCGCCGTCACCGCCCGGGTCCAGAACAACGGCCAGTCCTGCATCGCCGCCAAACGGTTCATCGTGCACACCGACGTCCACGACGCCTTCTGCGAACGGTTCACCGCCCGGATGCGGGAGCTCGTCGTCGGCAACCCCCTGGACGAGAACACCGACGTCGGGCCGGTCGCCACCGAACAGGGGCGGGCCGATCTCGAAGCCCTCGTCGCCGACGCCCTGTCCCTCGGGGCCCGCGCCCTGTGCGGCGCGGCCCGCCCGCCCGGCCGGGACCACGGCTGGTTCTACGAACCCACCGTCCTCACCGATGTCCGCCCGGACATGCGCATCCACCGGGAGGAGGCCTTCGGCCCCGTCGCCACCGTCTATCGCGCCCTCGACCTCGACCAGGCCATCGCCCTGGCCAACGACACACCCTTCGGGCTCAGTTCGAGTGTCTGGACCCGGGACGAGCGCGAGACGGCCCGCTGCGCCCGCGAGATCGAAGCGGGCGGGGTCTTCTTCAACGGCATGACCGCGTCCCACCCCGCCTTCCCCTTCGGCGGCGTCAAGCGCTCCGGATACGGCCGGGAGCTCTCCGGGCACGGTATCCGCGAGTTCTGCGAGGTCACGACGCTCTGGTACGGCCCCTGACCTCCGCCGGGCGCGGCAGGCACGACGGCCCGGCCGCGGTGGCCGGTGCCGGAGGGGCGGCGCCCGGGTCCGCGGGCGGGCCGATCCGGGCATCCGGCCCGATCCGGGCGTCCGGGTCGATCCAGTGCACCGCCGACGGGTCGAGGAACGCCTCCGCGTGCGAGACGTGCCCCCGCCGCGCCGCCGACGCCGGCTGCGGATCCCGGATCAGGGCCTCGGGCGGCAGCCCGCACGAGAACAGCAGTTCGGCGGTCTCCTGGACAAAGCCCCCGGGGCCGCAGAGATAGACGGTCTCCCCGGCCCAGTCGCGGCGTCTGCGCAGATGCTCGTGGAGCCGTTCGGCGGCCCTGATCAGGCCCTCGCCCTGCTCCTGGTACCACCAGTAGGCGCTCAGCCAGGGCCGGTCCCTGAGCAGCCCGTCCAGGAAGGCCCCGTCGTAGAAATGGGCCTCGCCCCGGGCCACCGCGTCCACCCGGATCCGCGGGGCCGGACGGCGGCGCAGCAGTTCGTCGAGGACCGGCTTGACCGGGGCCCAGCCCGTACCCCCGGCGATCAGGGTGACGCCCGGAGTGCCGGGCGGCGGGGCGAGCGCGGATCCCGATGCCGGGCCGAGCCGGAGCCGGTGGCCCGGCCGGGTCGTATCGCACAGCACCCCGCTGAGCAGCCCGCCGGGCACCCGGCCCACATGGAACTCCAGCACCCGTTCCCGTTCGTCCGCCACCGTGACCCCCGCCAGTGAGTAGGGCCGCCACACTCCGGGCAGATCCTGGTGCTCGACGGTCGCGTACTGCCCCGGCAGCCAGGGGTACGGTCTGCGGACGGCGGCCCGGATCACAGCCGTGTGGTCGCCGTGCAGCCGGTGCGAGACGACGGTGGCCTCCCAGCAGCCGGGCTCCCCGGCCGCGGCGGCGCGGCGGGCACCCGCAGCCATATGCGCGGCGATGCTCCGGTACGTCCGCTGCCAGGCCGCCTCCGTCGGCGCGTCCCAGGTGGCCGGGGAGTGCCGGCGCAGGGCGGCCACCAGACTCGCCCCGACGGCCGGATAGTCCGCGTCGGCGACCCCGAACTTGCGGTGGTCCCGGCCGAGCCGCTCCAGCCGGGCCGGGAGTCCGGGACGGCCTAACTGCTCCACGACCTGGGTGAGGGCGGTGAACATCCGCTCGTACTGATCGTCCATCACCGCCGGGAACAGCGGGCGGAGATGGGGGTGGTGGCGGAAGAGATGGGCGAAGAAGTACCGGACCACGTGTCCGGCCCGGCGTCTGACGCGTTCGAGGCTCGCCCGGACCACCTCGGCGTCGTCGGGGGGCTCCCCGCCGCCCGGCCCGTCCTCCGCCGCAGCACGGGGCGGGCCGCCGAACGCGGCGCTGTCGTCGTCCATGTGGTTCCCCCCGGGGCCGCACATCCGCACGCCGCCCGGCGCGCGCGGGCGGCGCCGGGCCAGCGCACCGTATCAACCCCGGGGCCCCGAAGGGTGGTTGCGCGCTGGATTTGTTCCGGCCGGGACAGAATCCTTACATCCTGCGGCCCTCCGGCGGGTCAAGACGGTTACCCGCCGAAGCCGTCCGGTTTCCGCGGGTGTCCCACGGGAACCGGACGGGACGCGACCGGTCTCGGAGCGACGGCTCAGATCCCCTGCCACGCGGGCTTGGCCGCGTAGGTGGCACGGAAGTAGTCGCCCAGCTTGAGCCGCGAGGCGGCGGCCTCGTCGGCGATGATCGTGGCGTGCGGGTGGAGCTGCAGCGCCGAAGCCGGGACCAGCGCGGACAGCGGCCCCTCGACGGCCAGCGCCACGGCGTCCGCCTTCGCCTCGCCGGTGGCCAGCAGCACCAGGTGCCGGGCCTCCAGGATGGTCCCGATCCCCTGCGTGATCACATGGTGCGGGACCTGGTCGATGCTGTCGAAGAAACGAGCGTTGTCCTTGCGGGTCTGCTCGGTGAGCGTCTTGATGCGGGTCCGCGACGCCAGCGACGAGCAGGGCTCGTTGAACCCGATGTGCCCGTCCGTACCGATGCCGAGCAGCTGGAGGTCCACCCCGCCCGCCTCGGTCAGCGCGCTGTCGTAGGCGGCACAGGCGGCGGGTATGTCCTCGGCGCCGCCGTCGGGCCCCATGAAGGAGGCTTCCGAGAGCCCGAGGGGCTCCACGACCTCCCGCAGCACCACGGACCGGTAGGACTCGGGGTGCCCGGCGGGCAGCCCCACGTACTCGTCGAGCTGGCATATCCGGGCCCCGGCCACATCCACCTCACCGGCCCGGACCTTGGCGGACAGCGCCTGGTAGACGGGCAGCGGCGTCGACCCGGTGGCGACCCCGAGAAGGGCCTCGGGCTTGCGCCGCAGCAGGGCGGCCATGGCTTCGGCGATGAGTTCGCCGCCTGCGGCGGCATCCGGAACGATGACAACTTCCACGGAAGTCCCTGTCTGTGTGTGCGCACGCTGGGTGGCAGTCGGTCGGGCGCAATGGTGTAGACCAATCTACAGGTGAGAGGCGCTTTGTGTCTCGCCTGTGAAGGTGCTGCCCCTGGCAAGGAGGGGTCGGGTAGGAAAGGGCCGCGCCGAGCCGCCGACGGTGCGCGATGGGCGTACGGCCCCGGCCGAGGGGCGCGGGGAACTACGCGCCCGGCCACCGGCATCCCCCCGCGGGCAGGGGCGGGCAGGGGCGGGCAGGAAAGGGGCGCGGGGAACTGCGCGACCGGCCACCGGCGGCGCGCGGTCGGCACACAATCCCACCCTGCACGGCGCACTCCGCAGGGCGTGCCCCGCGGGCAGGGGCGGGCAGGAAAGGGGCGCGGGGAACTGCGCGACCGGCCACCGGCGGCGCGCGGTCGGCATCCGGCATCCACCGCGCAGGGTGCTCCCCGCGGGCAGGGGCGGGCAGGAAAGGGGCGCGGGGAACTGCGCGACCAGCCACCCGACGGCCCGCAGCCGGCACACCGCCCCCACCCCGCACACCGCCCCCACCCCGCACCCCGCAGCCGGAGGCGCCCCCGCGGGGGAGAATGGGCGCGTGATCATTCGTTACCGGGTGCTCGGGCCCGCCCGCGCCGTCCCGCCCGGCGGAGCCGACGGCCCCGTCGTGCCCGGCGGAGGGCGCGTACGCGCCCTGCTCACCGCCCTCGCCGCCGCCGCGGGCCGCCCCGTACCGCCGGCCGGGCTGGCCGCCCAGGTGTGGGCCGGGGAGCCGCCCCGGGATCCGGCCGCCGCCCTCCAGGCGCTCGTCGGACGGTTGCGCCGGGCGATCGGGCGGGAGGCCGTGGAGCTGACTCCCGGCGGCTACCGGCTGGTCGCCGCCCCGGACGAGGTGGACCTCTTCCGGTTCGAGGCGCTCACCGCGGACGGCCTCGCCGTTCTGGATACGGGCCCCCCGGCCGAGGCCGCCCGGCTCTTCGGGGAGGCCCTCGCGCTCTGGCAGGGCCCGCCGCTCGCGGACCTCCCGGACGGGGAGCGCGATCCCCTCGCCGTACGCGCCCGGCAGCGCCATGCCGAGGCCCGCCGGGGCGCGGTCGCCGCGGCGCTCGCGCTCGGCCGGGCCGATGCCGCCCTCCCCGAGGCAGCTGCGCTGGCCGCCGCCGAGCCTCTCGACGAGCCCCTGCAGGCGCTGTGGATCAGGGCGCTCGCCGCGAGCGGCCGCCAAGCCGCGGCGCTGGCCGCCTACGAGGAGGTCCGGGTGCGCCTCGCGGAGCGGCTCGGCACCGATCCCGGGGCCGGGCTGCGTGCCCTCCATGTCGAACTGCTCGCCGGGCCGCCCGGAGGCGGGGACGCTCCGCCCGTACCCGGAAACCTTCCCGCGCGCCTGACGTCGTTCGTCGGCCGCGGCGACGATCTCGCCGATGTGACGTCGGCCCTCTCAACGCAGCGCCTCGTCACCCTCGTCGGCCCGGGCGGCGCGGGCAAGACCCGGCTGGCCCTGGAGGCCGCCGACACCGCAGGCACCACCGGCACCAGCAGCACGAAGGGCCCCGCGTACCCGGACGGCGTGTGGATCTCCGAACTCGCCCCGGTGCGCGACGGCGGTACGGCCGTTGCCGACGCCGTCCTCGCGGCGCTGGGCGTCCGCGAACCTCCCCTGGCCGTACGGGCCCCGGGCCAGGC
This sequence comes from Streptomyces tsukubensis, assembly GCF_003932715.1. Lineage (NCBI taxonomy): Bacteria > Bacillati > Actinomycetota > Actinomycetes > Kitasatosporales > Streptomycetaceae > Streptomyces > Streptomyces tsukubensis. Next base: position 702,804 of record NZ_CP020700.1, on the reverse strand, counting down.
ACCCGATCCGCTCGCCCGTCTGGTGGAGCACTGCCGGCAGCGGCGGATGCTGTTGATCGTGGACAACTGTGAGCATGTGGTGGGTGCGGCGGCGGGGCTGGTGGCGCGGGTGCTGGAGAGCTGTCCGGGGGTGACGGTTCTGGCGACGAGCCGTGAACCGCTGGGCGTGCCCGGTGAGCTGGTGCGGCCGGTGGGCCCGCTGCACCGGGATGCCGCGCTGCGGCTGCTGGGGGAGCGCGGTGCCGCCGCCCGCCCCGGATTCACCGTCACCGACGACCCGCGGGCCGCCGCCGAGATCTGCCGCCGCCTCGACGGCCTCCCCCTCGCCATCGAACTCGCCGCCGCCCGCCTGCGCATGCTCACCACCCGCCAGATAGCCGACCGCCTCGACGACCGCTTCCGCCTCCTCACCGGCGGCAGCCGCACCGTCCTGCCCCGCCAGCAAACCCTCCGCGCCGTCGTCGACTGGTCCTGGGACCTCCTCGACCACCACGAACGCACCGTCCTGCGCCGCCTCTCCGTCTTCGCCGGAGGCTGCGCCCTCCCGGAGGCGGAGGCCGTCTGCGGTGCCGGTCCGGACGGCGGTCCCGACAGCCCTGACAGCCCCGACAGTCCCGATGGTCCCGACGTCCTGCACGCCCTGGGCGCCCTGGTCGACAAGTCGCTGGTGGTCGCCGCGCCCGGCGACGGCTCCGCCATGCGCTACCGCCTCCTCGAAACCGTGGCCGAGTACGCCGCCGACCGCCTCGACGCAGCCGGGGAGCGGGAGGCCGTCGAGCGCGGCCATCTGAGGACGTACCGCGAACTGACCCGGATCGGTGAATCCGCCCTGCGCGGCCCCGGCGGCAGCATGTGGATGACCCGGCTGGACACCGAGATCGGCAATGTCCGGGCCGCCCTGCGCACCGCCGTCCACTACGAGGAGGAGCAGGAGGGGCTCTGCCTCGTCCTCTCCCTGGGCTGGTACTGGCAGTTGCGGTCGCTCCAGTCCGACGCCCGTACCTGGTCGACCGCCGTCGCCGCCCTCGGGCCCGATCCGTTCGAGGCACCCGTACGGCCCGCCGAGCCGGTCGCGGGACGCTGCACCGACACACCGCCGCCGTGGTCCCCGGACCGGTTGTGGGAGGCGCGGCGCGGCGTCCGCATGACGGCGCTGGCCGCGGGCGGCCCCGACGGTATGGCGGTGAAGAAGGCCGAAACCCGGGACCGGCTCCGGCGCATTGTCGGCGCCTATGAACCGGGGCTGCCCCAACTGGTCCGCCAGCCCGCGGCCATGTGGTTCTTCTGCAAGCTGATGACCGGCGGCTTCACGGGTCTCGACGAGTCCGCCGACGCCCTCGTCGCCGCCTGCGAGGAGCAGTACGCGCGGGGCGCGGCGGACGGCTGGGACCTGGGCTTCACCCTGCTCATGCGGGTACGGCTGCGGTCGGGCGCGTTCACCCGGCCACCCGGCGGAGAGGGACCGCCGGGCGTGACACCCGAGGACGCCGGCCCGGAATCGGACCCGGACCGGGCCCTCGCCCTGTTCACGGCCGCCGGTGACGACTGGGGCATTGCCGAGTCGTACGCGGTCCGGGGCGAGAACCACGAGTGGAACGGCCGGAACGAGGCGGCCGCCGCCGACTACCAGGACGCCCTGCGGATCGTGGACCGGTCCCGCCAGCCCGTACAGGTGTCCTCCGTCTACAAGGCGCGCCTGATGTTCCTGAAGCTGCGGACGGCCACCGATCCGGCCGTGCGGGAGGCCGCGGAGCGGGAACTGCTCGACGCGGCCCGGGACGCCGGGACGACTGCCGGAGAGGCGGAGTTCCTGGCCACCCCGAATATGCTCCTCGCCCGGCACTACGGCGCCACCGGACGGACCGAGCAGGCCCGCGCCCAGCTCGACGTATTGGAGAAGCAGCTCAGCGCGGAGGCGCCCGAGCTGTTCCGGGGGCTGATCAGCGGCATCCACGCGTGGCTCGACTGCCAGGACGGCCGGTTCCCACGGGCCCTTGACCACTGCCGGACCGCGCTCCGCCTGCTGGAGGGGCTCGGAGACTTCGTCACCCGGCTGATGGTGGACCAGTTCCTCTGCGCCGCCTGGGCGATGGCCCGGCTCGGGGAAGCCGAGGACGCGGCACGGCTGATCGCCGTCTTCGACGCGGCGGGGCACCGCTCCGGCGGGCTCGGCCTCCAGCCCTTCCACGACGAGCGGCGGACCCGGACCGAGGCCGAGGCGGCGGCCCGGGCGGCACTGGGCGGGGAGGCGTGGCAGCGCGCGTACGGGGAGGGCGGCAGCCTCACGGTTCCCGAGGCCGTCGCGCTCGTCGGACGGGCTCAGCCGCCCGCCCGGGCGAACACGACCACGTTCTCCTCGTAGCCAGCCCCCGGCGACCAGCGGCCGCCGCAGGTGATCAGCCGGAGCTCGGGCCCGGGCGCGTCCCGGTAGACCCGGCCGGCCGGGAAACCGTCCCGGGGCAGGGACTCGACGCCGTACACCGTGAACACCGCGGTACGGCCGTCCTCCCGGCCCACCTCGATACGGTCCCCGGGGCCGAGCCGGGCCAGAGGGTGGAAGACGGCCGGGCCGGTCTCGGTGTCGACATGGCCGACGACGACGGCCGTACCGCGTTCACCGGGTGATACGGATCCTGTGTACCAGCCCGCGAGGTTGGGTTCCCCGGTGGGCGGCGGTGCGACGGACCGGTCCGCGGTCAGCCCCGTACCGAGCACCGGGGCGTCGATCCGCAGGGACGGGATGACGATCCGGCGCGGTGGGGAGTGGGGGAGCGGTACGGCTGTGCCCGGTGGTTCGGCGCCGGTACGGCCTCCGGCGGCGGCCGGTGCGGGCCGGGGCGGGCCGACCGCTGCCGACGCGCCGGGTCCGGTGCCCGGCGCGCCCGTCCCCGTACGCACCAGGAAGAACCCCAACAGCAGGACGCAGAGCAGCGCGAACCACGGTCCGCCGCGCGGAGCGCGATGGGCGGGCGGCGGGGGCGGCGGCAGCACGGCGGTGAGGGGGCGTCAGACGCCGTGGCCGGTACGCCGCCGGCGTACCGCGAACAGGACGGCACCGGCCGCTGCCGCGCCCGCCATCAGAGCGGACCCGGCGGCGATCCGCTCGGGACCGGACTGCGGCAGACTGCCTCCGCCACCCGCCCGTACCCCGCCGTCCGGCTTCACCGGGGACTCGGAGCGGTGTGCCGACGTACCGTCGTGCGCCCCCGCACCGGAATCGTGCGCACCGGAATCGCGGGTACCGGTACCGGAATCCGGAACCGGTTCCCGGACGACGACGCCGCCGTCCTCCTGCCCGGCCGGATCCTGCCCTGCCCGAACCCGTCCCGCCTCGGACTCCTCGGCGACGAGCAGCCGTGCGGTGCCCCGTTCGCCCTGGCAGTCGAAGGTGATGTCGTACGCGGTCCCCGGCTCCGCCTCCGGGAAGACGGTCGCCGTGCCGGGCAGCCCCTCGGCCAGGGTGACCGGTGCGAAGACACCCGACGAGGCGGTCACGGCGGGGCCGGAGCACTCCGTCGCCCGCAGGGTGACCGTACCGCCGGGCGCGACGGTCTCCGGGGCCACGGTGAACCCGAACGAGGTCACCCCGCCGCCCTGCTCCGCCACCGCACCGGAATCCGCGCCCGCGCCCGTGCCCGCGTCGGCTGCGGCACCGGGGTCCGTTCCCGTTGTCGCGCCGGTCGCGGGAGCGGGCACCGGAACCGGTCCCGGCACCGGAACGGCGGCGGCCGCCGGAGCGGCGAACGCCAGGACGGCGGTGGTCAGGGCGGCGAGCGGCGCGAGACGTATGGCACGCATGGTCAGGTCTTTCGGTGAGGGAAGGCACGCACGGTCGCTACCGACGCTAGGAGCGTGCCCCGCCGCCCGCCACCGCTGTTCCGCCGAACGGCAGCCGGGCCGTCCGGCGGTCCGGGTCAGGCCTTCCGGTAGCCGTACGCCTCCGAGGCCGCGGCCTCCACCGCGTCCAGCCCGCCCCCGGCGGACGCCGTCACCACCGCGGCGATCGCGCCCTCCAGGAACGGCGCGTCCACCAACCGGGTGTCCGGCGGCAGCTCGTCGCCCTCGGCGAGCAGCGCCTTCACCGTCAGTACGGCGCTGCCGAGGTCCACCAGGACTGCCACCCCCGCACCCCGGTCCACGGCCGCCGCCGCCCCCGCGATCAGTTCGGAACTGGTTCCGAGACCGCCGTCGGGGGTGCCGCCCGCAGCCGCGACCGGCGCGTCGGGGCCCGCGCCCGCGAGCGCCACCGCGAGCGCGGCCGCGGAATCGGCGACCTCACGGCTGTGCGACACCAGGACGATCCCCACCGTGCCGCCCGCCATCAGGCCACCGCCTCGGCCAGCGCGGCCAGCAGCAGCGCGGACGATGCGGCTCCCGGGTCCTCGTGTCCGATGCTCCGTTCCCCCAGATAACTCGCCCGGCCTTTGCGGGCCAGCAGCGGCACGGTGTCCCGCGCGCCCTGTCCGGCCGCGTCCCTGGCCGCGGCGAAGGTGTCCGTGTCCGCGCCGAGCGCGGCGACGGCCGGTTCCAGGGCGTCCAGCATCGTCTTGTCCCCGGCCTTGGCCCCGCCGAGCCCGGCCACCGCCGCGACTCCCGCGGCGAACGCTGCGGCGAACTGTCCGGGTGTCACCTCGGCGGCATCGCCCAGCTCCTTTCCCGTACGCCGCAGAAGCGTTCCGTACAGCGGTCCGGAGGCGCCCCCGACCTTGGAGATGAGCTGCCCGCCCGCGAGGACCAGCACCGCTCCCGGGGTCTCCGGGGCGTCCTTCGCCAGTGCCTCGGTCACGGCCGTGAAACCCCGCTGCAGATTGGATCCGTGGTCGGCGTCCCCGATGGCGGAGTCGAGTTCGGTGAGCCGGGCGGCCTCCCGGTCGACCAGAGCGGCGGTCCCCGTGAGCCAGCGACGGAAGAATTCGGCGTCGAGCACGTGCACTCCCTTGAGTCGAAGGGCGTCCCTGGACCGATCATCCGTGAGGACGGCCCCCGGTGGCGAGCGGTCGGACCCCGCTCAGCGGCCCCAGCGGAGCGCCGGGGTCTGCACGGGCGCGTCCCAGAGCCGTACCAGCTCCTCGTCGGCCTCGCAGAGCGTCACCGAGCAGCCCGCCATGTCGAGGGAGGTCACGTAGTTCCCGACGAGGGTACGGGCGACGGTCACCCCCCGCTCCTTGAGCGCCCGGTGCACCTCGGCGTTGAACCCGTACAGCTCCAGCAGCGGAGTGGCGCCCATCCCGTTGACCAGCAGCAGCACCGGCCCGCTCGGCCGCCGGTCGGCCACCAGCACGTCGACGGTGTAATCGGCGATCTCCCGGGAGGTCATCATCGCCCGCCGCTCCCGGCCCGGCTCCCCGTGGATGCCGATGCCCAGCTCCAGCTCCCCGGACGGCAGCTCGAAGGTCGGACTCCCCTTGGCGGGAGTGGTGACCGCGCTCAGAGCCACACCGAAACTCCGCGAAACCTCGTCGACCCGCCGCGCCAGCGATTCCACCCGCTCCAGCGGAGCGCCCTCCTCGGCGGCGGCCCCCGCGATCTTCTCCACGAACAGCGTGGCACCCGTGCCGCGCCGCCCCGCCGTGTACAGGCTGTCGGTGACCGCCACATCGTCGTCGACCAGCACCTTCGCCAGCCGTACGCCCTCGTCCTCCGCGAGCTCGGCGGCCATCTCGAAGTTGAGGACGTCCCCCGTGTAGTTCTTCACGATGAACAGCACCCCCTCCCCACTGTCCACGGCGGCCGCCGCCCGCACCATCTGGTCCGGCACGGGACTCGTAAAGACTTCCCCGGGGCACGCGGCGGACAGCATGCCCGGCCCCACGAACCCCCCGTGCAGGGGCTCGTGCCCGGACCCGCCGCCGGACACCAGCCCCACCTTCCCGGCCACCGGCGCGTCACGGCGCACGATCACCCGGTTCTCCACGTCCACGGTCAGCTCGGGATGGGCGGCCGCCACACCGCGCAGGGCATCGGCGACCACGGTTTCGGGGACATTGATGAGCATCCTCAACGGTCTCTCCTCGGCAGATTGTCGGACGGGCCCCTGGGCTGCTTTCTTGCAGGTCAGGGCGGGTAAGGGCAGTTGTTGACCTTGGCGCTACACGGCGGTCCGGGGCGGGTCGGGTCTTCCGACGCGAACACTCGGACCAGTATCAGGCGGGAGTGCCTCTCTGCGGGGGACGGCGTGACCACCTTCAGGAGTTTCGGGCGGAGTGCTTGCCTGATCCCTGCCTGTGCACTGCCTCTCCGGCTCATGGCGGTGGTGTGTGAGGCCACCCGGACGGGCGACGGCCTCGGCGGGGCGTGATCATGTGACACTGCTGTTCGTCCGATGAGCCGACGCAGCAGGGCCCGAACGGACTCGGCCGGTTCACGGACCCGCTTTTGGTGCCGGTCGCCGCGACGCACGACCAGCCGGGTGTCCAGCAGCGCTTGCACCTCAGCCGGGCTGCCCACATCGGACGCTGCAGCCGGACCGCCGACGTTCACGCACTCCGCAGCCAGCCGTCTCAGCAACCGCTCGGCACACTCTTCCGGGACGGGCTCAGGAGCGGTGTCGCTGTTCGGCCGCTGCGGCCAGGTCGCGGCAGAAGTCCCCGAAGCCGAGCCCGGCGGCCTCCAGGGCCATCGGGTAGGTGCTGGTGAGGGTCATCCCGGGGGCGACGTTGGTCTCCAGCACCACCACCTCTCCCTCGGTGGTGACGATGGCGTCTGTACGGGACAGGTCGCGCAGCCCGAGGGTCCGGTGGGCGGCTACCGCGACCCGGGCGGCCTCCTCGGCCGCCGCCGGGGAGATCCGGGCCGGGTGGTGGAACTCGACGGCGCCGGGCGTGTAGCGGGCGGTGTAGTCGTACAGGCCCTCCGCCGCGATCTCGACGGCCGGGAGGGCGAAGGGGCCTTCGCCCAGGTCGGCGACGCCGACGGCGATCTCGGTGCCGGTGACGAGACGTTCGATCAGGGCCTCGTCGTGGTAGGCGAAGCATGCCATCAGCGCCTCGGGGAGCTGCTCGGCGCGCTCGACGCGGCTCACCCCGAAGGCGGAGCCGCCCGCCCGCGGTTTCACGAACAGCGGCAGCCCCAGCCGCTCGGTGATCCGGGCGGTGAGCGCGGCGGCGCCCAGGTCGTGGAACGCCTCCTTGGGGAGGGTGACCGACGCAGGGGTGGACAGTCCGGCGCGTACGAACGTCTCCTTCGCCACCGCCTTGTCGAACGCGGCGCGGCAGGCTCCGGGACGGGCGCCGACATACGGCACCCCGGCGAGTTCGAGGATCTCCTTGATGGTGCCGTCCTCGCCGGCCACCCCGTGCAGCACCGGGAAGACCACAGCACCCTGGGCGTCGGCGAGCGCGGGCAGCAGATCCGGTCCGACGTCGCGGAGTTCGGTTCCGACCCCGGCGCGGCGCAGGGCGTCGGCGACCCGGGCGCCGGACTTCTGGGAGACCTCGCGCTCGGGGGAGAGGCCGCCCGCGATGACGACCACCCGCAGATCGGTCATGGTTCCTCGTTCTTTCTCGGTGGTCATGCCTGGTCGGGGCCGGGTGCCTGAGGCCCGGTGCTGGTGGCGGGGGCGGAGGTGCCGAAGACGTCCCGCAGCCGCAGCTCGGCGCCGATGACGTCCGCGAGCAGCCGTACCCCGTCGCGGATCCGCTCGGGTGGCGGGTAGCAGTACGACAGCCGCATCGCCTGGCGTCCGCCGCCGTCCGCGTAGAACCCGGTGCCCGGGACGTACGCGACCCGGGACTGGATCGCTCTGGGGAGCATCGCCTTGGAGTCCAGTCCTTCGGGGAGGGTGACCCACACGAAGAAGCCGCCGGCCGGGCGGGTCCACGAAACCCCCGGGGGCATGTACTTCTCCAGTGCGTCGAGCATGGTGTCGCGCCGCTCCCGGTACATCGCCCGGAAGTCCTTCATCTGCTCGGGCCAGGGCTGGGTGCGCAGATAGCGGTCGACGGCGAGCTGGTTGAAGACGGAGTGCGAGAGCATCGCACTCTCGGCCGCGAGCACCAGCTTCTCCCGTACGGCCGCCGGGGCGAGCGCCCAGCCGACCCGGAGTCCGGGGGCGAGGGTTTTGGAGAAGGAGCCGAGATAGATCACGTCGTCCGGGGCGTCGGCGCGCAGGGCCCGCATCGGCTCGTCGCCGTCGAGGTGGAGCAGGCCGTACGGGTTGTCCTCCAGAAGCAGGACCCCGGCCCGGCGACAGACCTCCACCACCTGGGGGCGGCGTGCTGCGGAAAGGGTGACACCGGCCGGGTTCTGGAACGTCGGCACGGTGTAGAAGAGCTTCGCGGGCCGTCCCTCGCGCTCCAGCCGGGCGAAGGTCTCCGTCAGCGCCTCGGGGACGACGCCGTCCTCGTCCATGGCGACGTGCACGACGTTGGCCTGGTAGGCGGCGAAGACGCCGAGGGCGGTCACATAGGTGGGGGCTTCGGTGACGACGGTGTCGCCGGGGTCGACGAACACCCGGGTCACCAGGTCGAGGGCCTGCTGGGAGCCGACGGTGACCATCACGTCGTCGGGGTGCGCGTCGTCGATGCCCTCGGCGGCCATCACCCGGCAGATCGTCTCCCGCAGCCCAGGGTCCCCCTGCGCGGAGCCGTACTGGAGCGCCACCGCGCCCCGTTCCGCCACCAGTTCGGCCATGAGCGTGCCGATGGCGTCCAGCGGCAGCGCGGACACGTTCGGCATGCCCCCGGCCAGCGATACGATTTCCGGCCGCGATGCCACGGCGAACAGGGCCCGGACCTCGGAGGCGACCATCCCGGCCGCCCGTGCCGCGTACCGTCCGCGCCACGGATCGACCCGCGAACCCGACCGGGAAGACTGCTCGCCAGACTGCATCGGCACGCTCCTGTCCGTCACCGTCCAAGACCACCGACCCTACCGAGCACCCGTGATCACCGCCCGGAATTCCCCCCGTCCGCCGCTCGGGTGCCCCTTTTCCGTTGGACGCCGGATGCAGATGGCCTCTTCGTCGAAGACGAATGGGGGACAGGCGCTGCCTGCGCGTGTGGCCGTGAAGCGGCCAGGGGACAGAGGGACCACTGTCACTGGAGGGGTTCCTGAGGAGGATGCGGTGCGAGGATCTCGTGTGCGGCGATGCGTGATGACGGCGACGCTCGCAGGGAGTGTGATGTGGGTGGCGACACCTGCGGGGGTGGGGTACGCCGCATCGGACATGCCGGGGCGGGCGGTGGATGAGCCTGGGTACCGAGTATTCACTCCGGCTGACGGCCCTCAGCAGTGGAGCGTGCCCGTGGGGGTGGAGGAGTTCACCGTGTATCTGTGGGGCGCCAGTGGCGGAGGCGGTGGCGGAGCCGGCGGCGGAGGCGGAGCCAGGGGTGGTGCCACCACCGGCAATCCCCCCGGTGCTCCTCCTGGTGTCCGGAACGGACCCGGTGGCGGCGGGGGTGGTGGAGGCGGCGGAGGCGGCGGCGGAGGTGTCGGAAGCTTCGTCGCGTGTACCTTCACCGCCGCCCAGCTAGCCGGTGAGTCGCTGTCGGTGCGGGTCGCCCCCGGCCGTGAAGGCGGTTCAGGCGGTGGCGCGGCGCAGGGCGGGCACGACGCCCTGCTGCTGATCCCGGTCCCGGGCGGGACCGGCGGTGGCGGGTCGGACGGCGTAGGCGCCGCACCGACCGGCCTCTTCGTCGGCGGGGACCCGGCGGCGGGGGTGCTCAGCGGGGAATCCGGCCGGGGCGGTCTCGGCGGTGAAGGGGCCTTCAACAGCGAGGGCCGGCCGGGCGGCGCCGGTGGCCCGGCCGGGGGTGGGTCAACCACCGCTCTGTGCGAGGGCGAGGAGACGGAACCGGTCACCAACGGAGTCGGCGGTAGCAGCGGAGCCGGTGGTACCCCGGGCATCAACGGCACCCGCCCGGTCCTGTATTCACCGGACCGGGGTATCGGCGGCAACGGGGGGACCGGAGGGGCAGGTGGTGCAGGAGCAGGCCTCGTCGTCACCACCGTTACGCTGCCCGACGGCCGGACCTACACTCCTCCGGCTTCCGTCGGGCAAGGTGGCGGCAGCGGAGGTAACGGAGGTAACGGCGGCGCGGGTGGCAAGGGGGCGACGGAGAGGTTCCTGTACACGAACGGGGTGGGCAGCCAGGCCGGCAGTAACGGCGGTAAGGGCGGCGACGGCCACGTGGTGATCGCCTGGTGACCTCGGTGTGATGCCGGTTGAGATTGAGGTTGAGGTTGCGGGCGGGCGGCGCTCAGCCTTCCTGTTCCCCGGAGGGCCGAAGGCGGCAGCGCCGGTACCTCTCATCGCCGGGGGTCAGGTGGTGCTGTAGGTGATGACGACGCAGCCGGGTTCGCCGGTGGTTCCGTGCGGATCGGTGGGGGAGCCGCCGTTGCCGCCGCGGCCGTTCGCCGTGCCGCAGGAGGCGGGTACGCCGCTCGCGGTTCCTCCGGTGAGGCCGTCGGGGTCGCCGCCCGTGGTGGAGGTTTTGGAGGTGACGGCGAAGGCGCCCGACGCGCCGCAGTCCGCGGCTCCCCCGGCAGGCGGGTCGGAGGTTGCGAAGTCGAGGAGGGTATTCCCGCCGAGGGCTGACAGGCCCAGCGCCGAGGACGCCACCACGGGGGCGGAACCCCCGGATCCGCTGAGTCCGAAGAACGGGAGCCTGTTGATACCTGCTCCGCCGCCTCCGCCGGCCGCGACGGCGGTGAACTCGGTTCCGTAGGTCCCGAGACGGACATTGCTTGCCCCTCCGCCCCCTCCACCGCCGCCGCCTCCGTTACGGGCGCCGCTACTTCCTCCGAAGCCGTTCGCGCCGACGTCGTCCCCGCCTCCGCCGGGGCCCGCAGGTCCGCCGGGGCCGCGGTAGCCGGGGTGGCCCGGACCCGCGGCGGTGACGTTCAGCGTCCGGCCCGCGAGGCCGGTGACCGTGCACCGCAGCGTTCCGCCCGCGCCCGCCCCCTCGCCCGAGGCGCCGCCCAGAGTCGTGGTGCCACCGCCCCCGCCACCCCCTGCCCCGACCAGGGTGAAGGACACCGAAGTGGCGTTGTCGGGGACGGTGTACGTGGTGCTGGTGTAGCCCGTGCAGAGGGTGGTCGTCGCCCCCGATGCCACGCAGCCGGGCTGAGGCTGGGCAGCCGCCTCCGGGGGCCACAGCACCCCCGCCCCGAGCATCAGCACCGCACTCGCACCGACCGGACGGAGCAGCTGCCCGCGTCCGGTCCGCGTGAGCCGGACGGGACTGGACAAGGCACGAGGAAGAAGCATGGCGCAGGCCTTTCCGCGGGAACCCGGGGCCGGCCCCAGGGTGGAAGAGGGGATCACCCATCAACGTAATCCCGTGTGCACTTTCCGCCACCTTGAGCGGGGTATCCGGGGTGGAGGCCGGTGAGTGCCACCGAGGAGGGGGCTTCCTCCGGCGGGCACCCGTTCAGCTGTCCCTCTTGTGAGGGATGGTCCTTTTCGAGTTCTTCGCCCGATGATGGTGTCCATGCCAAGTGCTTCCGGCGTGCGGTCCCGGCCGGGGGCGGACGGAGTGTCCGCGACGGCCGTGTCCGCTTCGGCGCGGTCACTGCCGTACCCGCCCCCCGGGCCGCGGCCACTTCGCGCAGGAACGCAGGCAGGGGAATGCCGGTACCAGCAGAAGGAGACCAGTGATGACGACGGGCAAGAGGCTTGCCGCTGTCATGGCGGCAGTGGCGGCGGCCGTGGTTCTGAATCCGGGTGCCGTGGGGAGCGCCGCGGCAGCTCCGTTCCCGTTCCCGGCGCACCATGCGGCGGCCTGCGCCACGACGGCCCCCGGGGCCCCGATCGTCTGTGAGCTGTGCAGGTTGCTGTTCGGACCGGCCGGCTGCTGTGTCATCAGGCCCGATTGCTGCCCTGGTGCCGGCCCGGAGTAGTTGTTCGGGGTTACCAGGCGATGACGACCAGCCCCTGGGATCCGTCGCCGCCGTAGAAGCCGCGGCCGCCGGGGTTCCCGTTCTGTGCGCGGACCACACCGCCGCCCTGGCCGGTTTTGTAGCTGCCGTCGCCGCCCCGGCCGCCCGTACCGCCGTTCCCGCCCGTACCGCCGCCGCTGAGGACACCGGCGGGCACCGGGAAGACGGTGCCGTCGGGGAGGGTCACCTGGGTGACGGCGGGTGCGGCGCCTCCACGGCCTCCGGTACCCGGACCGCCGCCCGCGCCGCCCGCCGGGAGCGCGCCCTGTGCTCCGGACCCGCCGGAGGTGCCGTCCGTACCACCGGTGCCGAAGGTGACGGTCCGGTCGCGGGTCTGGCAGAAGGTGTCCGCCGCCGCACTCCCCGCGCCGCCACCCGCCCCGCCCGCACCGGCCCGGCCCTCTCCGCCGGGTTCGAGATACGACGGGATCCCGTCCAGCCCGCCGCCCCCGCCGCGGGTTCCGCCGCCGCCGGTGCCTCCCGACGCTCGGGACAAGTCGGTTTCGTTCCTCCCGGACAGGGTGGTCGTGGCGATGAGCCGCGAGGTCCCGCCGTCCCCTCCGCCGTCCCCGCCGGTACCCGGTGTCGCCGGGTTGTCGAACAGCAGCCCTGCCGTGGTCTCGCCGCTGCCGCCCGGGCCGGCGGTTCCGCCGGTTCCGCCCCGGCCCACTACCACCCGCAGGGTGGGCTCCACCACCAGGAGCTGGAATCTGCCGAGGTGGCACTCGACGAAGTCTCCCGCCCCGCCTCCGCCGCCCGCACCACCGGCACCGCCTCCGCCGCCGCCGCGGTACCGTGCGTTGTTGGGGCCGATCACCGTCGCCTGGTCGTCTCCCCGGCCGCCGCCCCCGCCCCCGGCGCCCCCACCGCCTCCGCCGCTCGCGCCCCACAAATAGACGGATACGTTCTCGACCCCGGCCGGTCTGGTCCAGTTGTACGTCCCACCGCCCTGGAACACCACGTACCGCGGCTCGGCCCGCTGCCCGGCCGCCTGCCCGGACGGCAGCATCAGCGACGACAGCGCCGCCGTCCCGCACACCACCGCCAGCACCCGTCGCGAAACGCACCGGGAAGCCGCCATCGAGGTCCTCCTGCTGTCCGGCACGGGAGACACCCGTACCCATAAGGGATTGCCGCCAACGACCAGCTATCACCGCAACAGCGCTTCCATGCACCACAGCCCCCGAACCACCCGCACGCCGGAGCGGCCGGGGCCGCTCGACACCTTCGCCCACTACCGGGACCGGGCCCGGGAAGCGGGTGCGGTGATCGTCCCGGCCATGGCCTTCTTCGGCGGCCTCGGGGACCTGCCGGCCACCGCGGCGATGGGCGACTGGACCGCAGCCGACGAGGCCCATATCGCCTATGCGCTCAGCGAGGGAGCGGGGGATTCTCAGTCCTGTGGGGCGGGTTGAGGGTCCTGCGGGGCCTCTGCGGTCGCGCTGGTCGGATGCGTGGTGTGGGGCAGCTCCGTCAGCAGGTCGAGGAAGGCCCGTAACGGTGGCCCCGGACGGTTCCCGAGCCGCCAGGCGAGCACCTTCCGCAGCCGGATCGCGGGCTCCAGCGGTACCACGACGATCCGTTGGTCCAGCCGGAGCAGCGGGTTCGTGTACGAGGTCAGGGCGATGCCGATCCCCTCGGCCACCAGCGTCACCTGGAGGGCGATGTCGGCGGTCGCATAGGCGATGTCCAGTTGCAGGCCCTGTGCCGCGAAGGCGTCCCGGACGAAGGCGTGCGCTCCGCTGCCGGAGCCGTAGCCGATGAGGGGGCAGCGGGCCGCCTCGGCGAGGGTCATGGGATGGTCCGGGTCCCGGGTTCCGGCGGGCAGCACCGCGACGAAGCGGTCCTCCAGGAGGCACCGTGAACCGAGGCCGTGCGGCAGGCCCCCCGGAGGTTCCGCGATCACCGCGGCGTCGATCTCCCCGCTGCGGGCCTGCGCCATCAGCACGGGGCTGGGCGCCCCGGTGAGACGTACCTGCACTCCCGGATAGCGGCGGTGGTACTCACCGAGCAGCCGGGGTACGGAGGTGCCCTCCAGGCCGCCGGCGGTCCCCAGCACCAGCGTGCCGCTGAGGAGGCCGGACCGGTCGGCGAACTCCAGGGAGGCCGCGGCTGCCGCCGCCAGACAGGCCCGCGCGTGCGGCAGCAGCGCGGCGCCGCCGGAGGTGAGCACCACCTGCCGGGGCAGCCGTTCGAAGAGGGGCTCGCCCAGCTCCTTCTCCAGGGCCCGGATCCGCTGGCTGATCGCGGGCTGGACGACATGGCAGCGCGCGGCCGCCCTGGTGAAGGACCGTTCCTCGGCAACGGCGACGAAGTACTCCAGGGTGCGTAACTCCATGGCCGGGAGGCTAGCAACCGGCCAGGTCCGGACCGGGGCCCGCCGCCGGTACGGGACGCTTCCCGGGGGCGGACGACGCCCTCCCCGGCGCACCGGGGCGGGTACCGGGCAGGATGGTGAAGGGTCTTGACGTTGAAGTGCCGCGTGGACATTGTCGGCGGCGGCACGCGCCGTCGCGCGGCGTTCCACCGGGGAAGGCAGGACGTTCCCAAGGATCACCGGACCCGCATCACCCCTGCTGATGGGCACCATCAGCATGATGTATTGGCCTCGCCGCCGCCCGGCGGGAAAACTCGTCAACGTGGCCGGACGGATCAGGAAACGCAGATGCCGATGCGCCCGTCGACAGCCGGCGCGCCGCTCCGGTGGCCGTCGGCCCGGATGCGGCCGGAGACGTCCGGGTGCCCCGCCCTCATGCCCTCCGCCGGCCGGCAGCTGAATTGGGTTGCCCCGGGTGACCGCAGAAAAACGTCGAAACATTCAGAATTCCATCACCGGACGGCTCAAGTGCCGTCATTTGGTCGAAATATCGGCGAGTGATGTTGGGTGAATGTTGTCAAGTAGCCCCAGCCCCGGTGCTGGGGGGTGATGCGCCCGGTCAGGGGTGTCACGTCCGTCACCAGCATCGTTAGTGTCGATTTGCCATCTTTGGACTGGAGGCCGGCATGCGCGTGCTTCAATGCCGTCGGAGAGCGGTGAGACTCCCCGGCGAGATGGATACGACCGAATGGGTACCGCTGCGGGATCATCTGTTCGAGCCACTTCCTCCGTTCGTCTTTCCGGCCTCCGACGGGGAAAACCGGACGACCTGGCGGGTCGGCGGCGTGGTGACGCCCACACCTGACCCGGCTCACGGGCATGCCGGGTGTGCCTCGCACGGCGTCCCCACGGTGCCCGGGGCCCGGACCGGATGTGCGCCATGAACCAGGAGCTGTGGCTGCGGCAGTTCTTCCCGGCGCCGGAAGCTTCCGTACGGGTGGTGCTGCTGCCGCACTCCGGAGGTTCGGCGACCTTCTACCTTCCGATCGCCCGCGCGCTCGCCCCGGTGGCCGACGTGTATGCCGTGCAGTACCCCGGCCGCCAGGACCGCCGTGACGAGGAGCCGCTGCGGGACCTGCGTACCCTCGCCGGGCTCGTCGCGGAGGTTCTGAAGCCGGGTCTCGACCGGCCGTTGGTGCTGTTCGGACACAGTATGGGCGCCACGCTCGCGTTCGAACTGGCCCAGCGGATCCCGGTGGCGCACCTGATCGTCTCGGGCGTACGTGCGCCGTCGCATCCACTCACCGACACCGTCCGTCTGACGTCGGACGACGACTTGCTGGCAGCGGTGGGCGCTCTCGGCGGGACGAACGCCGATGTGATGGCCGACGACGAACTGCGTGCGCTGATCCTGCCTCCGCTGCGTGCGGACTACGTCGCGGCGGAGACGTACCGCTGGCGCAGCGGGCCGCCGCTGGACACGCCGATCACCGTATGTATCGGCGACAGCGACCCCAAGACCACGGTGGAGCAGGCCCGCGCCTGGGCCGGGCACACCACCGCGCCGACGACCGTGGAGGTCTTCTCGGGTGGGCATTTCTATCTGGTCGAGCACCAGGAACAAGTGGCCGAGACGGTGGCGCGGGGCGTAAGGCTCGTGACACCGGGAGGACACGTGTCCGAGGAGCCGGATCATGCTGTTAATCAACGCCGTTCATAGCTGCATTTACCAGTAGATGAACGGCGCAGAACCCATGGAGACGACGGCCGCGAGGTGGTTCCGGAAGTGCGAGCAGCCCCTTATGAACTGATCGCTCGTGACGACGAGCTGAGCCGTCTCCACCGGGCACTCTCCGGCGCGGAAAGCGGACGGGGTGCCGTCGTCACCATCACCGGGCCGATCGCCAGCGGCAAGACGGCACTGCTGGAGGCCGGAGCGGCCAAGACCGGCTTCGTCACCCTTCGCGCCGTGTGCTCCATGGAGGAGCGTGCCCTGCCCTACGGGATGCTCGGCCAGCTCTTCGACCATCCCGAGCCGGCCGCCCGGGCGCCGGGTCTCGCCCGGCTCACGGCCTCGTGCGAGGGCCCGCCGATCGGCACCGACAACCGGCTGCGGGCCGAGTTCACCCGGACCCTGCTGGCGCTCGCCGCGGACCGGCCCGTTCTGATAGGCGTCGACGACGTGCACCATGCCGACGGCGCATCGCTGCTCTGTCTGCTGCACCTCGCGCGCCGGATCGGCCCGGCCCGTATCTCCATCGTGCTGACCGAGCTCCGCCGCCCGACACCGGCCGACTCCCGATTCCAGGCGGAACTGCTGAGCCTCCGCTCCTACCAGGAGATAGCGCTGCGGCCCCTCAACGAGACGGAGAGCGCCGAACTCGTCCGCCGCCACCTCGGCCGGGACACCCACGACGACGTCCTTGCCGAGACGTTCCGGGCGACCGGAGGCAACCTGCTCCTCGGGCACGGCCTGATCAACGACATCCGGGAGGCGCGGGCCACGGGGCGCCCGGAGGCCGTGGCGGGCAGGGCGTACCGGCTCGCCTACCTGGGCTCCCTCTACCGGTGCGGCCCGACGGCATTGCACATCGCCCGGGCGGCCGCGGTACTCGGCGCGAGCGCCGAACCCGTACTCGTCCAGCGGATGACCGGCCTCAACACGGAAGCCTTCGAGCAGGTCTGCGAACAGCTGCAGGACGGACGGCTGCTGCAGGACGGACGGTTTCCGCACCCGGAGGCCCGGTCCATCGTCCTCGACGACCTGTCGGCCCTCGACCGCCGGAACCTGCACGAGTCCGCACTGGAACTGCTGCGGGACCACGGCGTGGCCGGCAATGTGCTCGCCCGTCACCAGATAGGCACCGGCCGGGTGCACGGCGCGGACGCGGTCGAACTGTTCACCGAGGCCGCGCGGGAGCATCTTCTGCGCGGCGAACTGGAGGATGCGGTCGGATATCTGGAGCTCGCCCACCGCGCCTGCGACGACCCCGTCATACGGGCCGCGCTGCGCATCGGGGCCGCCGAGGTCGAACGCATCTGCGATCCGATGAGGGCCGGCCGACATCTGCCGGAGCTGCTCACCGCGGCGCGCGCGGGACTGCTCTCCGGCGAGCATGCCGTGTCCCTCGCCGACTGGCTGGCGATGGGCGGGCGGCCGGGGGAGGCGGCCGAAGTGCTGGCGACCCAGCACCCCGCGGCAGGGGACGACCAGAGCCGTGCGCTGCTGCTCGTAGGGGAGTTATCCCTCGCGCTGGTCCATCCCGGCAGATCGGATCCTTCGCGCAGGGCCGACTTCTTCGCCGCGGGCGGGCTCGCCGCCCTCCGTGGCCCGGCCCGGCAGCGCGCGGTCGCAGACAAGGCCGTCGTCGCCGCGCTGCGAGGCCGGCCGGAGCTGGCGGACGCCCATGCCGAGCGGGTCCTCCAGTACACAGACGCCACGGCGGACCGGACCACGGCCATGATGGCGCTGCTGGCCGTGCTCTACGCCGAGAACACCGAGGCCGTCCAGTTCTGGGTCGACAGACTGGCCGGTGACAAGGAGACTCGCACCCCGGCCGACGAGGCGATCTACGCCGGGTTCGGCGCCGAGACCGCCCTGCGCCGCGGCGACCTGACCACCGCCGTCGCCTACGGCGAGGCGGCCCTCGGCCAGGGGCTGGTGCCCACCTGGGGAATGGCGGCCACGCTGCCGCTGAGCAGCACCGTGGTTGCGGCGATCCGACTCGGCGATATCGAACGGGCCGACCGGTGGCTCTCCGAGCCGTTGCCGCAGGAGACCTCGGAGAGCCTCTTCGGGCTGCATCTGCTCTGGGCCCGGGGGCGGTACCACCTCGCGACCGGGCGGCACCGGGCGGCGTACGCACTGTTCAGGGAGTGCGGGGACCGGATGCGGCAGTGGGCCGTCGACGTGCCGGGCCTGGTGCTCTGGCGGGTCGACGCCGCCGAGGCGCTGCTGATGCTCGGCACCGACCGCGCCGAAGGACTCCGGCTCATATCCGACCAGATGTCCCGGCCGATGCGGTCCCGGTCACGCGCCCTGACCCTGCGGGTGCAGGCGGCCTACAGTCCACTGCCCAAGCGGATCGACCTGCTCGAAGAAGCAGCCGACCTCCTCGTCACCTGCAATGACCAGTACGAACTGGCCCATGTCCTCAGTGACCTGGGCGAGGCGCTCAACCTGGTCAGACAGCACAACCGGGCACGGGGCCTGATCCGCAGGGCACGGTACCTGGCGACCCAGTGCGGTGCGGCGCCGCTGCTGCTGAGGCTCGGCGCGAAACCGTCGGACCTCGGCGGTGCCTGGGACGCAACGCTGGGACAGCGCATCACCTCACTGACGGAGTCGGAGCGGCGGGTGTCCGCACTCGCCGCCGTGGGGCGTACGAACAGGGAGATAGCCGACCATCTGTTCGTCACGGCCAGTACCGTGGAGCAGCACCTCACGAACGTGTTCCGCAAGCTGGGAGTGAAGGGCCGCCAGCAGCTTCCGAGGGAACTGGCCGACGTCAGCGAGCCGGCGGGCCGGGGCGACCGGTGCGGGTAGCCGCCCCCGGCGGCTCAGCCGGCCGGCCGCCGTGCGGCGACCTGGTGGATGTCCGTGCCGACGAACAGCGGTTCCTGCTCGGTGACCACGGTGAAGCCATGGCCGTGCAGGAGCGCGACGACTTCGCCGAGCGCGCCTTCGGTGTCGTGGACCTCGGCGACGACCTGGCGGATACGGGGCCAGTCGGCGTCCTCGATGCCGGCGAGGACCCGCCGTTCGCTCTTCTCGACGTCGATCTTCAGAAGACCGATCGCCGTGATGCCGCGCTCCGCGATGACGTCGGAGATCCGGACCGTCGTGGTCTCGATCTCTTCGCTCGTGTCGGGCAGTTGGGCAAGCATGATGTCGACGTCCTCGGTGCTGTAGCCGCCGTTGAGGCCGAGCGTACGCAACAGCTCTCTGCGGCTCGCGGGATCCGTGTGGAAGCCCGACATCAGGGTGGCGTCGGGGTAGAACGTCATCCTGCTGACCCCGGCCTCGTCGGAGACCGCGCACTGGTCCACCCGGCCCGGGACGCCGTGCCGCAGCACGTTGGCCCGTAGCGCGGCGAACGGCATCGGCGCGGGCTCGAAGGCGTGCACGGTCACTCCGGGCCGCTCCAGATGGGCGAAGAGCGTGAACATGCCGATATTGGCGCCGACGTCGAAGACCACGTCACCCGGGAGCAGTTCGATGCCGTTGCGCAGATAGCAGCGCTCGGTGAAGATCTCCCGGTACAGGAACTGCGCCTCGCCCGCGTTGATGTGCGAGACCGTCGTCCCGTTCGGCAGTCGCAGTGTCTCCGGCACCGGGGTCACGCCGTACCCCAGGTGATCCGCAGTTCGGCCGGGCTGAACAGCCCGAGACCCTCGTTCATCGGTACGTCGCCGGCGAGGCGGACGTCCGGGAAGCGTTCGAACAACCGCAGGCACGCGACCTTGATGAGCAGCCGGGCGATGTGCTGCCCGGGGCACTTGTGGATGCCGTGGCCGAACGCGAAGTTGCCCTCCGGCGGACGCCGTACGTCGAACACATCGGGGTCCAGGAACAGCCTCGGGTCGCGGTTCGCCGTCGAGTAGAGCGGGATCACGTTGTCGCCCGCGCTGATCCGTACGCCGTGCAGGTCGACGTCTTCGACGCAGACGCGCGGTACTCCCATCTGGTTGACCGGCAGGAAGCGCAGCATCTCCTCGACCGCGTGGTCGATCAGATCGGGTTGTGCACGGAGGGCCGCCTGCTGTTCGGGGTGGCTGAGCAGGGCGTAGAGGCAGTAGCCGACCATCTGCTGTACGGAGTCGTGCCCGGCGAACAGCAGAGTCGCGAACACTCCCGTCGCCTCGTCGTCGCTCAGCGAGATCTCGCCGTCAGCGGTGGAGGCGAGGCGGTGGAGCAGGTCGTCGCCCTGCTCGTCGCGTTTGGCGCGGACCAGCTCCCCGGCATGGACGAAGAAGTCGTCCGTCAGCGTCTTCACGCTGTCCAGGTCGGTCGAGCCCGTGATGCTGCGCATGCGTGTTTCCAGTACCGCTCCCTCCTCCGGGGTGAGCCCGTACAGCGCGTTGATGACGAGGGAGGGGAGCTGCTTCGCGTACCCGGAAATCAGATCGGTGCCGGGCCCGGCGGCCTCGATCCCGTCCAGACAGGCGTCGGCCGCCTCGACGACGAAGGTCTCCTGCTTGCGCGCGGAACGCAGCGTGAAGTCCCCGGCGATCTTCTGCCGGTAGCGGCTGTGCTCCGGCAGGTCCATGCCGGAGAACCAGCCGGGGCGCCGGTCGGGCAGCATCTCGGACGGTGCGGCCGAACTGAACCGCGGGTCGTTGGTGACCAGTTTGACGTCCTCGGCACCGGCGACCAGCCAGTGCTGGATGCCGAACAGATCGAACGAGCCCACCGTGCCGCTCGCCAGGATCGCCCGGTGGCCGTCCTGGATCGCGAACGGGCAGCGTCCGGCGGGCGTCGTCTCGTCGGGTGTGTCGGTGCTCATCGGTGGTCCTTCCAGACGCGGGAGAGAGTGTCGAGGAGATCGGCGATGGCCGCACGCTCCGGGGCGGGTGTCGCCGCGATGTCCGCGGCGTCGAGCGACTCCATCTCCGTCAGGAGTTCGAGCACGGTGGGCGGGTCGTCGTCCGCGCCGTCGCCGAGCCGGTCCTCCAGATAGGCGGTGAGGGCGGCCGGGGTGTCGTGGTCGAACAGCACGGACGTCGGCAGGTCGAGACCGGTTGCGGAGGTGAGCCGGTTGCGCAGGCGCTGCACCGCCAGCGAGTCGAAGCCGAGTGCGAAGAACGTCGAGTCCGTGTCGACGTCGGCGGGGTCGGTGACGCCGAGCAGCGCCGCGGTACTCCGCCGGACGATCTCGGCGATGCCGAGGTCCCCCGCTTCGGGCTCCTCGCCCCACCCGGTGTCCGGGGAGGCCGTCGGCGTACTCCTGCCCGGGCCGGATGCCAGCCAGTAGTGGCGGTGCTGGAACGGGTAGACGGGGAGGTCCACCGGGCGTCCGCCGTCCAGCACCACGGCCAGGTCCACCGGGGCTCCGTGTACGTGCAGTTCGGCGGCGGCGGTCAGCGCCGCGGTCTCCTCGCCCGCCCGGGCACGCAGCACCGAGTGGTAGGTCCCGGCGTCCCCGCCGGTGTTCTCCGACGCGGCCGAAGCGAGAGCCCCGGACGGTCCGACGGCCACGAACATGTTCACACCGCGGTCCGCGAGCTCCAGGACGGCGTCCGCGAAGAGCACCGGCCGGCGCGCATGGCGCAGCCAGTGTTCCGGGGTCGCGAGGTCGTCCGCCGCCTCACGGCCCGTCGTCGTGGACACCACCGGCAGCTGTGCCGCGCCGAACGGGATGGATTCGAGGACGGTACGGAAGTCGTCGAGGGCGCCGTCGACATGCCGCGAGTGGAACGCGTGCCCGACGTCCAGCCGTTTCGCGCGCCGCCCGGCCGCCGCCCACTCCCGTTCGAACGCGGCCACGTCGTCCGGTGAGCCCGTGAGGACCACGCCGGTGGGGCCGTTGACCGCGGCGACGTCCAGATCGGTGGAGCCGGTGAAGGCACCGACCTCCGCGAGGCTGCCGTCGACCGCGGTCATGGCCCCCGGCGGCAGGGCCTGCAGGGCCCGGCCACGGGCCACGATCAGCCTGGTGGCGTCCGTGAGCGTGAGCACCCCCGCCGCATGGGCCGCGGTGACTTCCCCGACGGAGTGCCCGACGACGACGTCCGGGCGCACACCCCAGTGGTCCAGGAGCCGCAGCAGTGCCACTTCGAGGGTGAACAGCCCGGCCTGCGCGTACAGGGTGTCGTTGGCGAGCTCACCGTGCGCACCGTGGAAGACGTCCGTCGGGGAGTGTTCCAGCTGCCCGGCGAAGGCGTCGGACACCTCGTCCCAGGCGGCGGCGAAGACGGGGAAACTCCGGTGCAGCTCGCGCCCCATGCCCGTGCGCTGGGTGCCCTGGCCGTCGAAGAGGAAGGCGATGCGGCGGTCCCGGGCGGTCCCGGTGACGGCTCCGGGCGCGTCGACGCCGTCCGCGATGCCGTCCAGCACGGTACGGAACCCGTCGGTGTCGGTGGCGACGGCCGCGGCGCGGTACGGCAACCGGGCGCGGCTGGTGGCCAGCGCGTATCCGATGTCCAGCGGGTCCGCTGCCGGGACCGCCGCCAGATGGTCGCGGAGCCGGGCGGCCTGCGCCCGCAGCGCGGCCGGCGACCGTGCGGACAGCACCCACGGCACCGGCCGGGGCTCCGCACGGGCCGGCCGGGGTCCGGCGGGCGCCGGACGGTGCTGTTCGAGTACGAGGTGCGCGTTCGTCCCGCTGAGCCCGAACGCGGAGACGGCCGCCCGCCGCGGGCTCTCGTCATCCGGCCAGGGCCGGTTCTCGGTGAGCAGGGCCACCCGCCCCGTGGTCCAGTCGACGGCGGGCGAGGGCTCGTCCGCGTGCAGCGTCCGCGGCATGGTGCCCGCCCCGATCGCCTGCACCATCTTGATGACGCTCGCGACCCCGGCCGCGGCCGTCGCATGCCCGATGTTCGACTTCAGCGAGCCGAGGCGGACCGGGTCCCGGCGGTTCTGTCCGTACGTCGCGAGCAGGGCGTCCGCCTCGACCGGATCGCCCAGCCGGGTGCCGGTCCCGTGTCCCTCGACGACGTCCACATCGGCGGCGGTCAGACCGGCCGCGGCCAGCGCCTTGCGGATGACCCGCTGCTGGGAGAGGCCGTTCGGAGCGGTGAGCCCGTTGGAGGCGCCGTCGGACGTGACGGCGCTGCCGCGGACGACGGCGAGCACGGCGTGCCCGAGCCGCTCGGCGTCCGACAGCCGTTCGAGGACCAGTACGCCCACTCCCTCGGCCCACGTCGTACCGTCCGCACCCGAGCCGAACGATTTGCAGCGCCCGTCCGCCGCCAGACCGCGCTGGCGGGAGAACTCGATGAAAGCGGCCGGCGAGCTGAGTACGGAGACGCCGCCCGCGAGTGCCAGCTCGCATTCGCCCAGGCGCAGTCCCTGACAGGCCAGATGCAGGGCGACCAGCGACGACGAGCACGCCGTGTCGACGGTGACGGCCGGTCCCTCCAGCCCGAGGACGTAGGCGATCCGCCCGGACAGCAGACTCGTGGAGCTGCCGGTGACCGCATTGCCCTCGGTGTACTGGGGGTGCCCGGGGCTCTCGGGGTGCTCGGCACCGAGGCCGTAGCCCTGCGCGGCCGCGCCGACGTAGACACCGACCTCCCGGCCGTGCAGCGACGCGGGGTCGATCCGGCCGCGCTCGACGGCCTCCCACGCGGTCTCCAGCAGCAGGCGCTGCTGCGGGTCCATGCCCAGCGCCTCCCGTGGGCTGATGCCGAAGAACGCCGCGTCGAACTCCGCCGCCCCGTCCAGGAAGCCGCCCCGCAGGTTGTACGCCTTGCCCACCGCGTCGGGGTCCGCGTCGTACAGCGCGTCGAGATCCCATCCGCGGTCGCCGGGCGGCACGGTGATCGCATCGGTGCCGGACTCGACGAGCCGCCACAGATCCTCGGGTGATGCCACGCCACCGGGCAGACGGCAGGCCATCGCCACGATCGCGATCGGCTCGTCCCGGTCCCGGTCCCGGTCCCGGTCCCGGTCCCGTACGGCCGGGGCGGGCACGGAGTCCGCCGCGGACCGGGTGGCGGGAGCGCCGAGCAGTTCCAGCAGATGCCCGGCGAGCGCCTGCGCCGTCGGATGGCTGAACACCACCGTGGTCGGCAGCCGCAGCCCCGTCTCGGCCGCGAGCCGGTTGCGCAGGTCGACCGCGGTCAGCGAATCGAAACCGAGTTCACGGAACGGCCGGTCCACCGCGACCTGCTCGTCCGGGCCGTAGGCCAGCACCGCGGCCGCCTGGCGGAGCACGATGTCCTGCATCACGCGCCGCTGTTCGGTGACGGTGCGCC
Source organism: Streptomyces tsukubensis (assembly GCF_003932715.1). Classification (NCBI taxonomy): domain Bacteria; kingdom Bacillati; phylum Actinomycetota; class Actinomycetes; order Kitasatosporales; family Streptomycetaceae; genus Streptomyces; species Streptomyces tsukubensis. The sequence continues at coordinate 678,689 of NZ_CP020700.1, read as the reverse complement.
CGGTGAGACGTACCGCCAGCGGCTCGTCCCCGGTGTTCCGGGCGACCCCGCGCACCGGCCCGGACCGATGGGCCACCAGGCTGCGGAGCAGCGGCGCGACCGGCCCGTCGAGCCGTGCGGTGTCGACCGTCGTGGCGACGACCACCGGCTCCGGGGTACGCGCCGCCGAGTCCAGCAGCCGCATGCCGTCCGCAGCGCTGAGCGGCGGGAACCCGGCGCGCCGGATGCGTTCACGGTCCGCGGCGGTGAGCTTCGACGTCAGCGCGCTGACGTCCGCCCACATACCCCAGGCGAGAGACTGCGCGGGCAGACCCATGGCGTGCCGGTGCTCCGCGAGCGCGTCCAGGAACGCGTTCGCCGCGACGTAGTTGCCCTGGCCAGGGCTCCCCATGACCCCGGCGACCGCGGAGTAGAGGACGAATGCGGCGAGGTCGGTGTTGCGGGTGTGGTGGTGGAGGTGCCAGGCGGCGTCGGCTTTGGGCTGGAGGACGGTGTGGATGCGGGTGGGTGTGAGGTGGTCGATGAGGGTGTCGTCGAGGGTGGCCGCGGTGTGGAAGATGCCGGTGAGGGGTTGGGGTATCTGGTGGAGGGCTTGGGTGAGTTGGTGGGGGTCGGTGAGGTCGCAGGGGATGTGGGTGCCGGGGGTGGTGGGGGGTGGTGGTGTTCGGGAGAGGAGGTAGGTGTGGGGGTGGTTGAGGTGGCGGGCGAGGATTCCGGCGAGGGTGCCGGAGCCGCCGGTGATGACGATCGCGCCGTCGGGGTCGAGCGGCCGCGGCACCGTGAGCACCAGCTTGCCCGTATGCCGTCCGCTGCTCATCCAGCCGAACGCCTCCCGCGCCCGCCGGATGTCGTGAACGGTCACGGGGAGGGGGTGGAGGGTGCCTTGGGTGAAGAGGTCGAGGAGTCGGGTGATGATCTGCTGGAGGTGGTCGGGTCCGGCGTCCATGAGGTCGAAGGGCTGCTGGATGTCGTGGCGGAGGTCGGTTTTGCCCATCTCGATGAAGCGGCCGCCGGGTGCGAGGAGGGCGACGGAGGCGTCGAGGAGTTCGCCGGTGAGCGCGTTGAGTACGACGTCGACGGGGGGGAAGGTGGTGGCGAACGCGGTGCTGCGGGAGTCGGCGGTGTGCGGGCCGTCGAGGTCCAGGAGGTGCCGTTTCGCCGTGGAGGCGGTGGCGTAGACCTCGGCGCCCAGATGCCGGGCGATCTGGACGGCTGCCGCGCCCACACCGGTGGCCGCCGCGTGGATCAGGACCTTCTCACCGGGCCGCAGCCCCGCCAGATCCACCAGGCCGTACCACGCCGTCGCGAAGGCGGTCAGGACGGATGCGCCGGTCCCGTACGTCCAGCCGTCGGGCATCCGGCCCAGCAGCCGCCGGTCGGTGATCGCGACCGGCCCGAAGGCGCCCGCGAGCATCCCCATGACCCGGTCGCCGGGTACCAGGTCGTGCACCCCGGGGCCGGTCTCCAGGACGACCCCGGCGGCTTCACTGCCGAGCGGCCGTTCATCGGAGATCACGCCCAGCGCCACCGTGACGTCACGGAAGTTCAGGCCCGCGGCCCGTACCGCGATCCGCACCTCTCCGGCCGCGAGCGGCCGGTCCGGTTCTTCGGTGGCAACGACGGCGAGGTCGTCGAGCGACCCGGTGGCGGACCGGCGCAGCTGCCACGATCCGGTCTCGGGAAGGGTCAGGGCCGGTGCGGCCCGCATGAGCCGGGCTGCCTCGTAGCGGTCGCCGCGCAGGCGCAGCCGCGGCTCGCCGAGCGCCGCGATCGTGGCGCACCGTGCAGGGTCCAGGACCTCCCCGGGATCCGTTTCGACGAGGAAGAAGCGGCCGGGCCGCTCGTTCTGCGCGGTGCGTACGAGGCCCGCCGCCGCCATCGCGGCGAGGCCGCCGGTGACTTGGACGATCAGGGTGCGCTCGGCCCGGAGGAGGGTGTCGAGCACACGAGTGGTGAGGTCCCGGGTCTCCTGGAGCGGGTCGGCGTCGTTGCTGTGCAGCGTCAGCACATCCGCGTCGCACGGGACGACGTCGGCCGGTACGGGCACGGTGCTCCAGCCGACGCGGAGCACCGGATCGGGGGGTGCGAGGCCCGCCGGGGGCCGGGTGACCAGCGCGTCGATGGACACGACGGATCGGTTGCCGCTGTCCGCGGCGTGCAGCCGGAGGCCGTCGGGGCCGGGTGTGATCGCGACCCGCAGCGAGGTCGCCCCGGTCGCATGGAAGCGGACGCCGTGCCAGGAGAACGGGAGTTGCACACCCTGCGCGCCGTCGGATTCGAGCATCAGGAGGCTGCCGCTCTGCAGGGCGGCGTCGAGCAGGGCCGGATGGACACCGAAGCGTTCCGCGTCGGCGGTACGGTCCTCGGGGAGCGCCACCTCGGCGTACACGGTGTCGCCGTCGCGCCAGGCCGCCCGCAGCCCGCGGAAAGCGGGGCCGAACCGGTAGCCCAGCGCGGTGAGCCGCGGATAGAACTCCCCGATGTCGACGGCGGTGGTACCGGTCGGCGGCCATTGCGGGAACGCGTCCGGGGCGGTGGTGCCGCTGGTGGTGAGGGTTCCGGTGGCGTGGCGGGTCCAGGTGCCGGTTCCTTCGGGGCGTGCGTGGACGGTCACGGGGCGGCGTCCGGCCTCGTCGGGCCGGTCGACGGTGACGGTGAGGTCGACGGCTCCGGTGACGGGCAGGGCGAGCGGTGTTTCGATGATCAGCTCGTCGATGGTGTCGCAGCCGGTCTCGTCACCGGCGCGGATCACCAGCTCCAGGAACGCGGTACCCGGGAGAAGTACCGTGTCGTGGACGGCGTGGTCGGCCAGCCAGGGATGGGTGCGCAGGGAGATCCGGCCGGTGAGCGCGGTGCCGTCGTTCGTCGGCAGCGCGGTGGTCGCGGCCAGCATGGAGTGCGCGGTGGCGGTGAGTCCGAGGGCGCCGAGATCGGTGGGGCCGGCCGCTTCTATCCAGTAGCGCTTGTGGTCGAAGGGGTAGGTGGGGAGGTCGAGGAGTCGTTCCGGGGTGGGCGGGACGATGGTGGTCCAGTCGACGGCTGCGCCGTGGACCCAGGCTTCGGCCAGGGCGGTGGTGAACCGGTCTCCGCCGCCGTCGTCGGTGCGGAGTGAGGCGACGGTACGTTGCTGGTCGATGGCGGGCAGCAGCACGGGATGCGCACTGCACTCGACGAACAGGGAGCCGTCGAGTTCTGTGATGGCGGTGTCCAGGGCTACTGGTTGACGGAGGTTGCGGTACCAGTAGCCGCCGTCGACCGGTCCGGTGACCCAGCCGCTGTCGACGGTGGACCACCAGGGGATGCTGGGGGTCCGGGCCGCAATACCGGTTAATGCTTCGGCCAGTTCGTTCTCGATGGCCTCGACGTGGGGGGTGTGGGAGGCGTAGTCGACCGCGATCCGCCGAACCCGTACCCCCGCAGTTTCGTACCGGGCCAGAACCCCCTCCACGGCCTGCGCATCTCCCGCGATCACGGTCGACGACGGTCCGTTACGGGCCGCGATCCACACCCCCTCCACCGTCTCGATGTCGGCGGCGGGGAGTGCGACCGATGCCATCACCCCCCGCCCCGCCAGCCGGGCACCGATCACCCGGCTCCGCAAAGCCACCACCCGCGCCCCGTCCTCCAGGCTCAGCGCACCCGCCACACACGCCGCAGCAATCTCCCCCTGCGAATGACCCACCACCACATCCGGCACCACACCATGCGCCCCCCACAGCGCAGCCAGACTCACCGCCACCGCCCACGACAACGGCTGCACCACCTCCACCCGCCCCAGCAACTCCGGCGACCCCAGAGCCTCCTCCCACGACCAGTCCACATGAGGTGCCAGCGCCGCCGCACACTCACCCATCCGCGCCGCAAAGACAGGTGACACTTCGGCGAGTTCGCGGCCCATTCCCACCCACTGCGACCCCTGCCCCGGGAACACGAACACCGTCCGCAACCCCTCACCCGCCACACCCCTCACCACACCATCCCCCAGCAACACCGCCCGATGACCGAACACCGCACGCCCCCGCACCAACCCATCCGCCACCACACCCACATCACACCCACCCCCCACCAACCCACCCACCCGCTCTACCAACACACCCACACCCACACCCGAACGAGCCGACACCGGCAACGGCACCAAACCACCGGACTCGGGCTCAGCGGCAGAGACCGAAACCTCCGGCGCACTCTCCAAAATCACATGCGCATTCGTCCCGCTGATGCCGAGTGACGACACGCCTGCCCGGCGCGGACGGTCCGACTCGGGCCACGGCCTGGCCTCCGTCAGCACCTCCACCGACCCCGCCGACCAGTCCACATGCGACGACGGCTCACCGACGTGCAACGTCCTCGGCAGCACCCCGTACCGCATCGCCATCACCATCTTGATGACACCCGCGATGCCCGCCGCGGTCTGGGTGTGGCCGATGTTCGACTTGACCGAACCGAGGTAGAGAGGTGTCTCGCGGTCCTGCCCGTACGTCGCGATGATGGCCTGTGCCTCGATGGGGTCGCCCAGGGGCGTACCCGTGCCGTGCGCCTCGACCACGTCGACGTCGGCGGCGGCGAGCCCCGCCCGGTCGAGTGCCCTGCGGATGACGGCCTGCTGGGACGGGCCGTTGGGCGCGGAGATGCCGTTGGAGGCACCGTCCTGGTTGACGGCTGAGGAGCGCAGGAGCGCGAGGACGGTGTGTCCGTTGCGCCGGGCGTCGGAGAGCCGCTCCACGATGACGACACCGGCGCCTTCCGAGAAGCTGGTGCCGTCGGCGGTGTCCGCGAACGCCTTGGCCCGGCCGTCGGGTGCGAGTCCGCGCTGGCGGCAGAATTCGACGTATCCCAGCGGTGTGGGCATGACCGTGACCCCGCCGGCCAGCGCCAGGGAACAGTCCCCGGCCCGGAGCGACTGTGCGGCCTGGTGGAGCGCGACCAGTGACGACGAGCACGCCGTGTCGACGGTGACGGCCGGTCCTTCCATGCCGAAGAAGTAGGAGATACGACCGGAGAGCACGCTGTTCTGGGTGGCCGTGGCGCCGAAGCCGCCCAGGTCGACGCCTGCGCCGTACCCGTGGGAGAACGCGCCCATGAACACGCCGGTGTCGCTGCCCCGCAGTGCGCCCGGGACGATGCCCGCGTGCTCGAACGCCTCCCAGGCCGTTTCGAGGATGACACGCTGCTGCGGGTCCATGGCCCATGCCTCGCGCGGGCTGATCCCGAAGAACGCGGCATCGAAGTCCGCGGCCTCGGGGAGGAAGCCGCCGTGCCGGACGTACGTCTTGCCGGGCGCGTCCGGGTCCGGGTCGAACAGTGACTCGATGTCCCAGCCGCGGTCGGCGGGGAACTCGGTGATCGCGTCCGTGCCGGACTCGACGAGCCGCCACAGGCCCTCGGGCGAGGAGACGCCGCCGGGCAGACGACAGGCCATGCCGACGATCGCGAGGGGTTCGTCGTGGTGGGCCTGTGCGGTTCGTACGGGCAACGGCGCGTCCGTGCCGAACAGATCGGCGCGGAGCTTCGTGGCCAGCACCCGCGGTGTCGGATGGTCGAACACCATCGTGGAGCTCAGCCGGAGCCCGGTCGCCTCCGCGAGCCGGTTCCGCAGCTCGATGGCGGTGAGCGAGTCGATGCCGAGATCCTTGAACGCCCTGGTCGGTCCGATGTCCGAGGCGTCGGCATGGCCGAGCACGGTCGCGGTGGCGTCCGACACCAGAGTGAGCAGGGCCGTCTCACGGTCGGCGTCGGGCAGGTCCGCGAGCCGCTGGGTGAACGTCTGCCCGGGCCGGGCGGTACGGCGCGCGCCTCGGCGCAGACCGCTCAGGATCGGCGGTACGTCACCGGATGCCAGCTGCGCCGGGTCCATCGGGGCCGCCAGCACGAAATCCTTGCCGGAGGCGACAGCCGCGTCGTAGAGGTCCATGCCTTCTTCGTCCGAGATGGGCAGGAAGCCGCTGCGGCGGATGCGCTGTCGGTCGGTGTGGGTGAGTTGGGTGGTGAGGTTGGTGGTGGTTTGCCACATGCCCCAGGCGATGGTGGTGGCGGGTTGTCCTTGGTGGTGGCGGTGGGTGGCGAGGGCGTCGAGGAAGGCGTTGGCGGCGGCGTAGTTGGCTTGTCCGGGGCTGCCGAGGGTGGCGGCTGCTGAGGAGTAGAGGATGAAGTGGGTGAGGGGGTGGTGTTGGGTTTGTTGGTGGAGGTGCCAGGCGGTGTGGGCTTTGGTTTGGAGGGTGGTGGTGAGGTGGTGGGGGGTGAGGTTGTGGAGGGTGGCGTCGTTGAGGGTGGCTGCGGTGTGGTAGATGGCGGTGAGGGGTTGGGGTATGTGGGTGAGGGCTTGGGTGAGTTGGTGGGGGTCGGTGAGGTCGCAGGGGATGTGGGTGCCGGGGGTGGTGGGGGGTGGTGGTGTTCGGGAGAGGAGGTAGGTGTGGGGGTGGTTGAGGTGGCGGGCGAGGATTCCGGCGAGGGTGCCGGAGCCGCCGGTGATGAGGATGGCGTGGTGGGGGTTGAGGGGTGGTGTGGGGGTGGGGGTGTGGTGGAGGGGGGTGAGGTGGGGTGTGTGGAGGGTGTGGTGGGTGAGTCGGAGGTGGGGTTGGTTGAGGGTGGTGATCTGGTGGAGGGGGAGGGGTGTGTGGGGGTGGGTGGTTTCGATGATGTGGATGCGGTTTGGGTGTTCGTTCTGGGCGGTTTTGGTGAGTCCGGTGGCTGCGGCGCCTGCGGGGTCGGTGGTGGTGTGGACGATGAGGGTGTGGTGGGTGGTGGTGAGGTGGTGTTGGAGGGCGGTGAGGGTGCGGGTGGTGCGGGCTTGGGTGAGGGCGGGCATATCGGTGAGGTCGGTGAGGTCGTCCGGCTCGTCGGGGTGTGCGGCGGTGATGAGGGTGTAGCCGTCGGGCAGGGTCCCGTCGTAGACGGCTTCCGCCACCGGCACCCACTCCAACCCGAACAGGCCGTTCGCATCGCCCGCCGATGCGACCTCGCCCAAGGTCACCGAGGCCGCGCTGAGTACCGGCAGACCGGCACCGTCGAAGGCGGCGAGTTCCACGGCACCGCCCGTACGGCGGGTGAGACGGGCACGCAGCACGGTGGCGTCCGACGCGTGCACCGCGAGATCGCGCCAGGCGGTCGGCCGGCGGCCGCCGCCGACGGCCGAGAAGACCGCGTCGAGCAGATCGGGGTGGACCACGAAGCCGGTCGAGCCGGTCGAGTCGGCTGATCCGGCCTCTCCGGTCGATCCGGTCGATCCGTCTAGTTCCGCCTCGACGAACACCTCGTCCCCGCGCCGCCACGCCCCGGGCGACCCGTCGGCGGGCACCGCGCCCGGCGGGGGCCACGAGGTGTCGAAGGCATCGGGCACGGGTACGCCGCCGGGGCGGAGCACACCCTCGGCGTGCAGCGTCCACGGGCCGCCGCCGACACGGGTGTGCACCGTGAACGGGAGCTTGCCGTCCGCCCCGGGCTCACCGACCCAGAGCTGCACGGTGGCCCGGCCCCCGGCGGATCCGCCGGGCAGGCTGGTGATGTCGAGACGTTCGACCGTGGCGCAGTCGGCCGCGTCCGCGGCGGCCAGGGCCAGTTCGGCGAGGAACACCGCGCGGTCCCCGTCCGCCGGGACGGTGCCCGTGAACACCCGGCCGGGCGACCCGGCGAGGGCGACTCCGGTGCCGAGGACGGGGTGGCCCGCTTCGGCCGTGGCCGCGGGCGCCGATGCGATCCAGTAGGCGCGTCGCTGGAAGGCGTACCCCGGAACGTCCGGGTCGTGACGCGGGTCACCGCCCAGGATCAGGGGCCAGTCGAGCGTCGCGCCCCGCGTGTGGAGGCGGGCGAGCGCTGTGTACAGCGCCTGCACCTCGTTCGCCGTGCCGTTCTGCAGGGCGATGCCGTCGACCAACGGTGAGAGATCCTGCCCGGGGCCGATCTCGACGAACACCGCATCGGGATACCGCTGCGCGTGCTCATGGAACAGCACCGGCTTACGGACCTGCTCGGCCCAGTACTCGGCGGTGGTCGGGTCGTTGGGGACGGCGACGCGGGGCCTGCCGTAGCCGAGCTGCCGGGTGGTCGCGAGCAGCTCGGCGGCCACCGGCTCCATATGCGCGGAGTGTCCCGCGTGCGGCGCGGGCAGCCGGTGGTGGATGCCGAGCCCCTGCGCGACATCGAGCACCGCGTCCTCGTCGCCGGAGAGCACGACGGAGTGGGGGCCGTTGACCGCGGCGATCTCCACGCCCGGCCGGAGTGCCCGCCGCGCCTCCTCCTCACTGCTCAGCACGGTGACCATGGCACCGGGCGGCGGCAGCGTGTGCATCAGGCGGGCACGGGTCGTGACCAGGGTGCACGCGTCGTCGAGCGACAGGATCCCGGCCGCGTGGGCGGCGGTGATCTCCCCGAGGGAGTGGCCGATCACCGCGTGCGGGGCGATGCCCCAGGACTCCAGCAGGGAGGTGAACGCCGCCTGGTGGGCGAAGAGCGTGTGCTGGCTTCGCGTGGGGTCGTGGGGATCGGGGTCACCGAGCCGGTGGAGCGCGTCCCGCCACGCCCCGGCGAAGGCGGGGAAGGCGGCGGCGAGGTGCTCGCCCATCGACGGATGCTGGGTGCCCTGGCCGGAGTAGACGAAGACCAGCTCCCCGGCTTCCTCCGCCGGGGGAGCGGTGACGACGGAGTCACCGAGCAGCACGGCACGGTGGGCGAAGTGCGTCCGCCGGGCCAGTGTCTGCGCCACCGCCGCCCGGTCGATGTCCGGAGCGGAGCCGAGATAGGCGCGCAGGCGCGCGATCTGCTCGTCGAGTGCCTCCGCGGACCGCGCCGACACCAGCAGCGGCAGCCCCTCGGCCGGTGTCGGTGTCGGTACCGGTGCCGCCGGGGGCGGTGCAGGGTCCGGCCCGGCCTCCAGGACGATATGGGCGTTCGTGCCGCTCACCCCGAACGACGAGACGGCGGCACGGCGCGGACGGCCGGTCCGCGGCCACGGCCGGGCCGACGTCAGCAGCTCGACGGCGCCGGACGCCCAGTCGACATGCGGCGACGGCTCGTCCGCGTGGAGCGTCGGCGGCAGCTCCCCGTACCGGATCGCCTGCACCATCTTGATGATCCCGGCCACACCGGACGCGGCCTGCGCATGCCCGATGTTCGACTTCAGCGAGCCGAGCAGCAGGGGCTCCGCCCGGTCCTGCCCGTACGCCGCGAGCAGCGCGGTCGCCTCGATGGGGTCGCCGAGGCGGGTGCCGGTGCCATGGGCCTCGACCGCGTCGACGTCCGCCGGTTCGAGCCGCGCGTTCGCGAGGGCCTGCCGGATGACCCGCTCCTGCGACGGCCCGTTGGGCGCCGACAGACCGTTCGAGGCGCCGTCGGAGTTGACCGCGGAGCCGCGGACGACCGCGAGGACGGTACGCCCGTGGCGTTCCGCGTCGGACAGCCGCTCCACGACCAGGACACCGGCGCCCTCGGCGAAGCTCGTACCGTCCGCGCCCGCGCCGAACGCCTTCGCCCGCCCGTCCGGTGCGAGACCGCGCTGCCGGGAGAACTCGACGAAGCCGCTGGGGGACGCCATCACCGTGACGCCGCCGACCAGCGCCAGGGAACACTCCCCGGTACGCAGGGACTGACCGGCCTGGTGGAGCGCGACCAGCGACGACGAGCAGGCGGTGTCGACGGTGACCGACGGCCCCTCCAGACCGTAGAAGTAGGAGAGCCGTCCGGAGAGCACGCTCGTCTGCGAGCCCGTCGCGCCGAAGCCGTTGGTATCCGCACCCGTGCCGTAGCCGTAGGAGAACGCGCCGATGAAGACGCCGGTGTCGCTGCCCCGGGCCGAGTCCGGGGTCAGTCCGGCACTTTCGAACGCCTCCCAGGACGTCTCCAGGAGGACCCGCTGCTGCGGATCCATGGCCAGGGCCTCGCGCGGACTGATGCCGAAGAACGCCGCGTCGAAGCCGGTCGCACTGCCGAGGAAGCCGCCGTGCCGGACGAACGTCTTGCCGACGGCGTCGGGGTCGGGGTCGTAGAGGGCGTCGATGTCCCAGTCGCGGTCCGTGGGGAACTCGCTGATGGCGTCGGTGCCGGACACGACGAGCCGCCACAGCTCCTCCGGCGAGGTGACCCCGCCCGGCAGACGGCAGGCCATGCCCACGATCGCCAGTGGTTCGTCGTGCGCCACGTCCGTGGCCGCGCTGGGGGCCGTGACGGCCGCGCGGACCCCGGTCAGCTCGTCACCGAGCTTCGCCGCGAGCGCCCGGGGCGTCGGGAAGTCGAAGACCGCCGTGGCGTTGAGGCGTACACCGGTCGCCGTGGTGAGCCCGTTGCGGAGCTGGACCGCGGTCAGCGAGTCGATGCCGAGCTCCTTGAACGTCGACCCCGGCGGAATCCCTTCGGTACCCAGATGGCCGAGCACGGTGGCCGTACAGTCCCGGACGAGCGCGAGGAGTGCATCCGCGCGCTCGCCGTCCGGCAGCGCGGCGAGCCGGTCGGCGAGGGAGCGCTCCCGGACGGCGGCACGCCGCACGGTCGTACGCCGGAGCCCCCGCAGCAGCGGTACGTCCGGCGCCTCGTCGAGTTCGGCAGCTGCCACCACGGGACTCCCGCTGCGCCCCGCCGCCTCGTACAGACGCATGCCCCGTCGCGCGCTGATCGTACGGAATCCGCTCCGCCGCATCCGGTCCCGGTCCGCCTCACCGAGCCCGGCGGTGAGCGCGCTCGTGTCCTCCCAGAGTCCCCAGGCGATGGACAGCGCGGGCAGGCCCGCCGCGTGGCGCTGTTCGGCGAGCGCGTCGAGGAAGGCGTTGGCCGCGGCGTAGTTGCCCTGGCCCGCGTTGCCGAGCACCCCGGCGGCCGACGAGTAGAGCACGAACGCCGCGAGGTCCTGGTCCTTGGTGAGTTCGTGCAGATGCCAGGCGCCGTCGGCCTTCGGGCGCAGGACGGTGTCGAAGTGCTCGCGCGTGAGCGAAGGGACGGTGGCGTCGTCCAGCGCGCCCGCCGTGTGCACCACGGCGGTGATCGGCCGGTCGATCCGCCCCAGTGCCGTCGCCAGTTGCTGCCGGTCGCCGACGTCGCACGGCAGATAGGTGCCGGGTGTTCCCTCCGGCGGCGCCGTCCGGGACAGCAGATAGACGTGCCGCCCGCCGAGGTGACGGGCCAGGATGCCGGCGAGGGTGCCCGAACCGCCGGTGATGACGACCGCGCCGTCCGGGTCGAGCGGCCGGGGGAGCGTGAGGACGTTCTTGCCGATGTGGCGGGCTCGGCTCATCCGGTCGAGCGCGGTCCGAGCCTGCCGGACGTCCCAGGCGCGGACCGGCAGCGGACCGAGCGCGCCCGCCTCGAACAGCCCGAGGAGTTCGCCCAGGATCTCGCCGATGCGGTCGGTGCCCGCGTCGAGGAGGTCGAACGGCAGATAGGCGGGCGTGACGGTGTCCGGATCGCGCAGCTCGGCGCGGCCCATCTCGACGAACCGGCCGTCCGTGTCCAGGAGTTCGAGTGAAGCGTCGATGAACTCGCCGGTCAGGGAGTTGAGGACGACGTCCATCCGCGGGAAGACGGTCCGGAACGCCGTCGTCCGTGAGTCGGCGATATGCGTGCCGGGCAGCCCGGCGGCGCGCAGCACATGATGCTTCCCGGTACCGGCGGTGGCATAGACCTCGGCGCCGAGGTGCCGGGCGATCTGCGTGGCGGCCATGCCGACACCGCCGGTGGCCGCGTGCACGAGGACCTTCTCGCCCGCGCGCAGCCCCGCGAGGTCGACCAGGCCGTACCAGGCGGTCGCGAACACCACCGGGACGGATGCCGCCGTGGTGAAGCTCCACCCGTCGGGTATCCGCGCCAGCCAGCGCCGGTCCGTGACGGCGGTCGGGCCGATACCGCCCCGGGTCAGGCCGAAGACCCGGTCACCGGGGGAGAGGTCGGTCACGCCGGGCCCGGTGTCCACGACGACGCCCGCGGCCTCACCGCCCATGGCGGTCGCCCCCTCGTACGTCCCCAGCGCGATCAGGACGTCCCGGAAGTTCAGGCCCGCGGCCCGGACGTCGATGCGGACCTCGCCGGCTTCGAGTGCGCGGCGGGGCCCGTCGTCGGCGGTCAGCGTGACGTCGTGCAGGACTCCGGAGGCGGAGCGGGTGAGCAGCCAGTCGCCGTCCGGCAGGGGCAGCGGGCCGTGCACCGGGTCGGACATCCGTACCAGCCGCCGTGCGTAGAGCACACCGTCCCGGACGGCCAGCTGCGTTTCGTCCAGTGCGGCGCACGCGGCGAGGAGGTCCGCAGGAGTGTCCGGGGGCGCCTCGACGAGGACGATCCGCCCGGGGTTCTCCGCCTGTGCCGAGCGGACCAGGCCCGCCGCGGCGGCCGCCGCCGGGCCGGTGCCGGTCCGGACGACGAGGGTCATCTCGTCGGTGGTGGACAGCCGGCGCCGCAGGGCGTCGAGGACGCGGCCCGTCAGCTCCCTCACCGCCACGGTCGGGTCGTCGTCGACGGGGTCCGCAGCGAAAATCTCCACGCGCGGATCGTCCGCGGAAGGTACGGGCATCGGCAGCTCGGTCCAGACCGGGCGCAGCAGGTCGTCGCCGGGGCCGGATCCACCGGTGTACGGGCGCGACACCACCGACCCGACGACGGCCACGGGCTTTCCGTCCTCGCCGGTCATGCGTACGGTGCTGCGATCACCGTCGCGGCCGACGGTGACGCGTGCCCGTGTGGCCCCGGACGCATGGATGCGGACGTCCTGGAACGAGAACGGCAGCCGGGCCGTCGCCCCGGGCGTGTCGAGCGCGTACAGCGCACCGGCCTGGAACGCGGCGTCGAACAGCGCGGGGTGCAGGGTGAACCGGGCGGCGTCCGCCGCCTGATCGTCGGGGAGCGCGACCTCGGCGTGGAGGGTGTCGCCGTCACGCCACGCCGCCCGCAGCCCCTGGAACGGCGGCCCGTATGCGTATCCGATGCTCCCGAACCGCTCGTAGACGTCGTCCACGTCGACCGGCAGGGCCCCGGCGGGCGGCCAGGGCGCCGGGTCCGCCACCGCGGTCGCTGCGGTCCCGGTGGGTGCCTTGCCGAGGAAGCCGGTGGCGTGGTGGGTCCACGGGCCGGCACCGTCGGCGCGCGCGTGGACGGTCACCGCGCGGCGCCCCGCCTCGTCGGGCTCGGCCACCTCGACGGAGATCGCGACGGAGCCGCTCTCCGGCAGCACGAGCGGGGTCTCGACCACCAGTTCGTGGAGAAGATCGCATCCGGCCTCGTCACCGGCGCGCACCGCGAGTTCGAGGAACGCCGCACCGGGCAGGAGCACGGCCCCGTTGACGGCGTGCCCGCCGAGCCACGGATGGGAGGCCAGGGAGATCCGTCCGGTCAGGACGTTTCCGCCGGTGCCGGGGAGCGCGACCGCGGCACCGAGCAGCGGGTGCGCGACCTGTTCCTGCCCCGCGCCGGTCACATCCGCCCGGGCGGTGGCCCGCAGCCAGTAGTCCTGGTGCTGGAACGGGTACGGGGGCAGCGCGACGGGTGCGCGGTCACTGCCGAGTACGGTCGTCCAGTCGACCGCGACCCCACGGGTGTACAGACGCGCGAGGGCGGTGTGGAGCGCCGCGGTCTCGTCGGGCGTCCCCGTCTGGGTGGGAATGCCGTCGATGATCGGGGAGAGGTCCTGGTTGGGCCCGATCTCCAGGAACGTGGCGCCGGGGAACTGTTCGGTGTGCTCCTGGAAGCGCACCGGGTTGCGGACTTGGCGCGCCCAGTACTCGGCCGTGGTGGGGCCCGAGGGGACGGTGATGCGGGGCTGGTGGTACGTCAGCCCCCGGGCGGCTTCGAGCAGCGGCGCGACGAGCGGATCCATCCGGGCGGAGTGCCCGGCGTGGCGCGTCGGCAGCCGGTGGTGGATGCCGAGCCGCTGGGCGACGTCGAGTACGGCTTCTTCGTCGCCGGAGAGCACGACGGAGTGGGGGCCGTTGACGGCGGCGATCTCCACTCCGGGGCGCAGCGCCCGGCGCGCCTCCTCCTCGCCTGTGAGGACGGTGACCATCGCGCCGCCCTCCGGGAGTTCGTCCATGAGGCGGCTGCGGACGGTCAGGAGCGTGCACGCGTCGCGCAGCGGCAGGATTCCGGCCGTGTACGCGGCGGTGATCTCACCGAGGGAGTGGCCGATGACCGCGTGCGGAGTGATGCCCCAGGACCGCAGCAGTGCGGTGAGGGCAACCTGGTGGGCGAAGTGCCTGGCCGGACCCGGCTCCGGGTCGAGGTGACCGAGCGCCTCGCGCCGTGCGTCCGCGAAGACCGGGTAGGCGGCCGCCAGCCGGTTGCCGGTGTCCGGGTGCAGGGTGCTCTGTCCCGAGTAGACGTAGACGACCGGCCCGAGGGTGGCGTTCGGGTCCGCGGTGACGACCGTGTCGCCGAGCAGTACGGCACGGTGTTCGAAGGAGGTGCGCCGGGCCAGGGTCTGCGCGACGGCCACGCGGTCCGTGCGCGGATGGTCGTGGAGGAACGCGCGTACCCGGGTGATCTGCCGGTCGAGCGCCTCGGGGGTCCGGGCGGAGACGACCAGGGGCACGGCGTAGGCGTCGGGCGGGGTCTCGGATTCCGGCTGGGGGCGGCTTTCGAGGATGACGTGGGCGTTGGTGCCGCTGACGCCGAAGGAGGAGACACCGGCGCGGTGGGGCCCCGCAGCCGTGGGCCAGGGCCGGGCTTCGGTGAGGAGTTCGATGCCTCCCGCCGTCCAGTCGACGTGGGTGGACGGTGTGTCGACGTGCAGGGTGCGGGGCAGGGTGCCGTGGTGCATGGCGAGGATCATTTTGATGATGCCCGCGACGCCCGCGGCGGCCTGGGTGTGGCCGATGTTGGACTTCAGGGAGCCGAGGAGGAGCGGTGTGGTGCGGCTCTGTCCGTAGGTGGCGAGCAGTGCGGTCGCTTCGATGGGGTCCCCGAGGCGGGTGCCGGTGCCGTGCGCTTCCACGGCGTGGATGTCGGCGGTGGTGAGTCCCGCGTTGGCGAGGGCTTGCCGGATGACGCGTTCCTGGGAGGGTCCGTTGGGTGCGGAGAGTCCGTTGGAGGCGCCGTCCTGGTTGACGGCGGAGCCGCGTACGACCGCGAGGACGCGGTGGCCGTGGCGTTCGGCGTCGGAAAGCCGCTCCACCACCAGGACACCGGAGCCTTCGGCGAAGGTGGTGCCGTCCGCGGCGTCCGCGAAGGCCTTGCACCGGCCGTCCGGCGCCAGACCGCCCTGCTCGGAGAAGTCCGCGAAGCCCGCCGCGGACGCCAGTACCGTGACGCCGCCGACCAGTGCCAGGGAGCATTCCCCGGTACGCAGCGACTGACCGGCCTGGTGCAGGGCGACCAGCGACGACGAGCACGCCGTATCGACCGTGACCGCCGGGCCCTCCAGTCCGTAGAAATAGGCGAGGCGGCCGGAGAGGACGCTCGTATGGATGCTGGTGGTGCCGTACCCGTCGAAGTCGGCGCCGATTCCGTACCCCTGGAAGAACGCTCCCAGGAACACCCCGGTATCGCTGCCGTTCAGCGCATGGGGGTCGATGCCCGCGTGTTCGAGCGCCTCCCACGACGTTTCCAGGACGATCCGCTGCTGCGGGTCCATCGCGAGGGCCTCGCGCGGGCTGATCCCGAAGAACGCGGCATCGAATCCGGCCGCACCGGTGAGGAATCCGCCGCGACCGCCTTCGGACGTCTCCCAGCCGCGGTCGGTGGGATGCGCGCCGATGCCGTCGCCGCCGGAGTCGAGCAGCCGCCACAGATCGTCCGGCGATGCCACCCCGCCCGGCAGCCGGCACGCCATACCGACGATCGCCAGGGGCTCGCTGTGCGCGGCGAGTTCCCTCCGGGCCTTCTGCAGTTCCGCGGTGGTCCAGCGCAGGTACTCGACCGTTTTGTCCTGTTCGGGCACGGCTACTCGCTTCCCACGGGGCCGGTGACGGGTACGGTGAGGTCGCCTGCGGCGGCACGGAGTGTCGACTCCACCCGGGTGAGCAGGTCGGTGACGGCCGCGCGGTCGAGCAGCGCGGCGTCGTGGACGACCGCGCCCGACACGGTGCGGCCGTCGTCGAAGAGGTTGACCGACAGTTCGCCGTTGATGTCGTCGACGCTCTCGGCGACGACGGGAAACGGCTCGGTGCGCAGTCCGGGCAGCCGGAGCTCCGTACTGAGTGCGCTGATGAGCTGGAACGACAGTGGGGCCGGCGGCAGCGCGGGATCGGCCGCGCGCATCGCCGAGTAGGGCACCGACTGATGGGTGTGGGCGCCGGTCATCGCGGTCCCGACCCGCCGCAGGACTTCGGGGTACGACGCTGTGCCGCCGTTGCCGTCACCGACGTCGACACGGAGTGCGAGGACCTTCGCGAAGAAGCCGATGAGATGCTCGGTCCCGGCCTGGCCCCGGTCCGCGAAGGGTGTGGTGACGAGCAGGTCGTCGGTGCCCGCGGCCTCCGCCACGACCAGGGCGAAGGCGCCGAGCACGGTCTCCTGCAGTGTCGAGTTCCGGGCGCCGGAGATCCGGCGCGCCGCCGCGACCGTGGTGTCGTCGAGGGTCCAGAGGAAGGCCCGCCCGTCCGGCGCGGCCGTCGTACCGCGGGGGCGGATCGTGGGCAGCTCCGGCGCCCGGGCCCCTTCCAACTGCCGTCTCCAGTAGCTGCGGTCGTTGTCCCGCGCTGCGACGACCTCGGGTGTCCGCTCCCACCGGGCGACATCCGTATAGGACACCGGCAGTTCGGGCGATGCCCCCGACAGCTCCCGGACCAGGAGGTCGAACGACCAGCCGTCACCGGCGAGGTGGTGCAGCATCAGCAGCAGTACGTGGTCCTCGGTACCCAGCGGGAGGAGCACGGCGCGCAGCAGCGGCCCGTTCACCAGGTCGAACGGCCGGGTCAGTTCCGCGCGGGCAACCCGGACCGCGTCAGGGACGCCGCCCGGCACCGGCTCGACCACCTCGGCACGTACCTCGGCAGGCGGATGGACGATCTGCGTCCGGCCGTGGAACCCGGTCCGCAACGGCTCGTGCCGGGCCGTGATCCGGGTCAGTGCCGCGTTGAGGGCGGGGTGGTCGAGCGGCCCGTACAGCCGGAACCCGTACGGGGCGACCGTGTAGGACGGCGCGGCGAGCAGCGAACCGTGCGAGTGCAGCATCTGCTCCTGCGCCGCGGTGACGGGTGCGGGCCCCGCACCGGGGAAGGACAGGACCGGGGGCGGTACGGCGGCGGGTCCCGCCGTGTCCACCGCGCGGGCGAGGGCAGCGGGCGTCCGTCCGTCGAAGAGCGTCCGCAGTGCGATGTCGACGCCGAACTCGGCACGGATCCGGGAAACGAGCCGGGTGGCGAGCAGCGAATGCCCGCCCAGCATGAAGAAGTCGTCGTCGGCACCGACGCGGGGGACGTCCAGCACGTCCTGGAAGATGCGGCACACCACCCGTTCGGCGACGGTACGGGGAGCGGCCTGCCGGTCCGACCCCCGGGCGGGCTCCGGGTCGGGCAGTGCCCGCCGGTCCACCTTTCCGCTCGTGGTCCGGGGCAGCGCGGCCACCGTGACGACGGAGGACGGTACGAGATAGGCGGGCAGCCGGGCGGCCAGGCCGTCGCGCAGCGATGCGGCGAAACCGTCGCCGTACGGTCCGCCCGCCGGTACGACGTACGCCGCCAGGAACTTCTCGCCCCGCGGATCCTCCCGTACGGACACGGCCGCGTCCGCGACACGGGGGTCGTCGGCGAGCGCGTTCTCGATCTCACCCGGCTCGATGCGAATGCCGCGGATCTTGACCTGGTCGTCGATCCGGCCGAGGAAGTCGAGGTCGCCGGAGGGCGCCCGGCGCGCCAGATCGCCCGTGAGGTACAGGCGTTCCTCGCCGGTGGCGCCGCCCGGGACCCACCGCTCGGCGGTCAGTCCCGGGCGGGCCAGATATCCGCGGGCGAGGCCGATGCCCGCAACGCAGAGCTGGCCCGGCATCCCGTCCGGAACCGGCCGCAGCGCGTCGTCGAGGAGATGGATCCGGGTGTTGTCGATGGGTGGGCCGATCGGTGCGGCGGCCGGCCAGGTGCCGGGGTCGGAGGGCAGCGTGTACGCGGTGATGAGCTGGCTCTCGGCCGGACCGTAGTGGTTGTGGACGCGCAACCGGGGCCGGTGGCGGCAGAGCTCGCGCAGCCGAGTGTCGAGGACCAGTGCCTCGCCGCCCTGGCAGAGGTGCCGCAGGGCGGAGAGCTGATCGCTGTGCGGGTCGACGTGACCGACGAGGGCGCGCAGGACCGCTGTCGGCGCGTAGATGCGGGTGATCGCCTGCTCGTCCATCCACCGTGCGAGCCCCGGCGGGTCGAGCCGGACCTCGTCCGGCGGGATGACGAGTGTCCCGCCGAGCAGCGCGGAGAAGATCTCCTGCACCGAGTAGTCGAAGGTGCTGGTCACGAACTGCACGGTCCGGCTGGCCGGTTCGCGGCCCATCGTCCGCTCCTGCCACAGCAGCAGGTTGACGGCGCTGACGCCCGGCATGAGCACGGCCTTGGGTTTCCCGGTCGACCCCGAGGTGTAGATCGCGTAGGCGAGGCTGTCCCGGTCGAGCACGATGCGCGGTGCCGTGTCGGGCTGCCGGGCCAGCTGCGGGTCGTCGGGCGTCACCACGTGCGGGACGCCGGGGAAGCGGGGGCGATAGGCGCTGTCCGTCACCACCGTGGTCAGCCGCGCGTCCTCCAGGACGAACGCCGTCCGCTCCGCCGGGTGTTCGGGGTCGAGCGGTACGTACGCGGCACCTGCCTTGAGGATCCCCACGATGCCGACGACCAGATCGACGCCGCGGTCGGCACAGATCCCCACCAGGTCGCCGGTGGCGGTGCCGCGGGCCCGGAGCAGCTGCGCCAGACGGTTCGCGCGCCGGTCCAGCTCCGCATAGGTGAGTGAGGTCCGAGGATCCGTGACGGCTACGGCGTCGGGGGTCCGTGCGGCGTACCGTGCCAGCAGCTCCGGCAGTGTCTCGACGGGCAGCGCCCGCGCCGTGTCGTTCGAGGGGACCACCGGAGCCGGCGCCGTCCCGGCGTCGCCCGCAGGCAGACCGGACAGCCGTACGTCCGGGTCGGCCGTGACGGCCCGCAGCACGGCCGTGAACTCGTCGAGCAACCCCGTGATCCGGGGTTCGTCGAACAGCGCACGGCTGTACAGCAGCTCTCCGGCGAGGGTCCCCCCGGCCTCCTCGTAGACATGGAATTCCAGATCGAAGCGGGTGAACCAGCGCCCGGCGGAGAAGGGCTCGGCGGTCACACCGGGCAGCGCGGCCGTCGTCGTATCGCGTCTGAGGACCTGCAGCAGTACCTGGACGACCGGATTGACCGACAGATCGCGATCCGGTGCGACGACCTCGATGAGGTTCTCGAACGGAAGGTCGGCGTGGGCGAACGCGTCCGTGGCCATGGCCCGGCAGCGGCCGAGGAGCTCCCGGAACGTGGGATCGCCGGAGAGGTCACCGCGCAGCGCGAGCGTGTTGACGAACATGCCGATGAGGCCTTCGAGCGCCGCCCGGGTGCGGTTGGCGACGGGCGTGCCCACCACCACGTCCAGCGTGCCCGCATGCCGGGCGAGCACGATCTGGAACGCCGAGAGCAGCGTCATGAACACCGTCGTACCGGCGTCGTGCCCCAGCCGGAGCACCGCGGAGGTCAGCGCGTCGGGCGGCCGCCACTCGACCATGCCCGCGTCCGGGGCGGCGACGGCAGGACGGGGCCGGTCGGACGGCAGACGGAGCACCGGCGGGGCGTCCTGGAGCCGGTGGCGCCAGTGGGCCAGGCGCTCTTCGAGCCCGGCGCCGGTGAGCTCCGATCGTTCCCAGGCGGCGAAGTCTGCGTACTGCAGGGACAGCGGCGGCAGGACGGCGGGCCGGGACGTGTCCCGGAGAGCCGAGTAGTGGGCTGCGAGTTCGAGCTGCAGAATCCCGAACGACCAGCCGTCACAGGCGATGTGGTGCACGACCACCGCCAGCACGTGCCGGCCGTCGTCCACCCGGATCAGCAGGGCCCTGATCAGCGGCCCGGTGGAGAGATCGAACGGCGCGGCGATCTCGTCGCGTACGAGCCGGGCCGCGTCCCGGTCGTCGGCTGCCCGGGACCGGCGCAGGATCCGGGGCGACGGCGGCAGCACCCGCTGGACGGGTTCGCCGTCCGCGGCGTCGAACACGGTCCGCAGCGCCTCGTGCCGCGCCACGACGAGCGCGAGGGCCCGCTCCAGGAGCGCCGCGTCGAGCGGACCGCTCAGCCGCAGCACCAGCGGAAGATTGTAGGCATTGCTGTCCGGATCCAGTTCCTGCAGAAACCAGATACGCCGCTGCGAAAACGAGGTGAGGAGTGGCTCGGAGCGGTTGGCGGTACCGATTTCCCGATGCCGGTTTCCCCGGTTTCCCTGGTCTTTCCGGCTTCCCTGATTTTCCCGGGATTCCCGGGTTTCCCCGTTTCCCTGACTTCCCCGATTCTTTGTGGAACCGCCGAGACGGAGCGTCCCCGGCCTCTTGCCGTCCGGTGTCACGACACCACTCCTTCGATCTCCACGAGCAGGTCGCCACGGGCGATGTCGGTGTGCAGAAACGCGACGGTCGCGGTGCTCGCCAAGCGGGCGGCGCAGACCCGGCGGACCGCGGGGAGGTCCGCGCGGCGCCGGACGTAGACCTTGAGGTGATCGACGTCGGTGAGGGCGTAACCCCGCCGGACACCGTGCCGGTGCAGGTTCTCGGCGGCCACGACCCGGGCGATGTTGTCCAGGGCGACCTCGCACTGACCGGTCACATCACCGTGGTGCGTGGTCTCGTGCCCGAGGATTCCGGCCGTCGCGGACACGAACAGCCGGCCGTCGCCCGGCGGGCCCAGCCAGGTGGCCCGTGCGAAGACCGGGGGGCGCGGGCCGTACGCCGTGGGGTAGTGGTGTGCCGTGAGGACGGCAGGGTTCTCGATGTTGATCCGGGTTCCGCCGCGGGCGGCGAGGAACACGCAGGTGATACCACCCCCGTGCGTGCCGATGCCGGTGGCCGCGGGCAGGCCGGCCGGGTCGATCCCGCCCGCGTCCAGCGCCTGCGCACGGCCCACGCAGAAGTCCCGGTACACCTCCAGCCCGTCCGCGTTCGCCGCGTTGATCCCACTGATGTAGTTCCACGTCCGGGCGAGCAGCGGATGTCCCAGGGACCGGGTCAGCCCGAAGACCCGCGTGTAGAGCGCCGCGACGGCATCGGCGTACCCCCGGCTCTCGGGGACGCGGCCGACACCGAACAGGTACTCGTCGGTGCGGGCCCATGCGATGCCTCCGTCCCGGCCGGACTCGACGGGCGGCTGCGCGCGCCACACCTCGGCGAACGCCTCCTCCTCGAAGGTCGTGGTGTGCACCGCGGCACGCGGGACACCGTCCGTGAGCGACACCTCGGCATGACCGGTGCCGTGCTCGATGACGCCGAGCACGGTCTCGTCCCCTTCGAGGTCCGACGGCACGAGCTTCTCGAAGCGGCAGTACGGTGCCGCGACAGGCACAGACAAAGCCTCATCCCTCCCTGCCGTTCCGTTGTCGGTCACGATGCAGACAAGTACGCGCGACGGTATTCGGGCAACCCCCTAAATGCGCGGCGGGAGAATTCGGCCGGGGGCAGGGGGGATGGTCAGGGGGGGATCACCAGGGGTTCGCTGCTAACGTCGCCGACACTCACTGCCGGCTTCGTGCTGCCGTACGGTCAGCCGAGAGAAAGGCGTTTTCATGGCGCGTGGGGAATCACTTCGGCCTGTGCACGAATTGCTGCGCGTGAACGCCGAACGGCAGGGTGACCGGATCGCCTACGTGGATTCCCGACGCGCCGTGACGTACGCGCAGCTCCGGCTCAGGACCGGCCGGATCGCCGGTCACCTCGCCGCGGCAGGGGTGGGCCGTGGCGACCGTATCGCGCTGCTGCTCGGAAACCGGGTCGAGACCATCGAGACCTATATCGCCGCCGCGCGTGCCGCCGCCGTCGCCGTGCCGCTCAACCCGGACGCCGGCGATGCGGAGATCGCCCACTTCCTCACCGACTCGGGCGCGACCGTCCTGGTCACCGACGACCTCCACCTCGACCAGGTGCGCCGGGTCGGCACCGATGCCACGGTCGTACTCGCGGGACGGCGGGATCCGGGCTGCACCGCGTACGAGGACCTCGCCGGAACCGAACCGGCGTACCCGCCCCGCGACGACCTCGCCCTGGACGAACCCGCCTGGATGCTCTACACGTCCGGAACGACCGGACGCCCGAAGGGAGTCGTCTCCGCCCAGCGAAGCGGCCTGTGGTCCGCGCTGTACTGCGACGTACCGTCCTGGGAACTCACCGAGACCGACGAACTGCTCTGGCCCGCACCGCTCTTCCACAGCCTCGGCCACCATCTCTGCCTGCTCGCGGTCCTCACCGTCGGCGCGTCCGCCCGGATCCTCGGCGGCTTCGTCGCGCGCGACGTCCTCGACGCCCTGGCCGAACACCCGAGCACCGTGCTCGTCGGCGTACCGACGATGTACCGCTACCTTCTCGGCGCCGTGTCCGGCGAACCGGAGGCAGGCGCGCTGCGCGCCGCGCTGGTCGCGGGATCCACCGCACCCGCCTCGCTCACGGCGGACTTCGAAGCGGCCTTCGGCGTACCGCTGCTCGATACCTACGGCTGCACCGAGACGACCGGCTCACTCACGGCCAACACCCTGACCGGCCCGAGGGTTCCCGGCTCGTGCGGACTGCCCGTCCCCGGCCTGTCGCTGCGGTTCGTCGACCCGGTGTCCGGCGCCGACGTGCCGCGCGGCGACGAGGGCGAGCTGTGGGCGAGCGGACCGAGCCTCATGCTCGGCTACCACGAGCAGCCCGAGGCGACCGCCGAGGTGCTCGTGGACGGTTGGTACCGCACCGGAGACCTGGCACGCCAGGCGGAGACCGGACATGTGACGATCACCGGGCGGGTCAAGGAACTCGTCATCCGGGGCGGGGAGAACATCCACCCGGGGGAGATCGAATCAGTCGCCCAGGCAGTGCCGGGCGTCCGGGACGCCGCGGCGGCGGGCCGCCCCCACCCCGTCCTCGGTGAGATACCCGTGCTCTACGTCGTCCCGGAGGGACCCACCGTCCCCACCGACGCGATCCTCGCGGAGTGCCGCCGCCAGCTCGCCTACTTCAAGGTGCCCGACGAGATCCTGCAGACCACGGAGATCCCGCGCACCGCATCGGGGAAGGTACGCCGGGGAGAGCTGGCCGGTCGTACGACACGCCTCGTCGCCACCGGAAGCGGCGAGACCGCCCTGTGCGAACTGGTGTGGGAACGGCGCGAGCTGCCCACCACCGTCACGCCGGTGCCGACCGTCATCACCCGCCGTGCCGTGGGCATCGACCCGGCCGAAGTGCCGGACGCGGACCAGGCCGCGCTCTGGGACGAGGCGCTCAAGGACCAGGCTGCCGACCCCGGATCGTTCGTGCTGGTCGATACGGACGGCGAGCCAACGGGCGGAGAGACAACAGGCCGAGAGACAACGGGCGGAAGGACAACGGGCGGAGAGACGACGGGCGGCGAGACGACGGACGGCGAGACGACGGACGGAGAAGCAGCCGACGCCGGTGCCGCCGGGGCCGGAAGCATTGCCGCCGCGGCCTCTCTCGGCGAGCCCCTGGTCGCCCTGCGGAACGGCACGGCCTATGTACCCCGGCTGGTCCACGCGGTCACCACCCCCCTGCCGCCGGGCCCGTGGGCACTGCGACCGCCCGCCTCCGGAACCCTCCGCGACCTCGCAGTCGCCCCGTCCGACGCCCCGCCGCACCCCCTGGCCACGGGTGAGGTCCGTATCGAGGTCCGCGCCGCGGGGCTGAACTTCCGCGATGTGCTGATCGCACTCGGCACCTACCCGGGCGACGGCGAGATGGGCGGGGAAGCCGCCGGAATCGTGACCGAGGTCGGGCCCGGGGTCGACGACCTGACGCCCGGGGACCGGGTGTTCGGCCTGGTGCAGGACGCGTTCCGGCGCAGTGTCGTCGCCGACCGGAGGCTGATCGCACCGGTTCCGCAGGGATGGTCGTTCCCGGTCGCCGCTTCCGTGCCCGTCGTGTTCGCGACCGCCTGGTACGGACTCGTCGACGCGGGTGGCCTGCGGCCCGGCCGCAAGGTACTGATCCACGCCGCGACGGGCGGCGTCGGCATGGCCGCCACCCGGATCGCCCGCCACCTCGGCGCCGAGGTCTACGCCACCGCGAGCCCGGCCAAGCAGCACCTGCTGTACGCCGACGGCTTCGACGCCGACCATGTGGCGGACTCCCGTACCACCGCCTTCGCGGACGCCTTCCCCCCGATGGACGTCGTGCTGAACTCCCTCACCGGCGAACTCCTCGACGCCTCGGTCGCGTTGCTCGCACCGGACGGCCGGTTCATCGAGATGGGCAAGACCGACATCCGGCACGACGCACAGGAGCCCTTCGACCTGTCCGACATCGCCCCCGCACGGCTGCGCGAGATCCTGGAACTGCTCCTGGAACTGTTCGACCGCGGCGAGCTGTCCCCACTGCCGCTCCGCGCGTGGGACATCCGCCGTGCGCGGGATGCGTTCACCTGGATGAGCCGGGCCCGGCACACCGGCAAGATGGTTCTCACCGTCCCGCAGCCGCTCGGGCCGGACACGCCGGTCCTGGTCACCGGGGAAGGCGCCGACGCCGTCGCCGGTCTGCTGCGCCGCGAAGTGGACTCGGGTCCCGTGTTCACCGGCGACGCGGATGCCCTGGCGACGGCGGATGCCGTGGACACGAGTGCGCTCGTGCATATCGTGCTCGGCGATCCGGCCGGCGCCGACGCGTACGCCCGGTCGCGAGCCTCGGAAGGGCTCCCGGCCGTCACGCTCCACGGTCTGCCGGGAATCGAAGAGGCAGCACTCACGGCGGAGCTGATCGAAAGGGCCGTCGCGGGCGGCGGCTCGTACGTCGTCACCCGCGTCGGTTCCGCCGGTGCGCGGGCCGAGGCGATGGCAGGCGCGACGCCACCGATTCTCAGCAGGCTCGCGGGACGGGCCGGCCCGGCGGACCCGGATGGGCCCGGAGCCGTGGACCCGGCATGGGCGAACCGCCTCGCGGCGGCCGCCGCCGACCGGCAGGACATACTGCTCGACCTGGTACGCGACACCGTCGCCACGGTCCTCGGCCTGTCGAACGCCGAACACTGTGCGCCGGACCGGACGTTCCGCGAGAACGGCCTCGACTCCCTCACCACCGTCGAATTCGCGAACATCGTCGCCGCCCGGACAGGCCTGCGCGTTCCCGCGTCCACGGCGTTCGACCACCCCACTCCGCGTGCGTTCGCCGCGCACCTCGCCGGGGCCACAACGGCGGCGCCCGCCCCGGCCCGGACCGTCGGCCCCGGTGAACCCATCGCGATCGTCGGCATGGCCTGCCGACTGCCGGGCGGCGTCGCATCGCCGGAGGAACTATGGCGGCTCGTCGAATCCGGGGGCGACGCCATCACCGAGTTCCCCGCCGACCGCGGCTGGGAAGTCGAGTCGCTGTACGACCCCGACCCGGACGCGGCCGGACGGTCGACGACCCGCCACGGCGGCTTCCTCACCGGGGCGACCGGGTTCGACACCGCGTTCTTCGGGATCAGCCCGAACGAGGCCCTGGCCATGGACCCGCAGCAGCGCCTGGTCCTGGAGACGTCATGGGAGGCGTTCGAACACGCGGGCATCGTGCCGGACACGCTCAGGGACAGCGACACCGGCGTGTTCATGGGCGCCTTCCACCAGGGGTACGGCGCAGGCCGCGACCTGGGCGGACTCGGTGTCACGGCAATCCAGACGAGCGTTCTGTCCGGACGTCTCTCGTACTTCTACGGGTTCCAGGGCCCGGCGGTCACGGTCGATACGGCGTGCTCGTC
This sequence comes from Streptomyces tsukubensis, assembly GCF_003932715.1. NCBI lineage: Bacteria > Bacillati > Actinomycetota > Actinomycetes > Kitasatosporales > Streptomycetaceae > Streptomyces > Streptomyces tsukubensis. Next base: position 652,884 of record NZ_CP020700.1, on the reverse strand, counting down.
GTCGCTGGTCGCCCTGCACCAAGCGGTACAGGCGCTGCGCAGCGGCGAGTGCTCCCTCGCCCTGACCGGCGGGGTCACCGTGATGGCGACCCCGCAGAGCTTCGTGGAGTTCTCCCGTCAGCGCGGGCTCGCTCCGGACGGCCGGTGCAAGGCGTTCGCCGACACGGCCGACGGAACGGGGTTCTCCGAAGGCGTCGGTGTTCTGGTGGTGGAGCGGCTGTCGGACGCGGAGCGCAACGGTCACACGGTGCTTGCGGTGATTCGCGGTACGGCGGTGAACCAGGACGGTGCGTCCAACGGCCTCTCCGCGCCCAACGGTGTAGCACAGCAGCGCGTCATCCGGCAGGCACTCGCCAGCGCCGGGTTGAGCGGGTCCGATGTGCAGGCCGTCGAGGCGCATGGGACGGGGACGGTGTTGGGGGATCCGATTGAGGCGCAGGCGGTTATTGCGGTGTATGGGCAGGGGCGTGAGGTGCCGCTGTATTTAGGTTCGTTGAAGTCGAATATTGGTCATGCGCAGGCGGCGGCTGGTGTGGCCGGTGTGATCAAGATGGTGATGGCGATGCGGTACGGGGTGCTGCCGAGGACCTTGCACGTCGGTGAGCGGTCGTCGCATGTGGACTGGTCGGCGGGGGCGGTGGAGGTGTTGTCGGAGGCGAGGCCGTGGCCGGAGTTGGGGCGTGCGCGGCGGGCGGGGGTGTCGGGGTTCGGGGTGAGTGGGACGAATGCGCATGTGGTGTTGGAGGGGGTGCCGGAGGTTTCGGTCTCTCCCACAGAGTCGTCCGGTGGTTTGTTGCCATTGCCGGTGTCGGCTCGTTCGGGTGTGGGTGTGGGTGTGTTGGTGGAGCGGGTGGGTGGGTTGGTGGGGGGTGGGTGTGATGTGGGTGTGGTGGCGGATGGGTTGGTGCGGGGGCGTGCGGTGTTCGGTCATCGGGCGGTGCTGTTGGGGGAGAGCAGGGTTATGGGTGTGGCGGGTGAGGGGTTGCGGACGGTGTTCGTGTTCCCGGGGCAGGGGTCGCAGTGGGTGGGAATGGGCCGCGAACTTGCTGAAGTGTCACCTGTCTTTGCGGCGCGGATGGGTGAGTGTGCGGCGGCGTTGGCACCTCATGTGGACTGGTCGTGGGAGGAGGCGTTGGGGTCGGCGGAGTTGCTGGGGCGGGTGGAGGTGGTGCAGCCGTTGTCGTGGGCGGTGGCGGTGAGTCTGGCGGCGCTGTGGGGGGCGCATGGTGTGGTGCCGGATGTGGTGGTGGGGCATTCGCAGGGGGAGATTGCTGCGGCGTGTGTGGCGGGTGCGCTGAGTTTGGAGGACGGGGCGCGGGTGGTGGCTTTGCGCAGCCGGGTGATCGGTGCCCGGCTGGCGGGGCGGGGGGTGATGGCATCGGTCGCACTCCCCGCCGCCGACATCGAGACGGTGGAGGGGGTGTGGATCGCGGCCCGTAACGGACCGTCGTCGACCGTGATCGCGGGAGATGCGCAGGCGGTGGAGGGGGTTCTGGCCCGGTACGAGAGCACAGGAGTACGGGTTCGGCGGATCGCGGTCGACTACGCCTCCCACACCCCCCACGTCGAGGCCATCGAGGACGAGCTGGCCGAGGTGCTGGAAGGCGTAACCACCCGTACTCCTGTGATCCCTTGGTGGTCCACGGTCGACAGCGGCTGGGTGGAGGAGCCGGTCGACGACGGCTACTGGTACCGCAACCTCCGTCAACCGGTAGCCCTGGACACCGCCATCACAGAACTCGACGGCTCCCTCTTCGTCGAGTGCAGCGCCCATCCGGTGCTGCTGCCCGCCATCGACCAGCAACGTACCGTCGCGTCACTCCGCACCGACGACGGCGGCGGAGACCGGTTCACCACCGCCCTGGCGGAGGCCTGGGTCCACGGCGCGGCCGTCGACTGGACCACCATCGTCCCGCCCACCCCGGAACGACTCCTCGACCTCCCCACCTACCCCTTCGACCACAAGCGCTACTGGCTGCCTCCCGCCCCGGCAGGCGGCAGCGAGGGCATCGGGCATCCGTTTCTGTCGAGCGTGGTGGCCCTGCCGGGCAGCGACGGCGTTCTGCTGAAGGGCAGGGTGTCACTCGCCGCGCACCCCTGGCTGGCCGACCACGCCGTTCGCGACACGGTACTTCTCCCGGGTACCGCGTTCCTGGAGCTGGTGATCCGCGCCGGTGACGAGACCGGCTGCGACACCATCGACGAGCTGGTCATCGAAACACCGCTCGCCCTTCCGGTCACCGGTGCCGTCGACCTCACCGTCACCGTCGACCGGCCCGACGAGGCCGGACGCCGCCCCGTGACCGTCCACGCCCGCCTCCAGGGAACCGGCACCTGGACCCGCCACGCCACCGGAACCCTCACCACCGGCACCAAGCGGACCACCGATGCCCCGGACCCGTACACCTTGGCGCAGTGGCCCCCGGCCGGAGCGCAACCGGCAAGCCTGGACCGGTTCTACGAGCAACTGGCGGCAGCGGGCTACACCTACGGTCCGGCGTTCCAGGGGCTGCGCGCTGCATGGACGGCGGGCGACACGATCTACGCCGAAGCCGCTCTGGACAGCGCCGAAGAGGTGGACCGCTTCGGGGTTCACCCGGCGCTCCTGGACGCGGCCCTGCACGCCGGACGCCTCGACGCGGGCGACGCATTGGAGCTTCCGTTCTCCTGGACGGGTGTGCGCCTGCACGCCGGTGGGGCCACCGCGGTGCGCGTCGCTCTCATCCGGGGCCCGGGGGGCGTCACCGTGCAGATGGCCGATCCGGACGGTCGTCCCGTCGTCACCGTAGACGCGCTGGTACTACGACCGGGTACCGGCACGCCGTCGGGACCGAAGCTCCTCGGGTTGGAGTGGGTGCCGGTGGCGGAAGCCGTCTACGACGGGACCCTCCCCGACGGCTACACCCTCATCACCGCCGCACACCCCGACGAGCCGGACGACCTCACCGACCTCACCGATATGCCCGCCCTCACCCAAGCCCGCACCACCCGCACCCTCACCGCCCTCCAACACCACCTCACCACCACCCACCACACCCTCATCGTCCACACCACCACCGACCCCGCAGGCGCCGCAGCCACCGGACTCACCAAAACCGCCCAGAACGAACACCCAAACCGCATCCACATCATCGAAACCACCCACCCCCACACACCCCTCCCCCTCCACCAGATCACCACCCTCAACCAACCCCACCTCCGCCTCACCCACCACACCCTCCACACACCCCACCTCACCCCCCTCCACCACACCCCCACCCCCACACCACCCCTCAACCCCCACCACGCCATCCTCATCACCGGCGGCTCCGGCACCCTCGCCGGAATCCTCGCCCGCCACCTCAACCACCCCCACACCTACCTCCTCTCCCGAACACCACCACCCCCCACCACCCCCGGCACCCACATCCCCTGCGACCTCACCGACCCCCACCAACTCACCCAAGCCCTCCACCACATACCCCAACCCCTCACCGCCATCTACCACACCGCAGCCACCCTCAACGACGCCACCCTCCACAACCTCACCCCCCACCACCTCACCACCACCCTCACCACCAAAGCCCACACCGCCTGGCACCTCCACCAACAAACCCAACACCACCCCCTCACCCACTTCATCCTCTACTCCTCAGCAGCCGCCACCCTCGGCAGCCCCGGACAAGCCAACTACGCCGCCGCCAACGCCTTCCTCGACGCCCTCGCCACCCACCGCCACACCCAAGGACAACCCGCCACCACCATCGCCTGGGGCATGTGGCAAACCACCACCAACCTCACCACCCAACTCACCCACACCGACCGACAGCGGGTGCGCGACGGGTTCCGGCCGCTCACCGAGGCGGAGGGCAGGCACTTCCTCGACCTGAGCCTCGCCACGGACGAGCCGTTCGTGATCGCGGCGATCCCCGCCGCACCCGAATCCGTATCCGTACCCGAATCCGAGCCCGCCCGCCGGCGCGTGGAGCGCCCCACCGTCCGTACGGGCGAGGACCGCGGCCGTGATCTGCTGGCCGTCGTGTGTTCGGCCACCGCCGCCGTGCTGGGCCACCCGGACGCCTCCGGTATCGGGCCCGCGACCGCGTTCAAGGATCTCGGCATCGACTCGCTCAGCGGTATCCGGCTGCGCAACAGGCTCGCCGAGACGACCGGCGTCAGGCTCTCCGCGACGGCCGTCTTCGACCATCCGACTCCGGACGCGCTCGCCACGCAGCTCGCCGCGGCCCTGCGCAGTGCCGGAGCGCCGCCGGGCGGTGCGGAGACCGCGGCCCCGGCGCCCGTACCCCCGAAGGCGGTGGCGGGGGACGAACCGCTGGCGATCGTGGCCATGGCCTGCCGGATGCCCGGCGGTGCGGATACCCCGGAAGACCTGTGGAACCTCGTCGAATCCGGTGGCGACGGGATCACCGATTTCCCCACCGACCGCGGCTGGGACCTCGCGGCGCTCTACGACCCGGACCCCGACGCGATCGGCAAGGTCTCCGTGCGCCACGGCGGGTTCCTCGCCGGGGCGGCCGACTTCGATGCCGAGTTCTTCGGCATCAGCCCGCGCGAGGCGCTGGCGATGGACCCGCAGCAGCGGCTGATCCTCGAAGTGTCGTGGGAGGCGTTCGAACGGGCGGGCATCCTGCCCGCGAGCGTCCGCGGCAGCGACGCCGGGGTGTTCATGGGCGCGTTCGGCCAGGGGTACGGTGCCGGTGTCGACCTGGGCGGCTTCGGGGCGACCGGCACGCCGACGAGCGTGCTCTCCGGACGGCTCTCCTACTACTTCGGGTTCGAGGGCCCCTCCGTCACCGTCGACACGGCCTGCTCGTCGTCGCTGGTCGCCCTGCACCAGGCCGCGCGGTCGCTGCGCTCGGGGGAGTGTTCGCTCGCGCTGGTCGGCGGGGTCACCGTCATGGCGACGACGACGGGATTCGTCGAGTTCTCCCGTCAGCGCGGGCTCGCCCCCGACGGCCGGGCCAAGGCGTTCGCGGACACCGCCGACGGCACCAGCTTCTCGGAAGGCGCCGGTGTCCTGATCGTCGAGCGGCTCTCCGACGCCACCCGCCTCGGCCATCCCGTGCTCGCCGTGGTGCGCGGCTCCGCGGTCAACTCCGACGGCGCTTCGAACGGCCTCTCCGCTCCGAACGGTCCCGCGCAGCAGCGCGTCATCGAACGTGCGCTCGCCGACGCGGGCCTCGCACCGGGCGAGGTCGACGCCGTGGAGGCACACGGCACCGGTACCCGTCTCGGCGACCCTATCGAGGCCCAGGCACTGGAGGCGGCGTACGGGGCCGGCCGCGAGCGCCCGCTGCTCATCGGCTCGCTCAAGTCGAACATCGGCCACACCCAGGCGGCGGCCGGTATCGCGGGTGTCATCAAGATGGTGATGGCGATGCGGCACGGCGTCCTGCCGCGCACGCTGTACGTGGACGAACCGTCCCGGCACGTCGACTGGGACGGCAACGTCCGGCTGCTGCGCCGCAACGAGCCGTGGCCGGACACCGGCCGCGCCCGGCGCGCGGGCGTCTCGTCGTTCGGCATCAGCGGTGCCAACGCCCATGTGGTGCTGGAGTCCGGCCCCTCCGCCGCTCCCGGTTCCTCCGCGAGTCTCGGTCCCTCCGCGACTCTCGGTCTCCCCGCCGCCCCCGGCCCCTCCACCGCTCCCGTGCCCCCCGCCGCTCCCGTACCGCTCCCCGAGGCCGAGACGCAGGACGTGCTGTGGCCGGTTTCGGCCCGCACCTCGGACGGGGTGCGGGACGTCGCGGCCCGTATGGCCGCCCTCACGGCAAGGGCGGCCGCGATCGGGCATTCGCTCGCCACCACCCGCACGGCCATGCGCCACCGGGCGGTTGTCCCGGCCCGGGACGCGGAGGCGTTCGCCCGCGGCGAGGAAGTGCCGGACGTGGTGCGGGGAACGGCCGACATCACCGACCCGCGCGCCGTGTTCGTGTTCCCGGGCCAGGGCTCCCAGTGGGCCGGTATGGGCGCCGAACTGCTCGCGGCCGAACCCGTCTTCGCGCGGCGGCTCGGTGAGTGCGCCGCGGCCCTCGCCCCGCACACCGGCTGGGACCTCCTCGACGTCATCACCCAACGGCCCGGCGCGCCCGCTCTGGACCGGGTCGATGTCGTGCAGCCCGCGTCGTTCGCCCTGATGGTGGCCCTCGCGGAGCTGTGGAGCGTGCACGGGGTCGCCCCGGCCGCGGTGGTCGGGCATTCCCAGGGGGAGGTCGCCGCGGCCTGCGTCGCCGGGGCGCTCACCCTCGACGACGCCGCGAAGGTCGTCGCGCTGCGCAGCCGGCTCGTCGCCGCCGAACTCGCCGGGCGAGGAGGCATGGTCGCGGTGGCGCCCGCGGACTTCGACGCCGCCGCGTGGACGGGGCGCCTGGAGGTCGCCGCGGTCAACGGGCCCGCGTCGATCGTCGTCGCCGGAGCGGCCGATGCCGTAGAGGAGTTCCTCGCCGCCGCACCCCGTGCCCGCCGGATCGCCGTCGACTACGCGTCGCACACCGCGCACGTCGAGACGGTCCGTCAAGCCCTGCTCGACGCCCTGGCCGACCTCACCCCGCGAGCACCGGAGATCCCGTTCTTCTCCACCGTGGACGGGGAGTGGCTCGACCGGCCCGCCGACGCCGCCTACTGGTACGACAACGTGCGCCGCCCCGTCCGCTTCGGCGTCGCGACGAGCCGCCTCGACGAACTCGGCTACCGCGTATTCGTCGAGACCAGCCCGCACCCGGTCCTCACCCCCGCGCTGGAGGACACGCTCGCCGGGCAGCCGAACACGGTGGTGGTCGGCACGCTGCGGCGCGGCGAGGGCGGGCCGCGCCGCTTCGGCAAGTCGCTCGCCGCGCTCTGGGTCCGGGGCGTACCCGTCACCTGGTCGTTCGGGGTGTCCCGGAGTGTGCCGCTGCCCACGTACCCGTTCCGGCGCGACCGCTACTGGATCGACGCGGAACCGGCCGGCGGCTCCGGGCATCCGCTGCTGGCCTCGCTGGTCGACCGTGCCGACGGCGAAGGGGCGCTCGCCACCGCGCTGTTCTCGGTACGCCGACAGCCCTGGCTCACCGACCACGAGGTCGACGGGCGGATCATCGTGCCCGGCTCGGCGCTCGTGGAACTCCTTGCCGAGGCGGGCACCCGGCTCGGTACACCGGCGATCGCGGAGCTGACGATCGTCGTACCGCTGGTGGTCGACGCCGACGCGGCCACAGAGGTCCAGTTCACGGTCGGCTCCGAGGTGTCCGGGCAGCGGCCCGTACGCCTGCACAGCCGTACCGGTACGGGGCCGTGGACCCTGGTGGCCACCGGAGCGCTGAGCGCCGAGACCCGCGAACCGGCGACGCCCGAGTGGCCTCCCCCCGATGCCGACCCGGTCGACCCGGCAGGCTTCTACGACACGCTGCCGCTCAGCTACGGGCCCGCTTTCCGCGCCGTGACGGCGCTGTGGGCCGGCCGGGGACGCGCCTACGCGTCGGTCCGCCTCGGTGAACAGCTCACCGACGCCCGGTACGGACTGCACCCCGTCCTGCTCGACGCGGCACTGCACGCCCTCGGCATGCTCTTCGACGATCCGGAGCGGCGCAGGCTCGCGTTCTCCTGGACCGGCGTACGGATGTACACGCGCGCCGCCACCGCGCTGCGGGTGCTCCTCGAACGCGTCGGCGCCGACACGATCCGGGTCCTCGCCATGGACGAGCACGGCGCCCCGGTCCTCGAAGCGGACGGTCTGACCGTACGGGGCGCGGAGCCCGGCAACGACGCGCTGTTCGAGGTCGTCTGGGTTCCCGTGCCGGCCGCGCCCGTCCCCGGCTGGACGTATCACGCCGATGTCCCCGAAGGGGATACTCCCCCGGTCGTGGTCCTTCCCTTGGAGCCCGGCGACCCCGGCGACCCCGGCGACCCCGGCGACCCCGGCGACCCCGGCGACCGCGGCGGATCGCCCGGCGTCCGGGCCCGGGAGCTGGGCCGCGATCTGCTCGCGACGGTGCAGACGTGGCTCGCGGACCCCCGCCGGGCCGGTTCCCGCCTCGTCGTGGTCACCCGCACCGGCGATCCCGCGCAGGAAGCGCTCGGCGGTCTGGTCCGTACCGCCGGGACGGAGAACCCCGGCCGCGTCGGCCTGATCGAAGCGGACGAGATCACGCCCGCCACCGTCGCGGCCGGGCTCGCCGCCGGTGACGAGCCCCGGGTCCGGGTCGCCGGAGGGACGGTCCGCGCCGCTCGTCTGCGCCGTGTCGCCGCGGCCGCGGGAGCCTCCGCGCTGACCGGGGGAACCGTCCTCGTCACCGGCGGCACCGGCGGCCTCGGCCGCCTTCTCGTGGACCATCTGCTCACCGTCCACGAGGCAGCGGAGATCGTCGTGGCGTCCCGCGGCGGCCGGCCCGGCGGAGCGCCTGAGGACGACCGGGTGCGGTACGCGGCCGTGGACGTCACCGACCGGGACGCGCTGGCCGCCCTCGTCGACGGCATCTCCGGACGGCTCCGCGCCGTCGTGCACATGGCCGGGATCGTCGACGACGCGGTCGTGGCGACCATGCGGCCCCAACAGTGGGACGACGTACTGCGGGTGAAGGCCGACGTCGCCTGGCACCTGCACGAACTGACGCGCGACACCGAACTCGCGGCGTTCGTCCTGTACTCGTCGATCTCCGCGACGTTCGGCGGGGCGGGGCAGGCGAACTACGCGACCGGCAACGCGTTCCTCGACGCGCTCGCCCGCCACCGGCGCGACCGGGGACTGCCCGCCGTCTCCCTCGCGTGGGGGCTGTGGGACGAGGCGGACGGCATGGGCGGACGGCTGACCTCCACCGACCTCGGCCGCATCGCCCGCGGCGGCATGATCCCGATGACGGCCGCGCAAGGACTCGCCCTGTTCGACGCGGCCCTGCACAGCGACCGCGCCGCACTCGTCCCCGTCCGCCTCGACCTCGCCGCCGTCGCCGCGGCGGATCACGTCCCACCGATCCTCCGCGACCTGGTACCGGCCGCGCGGCGCACGCCCGCACCGGCCGGCTCGCGCGACATGCTCGAACTCGTCAGGACGAGTGCCGCCGCGGTCCTCGGCCATCGCGACGTGCACGCCGTCGAACCCCTGCGCGCGTTCAAAGACGTGGGCTTCGACTCACTGACCGGCGTCGAGCTGCGCAACCGGCTGACCGACGCGACGGGTCTGACCCTGCCCGCCACACTCGTCTTCGACCACCCCACACCGCAGGCACTCGCCGCCCACCTCGACGAACTGGCCGGTACCCGGGCGGCCACCCGGCGACGTACACCGACCCCGGCCCGCCGCCACGACGAACCACTGGCGATCGTGGGCATGGCGTGCCGCCTGCCGGGCGGGGTCATGTCCCCCGACGATCTGTGGCGGCTGCTGGAGTCGGGCGGCGACGGCATCACGGCATTCCCCGCCGACCGCGGCTGGGACCTGGAAGCGCTCTACGACCCCGACCCCGACCGTCCGGGCACGTCCACCGTCCGGCACGGCGGATTCCTCCCGGGGGCGGCCCACTTCGACGCCGCGTTCTTCGGGATCAGCCCGCGCGAGGCCCTCGCGATGGACCCGCAGCAGCGGATCGTCCTGGAAACGTCGTGGGAGGCGCTCGAACACGCGGGCATCGACGCGCACACCCTGCGCGGCAGCGACACCGGCGTGTTCATCGGCGGCTACTTCTACGGGTACGGCTCCGGCTCCGATCGCGGCGGATTCGGCGCCACCAGCACCCAGACCAGTGTGCTGTCGGGCCGCCTCTCCTACTTCTACGGACTGGAGGGCCCGGCGGTCACGGTCGACACGGCGTGCTCGTCGTCGCTGGTCGCGCTGCATCAGGCCGGTCAGTCGCTGCGTACCGGGGAATGCTCCCTGGCACTGGTCGGCGGCGTCACGGTGATGGCCTCGCCGTCCGGTTTCGTCGACTTCTCCCAGCAGCGCGGTCTCGCCTCGGACGGCCGGTGCAAGGCCTTCGCGGACGCCGCGGACGGTACCGCCTTCGCGGAGGGTTCCGGTGTGCTGGTGGTGGAGCGGCTTTCCGATGCCGAACGCCTCGGCCACCGCGTCCTCGCGGTCGTACGCGGCTCCGCCGTCAACCAGGACGGCGCCTCCAACGGACTCTCCGCACCCAACGGACCCTCCCAGGAACGTGTCATCCGGCAAGCCCTCGCCAATGCGCGGCTCGAACCTTCCGACGTCGACGCCGTGGAAGCGCACGGCACCGGCACCCGCCTCGGTGACCCCATCGAAGCCAGGGCGCTTCTGGAGACGTACGGACAGGACCGTACGGCGCCGCTCCTCCTCGGCTCCCTGAAGTCCAACATCGGCCACACCCAGGCCGCCGCGGGCGTCGCGGGCATCATCAAAATGGTCCTGGCGATGCGCCACGGCACCCTGCCCCCGACGCTCCACGTCGACCGGCCCACCACCCACGTCGACTGGTCGGCAGGCAGCATCGAACTCCTCACCGAACCCAGGCCCTGGCCCGATACCGGCCGGCCCCGGCGGGCCGCCGTCTCCTCCTTCGGCGTCAGCGGCACCAACGCCCACGTCATCCTCGAAAGCCGCCCCCAGCCGGAAGCCGAGACCCCGCCCGGCGCCCACCCCGCACCCCTGCTGATCTCCGCCCGCACCCCCCGCGCCCTCCATGAACACACCACCCGCATCCGGGCCTTCCGCGACTCCGGAAGCTGCGACGAACACGCCGTGGCCTCGGCCCTGCTCGCCCGTACGGCCTTCCGGCACCGGGCGGCCCTCATCGGCACGGACCTGATCACCGGCACCGCCGAACCGGACCGCCGCCTGGTGTGGCTCTACTCCGGGCAGGGCTCGCAACGCCCCGGCATGGGCGACGAACTGGCCGCCGCGTACGACGTGTTCGCCCGCACCCGCCGTGACGTCCTCGACGCCCTCCGGGTGCCCACCGGACTCGACCTCCACGACACCGGATACGCCCAGCCTTCGGTCTTCGCCCTCCAAGTCGCGCTCAGCGCCCAGCTCGACACCTGGGGCGTACGCCCGGACGTCCTCGTGGGCCACTCCATCGGCGAGCTGGCCGCGGCGTACGTCGCCGGTGTCTGGTCCCTCGACGACGCGTGCACCCTGGTCGCGGCGCGCGCCCGGCTGATGCAGGCCCTGCCGCACGGCGGCGCGATGGCCGCCGTCGTCGCGTCCGAGCAGGAGGCGCAGCCGCTGCTGCGCGACGGCGTGGAGATCGCCGCGGTCAACGGCCCCTCGTCGATCGTCCTCTCCGGTGACGAGGCCACGGTGCTCGACACCGCGGCCCGACTCGGCCGCTTCACCCGCCTGCGGACCAGCCACGCCTTCCATTCGGCCCGGATGGAACCGATGCTCGACGCGTTCCGGGAGGTCGCGGAGGGGCTGACGTACCACGAGCCGAAGATTCCGATGGCCGCGGGCGCCGAGTGCGCGACACCGGAGTACTGGGTGCGGCAGGTCCGCGACACCGTCCGGTTCGGAGAGCAGATCGCCGCGTACGACGGGGCGCTGCTCCTGGAGGTCGGCCCGGACCGCAATCTGTCCCGCCTCGTCGACGGCATCCCGATGCTGCACGGCGACGACGAGCCCCGGTCCGCGATGACCGCGCTCGCCCGCCTCCACACCAGTGGTGCCACGGTCGACTGGCCGAAGGTCATCGGCCCCGCGCCGGCCTCGCCGCCGGACCTGCCGACGTACCCGTTCGCGCGGGACCGCTACTGGTCGGCGTCCCGCGGCAGCGGCGATACGGCCCCCGCGGGTCAGCTGCCCGTCGACCACCCGGTGCTGACCGCGGCGGTCAGTATTCCCGGCAGCGGTGAACTGGTCCTCACCGGCCGCGTCGACGCCGCCGATCCACTGGCGCACTCCGTGCACGGCATCGCGGTACTCCCGGCCGCCGTCCTCGTCGACCTGGCGGTCACCGCGGGCGACGAAGCCGGCTGCGGTGTTCTGGAGACCTTCGCCGTGGACACCCCGCTGGTGCTTCCGCAGTCCGGCGGGGCCGCGCTCTCCGTCACCGTCGCGGCGCCCCGGGAAGACGGCCGCCGCACGGTCACCGTGCATGCCCGGCACGGCAACGGCGAGTGGACCGGGCACGCCACCGGAATCCTCGCCGCCGAAGCCCCGGCCCCGGCCCCGGCCTTGGCAGCACCGTCGGTGTGGCCGCCCGCGACGGCCCGCCCGTTGGATGTCGGAGAGCAGGCGGACGCCCTGGCCAGGGCCGGTCACACGGGCGGCCCCGCGCAGCCCCGGCCGCACGCGGCCTGGACCGACGAGGGCGCCGTCTACGCCGAAGTGTCCCTCGCCGAAGACCGGCTGTCCGAAGCCGGGCGCTACGGACTGCACCCGGCTCTGCTCGGCGCCGCGCTCACCCTCGCCGCGGCGGGGACCGATCTTCCGTACGCCTTCGACGACGTGCGCGTCCACACCGGCGGAGCCACCGCGGTACGGGTCGCCGTCACCGCCCACGGCGTACACATCACGGACGGGACCGGGAGGCCCGTCGCCACCGTCGGCGCCGTCCGCAGCCGCCCCCTGACCGTCGAAGGAGCCGTTCCGGGCCTGCTGCGACCCGTACTGGCAGAGCCGGCCGAGATACAGGAACCGCCCCCCACCACCGCGACGACCGGTGGACTCGACGACCCGACGGTCCCGGACGTCGTGATCCTTCCCGCGTACGGGACCGGGGGCGCCCCGCTCGACGAGGTACGGCGCCTCGGGGCCGAGGTGCTGGCCGCGCTGCAGCGCTTCCTCACCGACGACCGGTACGCCGAGGCGGTGCTCGCCGTCCACACCGGGCCCGGCCTCGCCGCCGCGGCCGTCGCGGGCCTCGTACGAACCGCGCAGGCGGAGCACCCCGGCCGGATCGCCCTCGTCGACGCCGCACCGGACACCGCCGCCCCGCTGCTGGCGGCGGCCGCCGTCCTCGGTGAACCACAGACCGTGCTGCGCGACGGCCGGACCTATCCGCGCAGGCTCACCCCGGCGGCCCCGGCCGGTGACGCTCCCGCACTCGACCCGGACGGCACGGTCCTCATCACCGGAGGGTCCGGAACACTGGCGGGCATCATCGCCCGGCACCTCGTCGACCACTACGGAGTACGCCGGCTGCTGATGCTGTCCCGCGGCGGCACGGCGAACGACGTCCCGGGCGCCCATGTCACGGCCGTCGCCTGCGATATCGCGAACCGGGACGAGCTGGTATCGGCACTGGCGGGGATCGACCCCGCACACCCCCTGACCGCCGTGGTGCACACCGCGGCCGTCATCGACGACGGAGTCCTCACCGGACTCACGCCGGAGCGTCTCGACACCGTCCTGCGCCCGAAGGCCGACGGCGCCTGGCACCTGCACGAACTCACCAAGGACCAGGACCTCGCGGCGTTCGTGCTCTACTCCTCGGCCGCCGGGGTGCTCGGCAGCCCCGGCCAGGGCAACTACGCGGCAGCGAACGCGTTCCTCGACGAACTCGCCGTACAGCGCCGGGCCACCGGACTGCCCGCCCTGTCGTTGGCCTGGGGCCTGTGGGAGCCGGAGAGCGGACTGACGGCCGGGGCCGGCGACCGCCTGCGCCGATCCGGCGTCACGGCACTGAGCACCGAACGCGGACTGGCGCTCTTCGACGCGGCCCTGCGGTCCCCGGACGCGGCGCTCGTCGCCGCCGACCCGGCGGGGCTCGGTGATACGCCCCTCCTCAGGGCAGCGGGCAGGGTCCCCCGGCGCCGTACGGCCGGTGCCGGAGCGCTCGCGGACCGGATCGCCGGACTCTCCGCGGCCGAAGCGGAGAAGGTCGCGCTCGCCGTCGTCCGGGAGTGCGCGGCGGCCGTGCTCGGCCACGACGGCGCCGACCGGATCGAACCGACCGCGACCTTCAAGGAACTCGGCGCCGACTCCCTCACGGCGGTCCGGCTGCGCAACGCGCTCACCGAGGCGACAGGTGTACGGCTCCCCGCGACCGCGGTCTTCGACTTCCCGACGCCGCAAGCCGTCGCGGCGAAGCTGACCACCGCCCTGTCCGGCCGCCCGGCGGAGCCCACCCGCGCGCCGACCCCGGCCATGGCAGTCGACGAACCGCTGGCGATCGTGGGCATGGCCTGCCGGCTGCCGGGCGGGGTCGCGTCACCCGACGGTCTGTGGCGGCTGCTGGAGTCCGGTGGCGAGGGCATCACGGCGTTCCCCGCCGACCGCGGCTGGGACGTGGACGCGCTCTACGATCCCGACCCCGGGCATCCGGGCACGTCCACGGTCCGGCACGGCGGGTTCCTCCCGGGGGCGGCCGACTTCGACGCCGCGTTCTTCGGGATCAGCCCGCGTGAGGCCCTCGCGATGGACCCGCAGCAGCGGATCGTCCTGGAAACGTCGTGGGAGGCGCTGGAACAGGCGGGCATCGTCCCCGGAACGCTCCGCGGCAGCGACACCGGTGTGTTCATCGGCGCGTTCTCCGACGGGTACGGCCTCGGCACCGACCTCGGCGGATTCGGCGCCACCGGAACCCAGACCAGTGTGCTGTCGGGCCGTCTCTCGTACTTCTACGGTCTGGAGGGCCCGGCGGTCACGGTCGACACGGCGTGTTCGTCGTCGCTGGTCGCGCTGCACCAGGCCGGTCAGTCGCTGCGTACCGGGGAGTGTTCTCTGGCACTGGTCGGCGGTGTCACGGTGATGGCCTCGCCGTCCGGTTTCGTCGAGTTCTCCCAGCAGCGGGGCCTCGCCTCGGACGGCCGGTGCAAGGCCTTCGCGGACGCCGCGGACGGTACCGCCTTCGCGGAGGGTTCCGGTGTGCTGGTGGTGGAGCGGCTTTCCGATGCCGAGCGGCTCGGCCATCGTGTTCTCGCGGTCGTACGCGGCTCCGCCGTCAACCAGGACGGCGCCTCCAACGGACTCTCCGCACCCAACGGACCCTCCCAGGAACGCGTCATCCGGCAAGCCCTCGCGAACGCGCGGCTCGAACCTTCCGACGTCGACGCGGTCGAAGCACACGGCACCGGCACCCGCCTCGGGGACCCCATCGAAGCGACCGCGCTCCTCGCGACCTACGGACAGAGCCGCACCACACCGCTCCTCCTCGGCTCCCTGAAGTCCAACATCGGCCACACCCAGGCCGCCGCGGGCGTCGCGGGCATCATCAAAATGGTCCTCGCCATGCACCACGGCACCCTGCCCCGCACCCTGCACGTCGACACACCGTCGTCGCACGTCGACTGGACGGCGGGAGGAGTCGAACTCCTCACCGAAGCCCGGCCCTGGCCCGGGACGAGCCGGCCCCGGCGGGCCGCCGTCTCCTCCTTCGGCGTCAGCGGCACCAACGCCCACGTCATCCTCGAAGCCCCCGCGGCTCCGGATTCACCGTCCGCAGCTTCACCGTCCGTGGCGCCCCGCGAACCGCTGTTCCTCACGGAGCGCACCCCGCTCCCGGTCTCGGCCCGTACCCCCGAGGCCGTCGAAGGCCAGATCCAACGGCTCCGCGCACACCTGGCCGAACACCCCGGCGACGACCCGCGTACCGTCGCCGCCGCGCTGTTCTCCACCCGCACCGAGTTCCCGCACCGCGCCGTGCTCCTCGGCGAAGGCGCTGTCACCGGCACGGCGCTCACCCGGCCGCGTACGGTCTTCGTCTTCCCCGGACAAGGCTCCCAGTGGCTCGGCATGGGCCTGAAACTGATGGCCGAGTCACCGGTGTTCGCGGCCCGGATGAGGGAGTGCGCGGACGCGCTCGCCGAACACACGGGCCGCGACCTGATCGCCATGCTCGAAGACCCGGCCGTGAAAAGCCGCGTCGACGTCGTCCACCCCGTCTGCTGGGCGGTCATGATGTCCCTGGCCGCCGTGTGGGAGGCCGCGGGGGTACGTCCGGACGCCGTCATCGGCCACTCCCAGGGGGAGATCGCCGCGGCCTGTGTCGCCGGGGCGATCACACTGGAGGACGGTGCCCGGCTCGTCGCGCTCCGCTCCGCCCTGCTCCAGCGCGAACTCGCCGGACACGGCGCGATGGGTTCGATCGCGTTCCCCGCCGCCGACGTCGAGGCGGCCGCCGCACAGGTCGACAACGTCTGGGTCGCGGGCCGCAACGGCACCGGCACCACGATCGTGTCCGGGCGGCCCGACGCCGTCGAAACGCTGATCGCCCGCTACGAGGCCCGAGGCGTCTGGGTGACCCGCCTCGTCGTCGACTGCCCGACCCACACCCCGTTCGTCGACCCGCTGTACGACGAGTTCCAGCGGATCGCCGCGGCCACCACCTCCCGTACGCCCCGAATCCCCTGGTTCTCCACCGCCGACGAGCGGTGGATCGACTCCCCGCTGGACGACGAGTACTGGTTCCGCAATCTGCGCAATCCCGTTGGTTTCGCCGCCGCCGTGGCCGCCGCCCGCGAGCCGGGTGACACCGTCTTCGTCGAGGTCAGCGCCCACCCGGTACTGCTGCCCGCGATCAACGGCACAACCGTCGGCACGCTGCGCCGCGGCGGAGGGGCCGACCAGGTCGTCGACTCGCTGGCCAAGGCGTACACGGCCGGTGTGGCCGTCGACTGGCCGACCGTCGTCGCGGCACCGGGGACGGCACACGACACCACAAGGACGGCATCCGGACCCGTCCCGGGACCGGCACACGACCTGCCGACGTACGCCTTCCACCACGAGCGCTACTGGATCGAACCGTCATCCGGTACGGACGCCACCGGCCTCGGACTCGACGCCGTGGACCACCCGCTGCTCGCCGCGTCCGTGGCCCTGCCCGACACCGACGAGACGCTGCTCACCGGCCGTTTCTCCCTCGCCACCCACCCGTGGCTCGCCGGGCACTCCGTCGCGGGCGAAGTGCTGCTGCCCGGACCGGTGTTCGTGGAGCTGGCCGGGCGCGCCGCCGACGAGACGGGCTGCGACCTGCTCGACGAACTGGTCATCGAGACCCCCCTGGCGCTGCCCGCGACCGGCGCCGTACAGGTCCGCGTGACCGTCGCCGCAGCCGACGACGGCGGACGCCGCGCCGTGCGCATCCACGCCCGGAAAGACGGGGACGGGACGTGGACCCGTCATGCCTCGGGCCGGGCCGGTATCGCCACCGCCGAGCCGGCCACGACCGACGGCCCCTGGCCGCCCGCGCACGCCGAGCAGCTCGACACCGCGGAGTTCTACCGAAGGCTCGACGACGAGGGGTACGGGTTCGGCCCCGGGTTCCGAGGCCTGTCCGCGGCATGGCGACACGGTGACACCGTCTTCGCGGAGGTGGCCGTCGACGGCGCCCTCGCCAGGGACGCCTCCCGCTACACCCTGCACCCGGCGCTGCTCGTCACCGCGCTCCAGGCGGGCAGCCTGAGCGCGGGCTCCGAGGACGCGGGGGTCCGGGTCCCGTTCGCGTTCTCCGGTGTACGGGTCCATTCGAGCGGCGCCACGAAGGCGCGGGTCACCTTCACCGCCGCCGACGGCGGTGCCCGCGTCCATCTCGCCGACGAGACGGGACGGCCGGTCGCGGAGATCGGGTCACTCGTCACCCGGCCCCCCGCCACCCCGGATCCGGGCGGAGACGTACGCCTGTACCGGCGTACCTGGACCGGTGTCAGGGCGCCCGCGGCACCCGGCACCACCGCCGTCAGATACCCGGACCCGGGCGACGGCACCGCGCCCGGGGGCGACCCGTTCGACACGACCCGCCCCGATGTCCTCGTGGTCAGGGCGTCCGATCCCGCGGACGTACGCACCGCGCTCGACGACCCGAGGACGGCCGGCGCCACGCTGGTCGTGTCCGCGGCCGCCGGAACCACTGCCGGTGCCGTCGCGGCGCTGGTCGACACCTCACCACCCGGACGGATCGTGCTGGTGCAGACCGCCGACACGATCACACCCCGCCGCGCCGCGGCCTTCGCCCGCCTCGACGAACCGCACCTCAGGCTCACCGGTGGACGCCTCGAAGCACCACGCCTGGTCCCGGCCCCGCCCCGCACCGATCCACCCCCGTACGGCGGCGTCGTGCTCCTCGCCGGTGGGTCGGACGACCTCGCCCGGCAGCTGACCGGGCAGGGAGCCGAGGTGATCCGCCATGAGCCGGGCAGGCTGCCCGGGTCCCCGGTGACCGCGGTCGTCCACGCGGCAGGCACCGCCGAGTCGGCGTGGGAACTGCACCGGCTCACCCGCGAACTCCCGCTGGACGCGTTCGTCCTGCTCGTTCCGCCCGGGGAGGCGGCAGGGCCGTGGGAAGCCCTCGCCGAACTGCGCCGGGCAGAAGGGCTGCCCGCCATGGCGTTCACGGCCGCCGAGGACCGGCAGACCGAACTGCTCGACGCGGCACGCGCCACCGGAGAGGCCGTGGTCGTGGCGACCGCCCCACCCCCGCCCGGTGACCCGTCACCGCTGTGGCGGCCGGTCCGGCGGCCCACCCGGCGCGCCGCCGCAAGCGGCGGCACCCTGCCGGAGCGACTGCCGGACCTGTCGCCCGAAGAACAGGAGCAGGCAGTACTCGGGCTGGTTCGCGACACCGCGGCCGCACTGCTCGGCCACGCCGACGCCCGGGCGGTCACGGCCACCGCGGCCTTCAAGGACCTCGGGGTCGACTCCCTCACCGCACTCGGCCTGCGAGACCGCCTGGCCGAAGCCCTCGCCACCCCACTGCCGGCCACCCTCGTCTTCGACTATCCGGCGGCCGGGACACTCACCCGCCACCTGCTCACGCTCCTGAACCCGGATGGCAGCGCGACCCAGGACGGCGGTGAACCGCCGGTGGCGCGGACGCCCGAGAACCCTCAGGCGGCGGAGCCCGACAACAAGTCGATCGACGACGAGTTGCTCGACGAGGAGTTGATCGACGACATGGACGCCGACGCGCTCATCGCGCATGTACGGAAGGGATGAGGCGATGGCCGAGAACGAGCTGATCGACGCGCTGCGGATATCGGTCAAGGACAACGCGAAGCTGCGCAGGGAGAACACCGCGCTGCGCGCCGCCGTGAACGAGCCGCTCGCCGTCGTCGGTATGGCATGCCGTCTGCCCGGCGGCATCACATCGCCGGAAGAGCTGTGGGAGCTCGTCGAGGCCGGGGGCGACGCGGTCGGGGACTTCCCCACCGACCGCGGTTGGGACGTGGCCGCGCTCCACGCCGACGCCGAGTCGGCCACCTCACGGGCAGGCGCCCTCAGGGGAGCCGGCGACTTCGACGCCGCGTTCTTCGGGATCAGCCCGCGCGAGGCCACCGCGCTCGACCCGCAGCAGCGGATCCTTCTGGAGATCGCCTGGGAGGCGCTCGAACGCGCGGGCATCGTGCCGGACACCCTGCGCGGCACCGACACGGGCGTCTTCGTCGGCGGCTTCTACTACGGCTACGGAGCAGGCGCCGACCTGGGCGGGTTCGGCGCGTACAGCACACAGCCCGCGGTGCTCGCCGGACGCCTCTCCTACTTCTTCGGACTCCAGGGCCCGGCGGTGACGGTCGATACGGCGTGCTCGTCGTCGCTGGTCGCCCTGCACCAGGCAGGGCAGGCACTGCGCAGCGGCGAATGCTCGCTTGCGCTGGTCGGCGGGGTCACGGTGATGGCGTCGCCGCAGAGCTTCGTGGAGTTCTCCCGGCAGGGCGGGGTGGCCTCGGACGGGCGGTGCAAGGCGTTCGCCGATACGGCCGACGGCACCGGATTCGCCGAGGGAGCCGGTGTTCTGGTGGTGGAGCGGTTGTCGGATGCGGAGCGTCATGGTCATTCGGTGCTTGCGGTGGTGCGGGGTTCGGCGGTGAATCAGGACGGTGCGTCGAATGGTTTGTCGGCGCCGAATGGTCCGGCGCAGCAGCGGGTGATTCGTGGGGCGTTGGAGCGGGCGGGGTTGGGTCCGGCGGATGTGGATGTGGTGGAGGCGCATGGGACGGGGACGGTGTTGGGGGATCCGATTGAGGCGCAGGCGGTTATTGCGGTGTATGGGCAGGGGCGTGAGGTGCCGCTGTATTTGGGTTCGTTGAAGTCGAATATTGGTCATGCGCAGGCGGCGGCTGGTGTGGCTGGTGTGATCAAGATGGTGTTGGCGATGCGGTACGGGGTGCTGCCGAGGACGTTGCACGTCGGTGAGCCGTCGTCGCATGTGGACTGGTCGGCGGGGGCGGTGGAGCTGCTGACGGAGGCGAGGCCGTGGCCGGAGTCGGGGCGTGCGCGGCGGGCGGGGGTGTCGGGGTTCGGGGTGAGTGGGACGAATGCGCATGTGGTGTTGGAGGGGGTGCCGGAGGTTTCGGTTTCTGCCGCTGAGCCCGAGTCCGGTGGTTTGGTGCCGTTGCCGGTGTCGGCTCGTTCGGGTGTGGGTGTGGGTGTGTTGGTGGAGCGGGTGGGTGGGTTGGTGGGGGGTGGGTGTGATGTGGGTGTGGTGGCGGATGGGTTGGTGCGGGGGCGTGCGGTGTTCGGTCATCGGGCGGTGCTGTTGGGGGAGAGCAGGGTTACGGGTGTGGCGGGTGAGGGGTTGCGGACGGTGTTCGTGTTCCCGGGGCAGGGGTCGCAGTGGGTGGGAATGGGTGTGGAGTTGATGGGGTGGTCGGAGGTGTTTGCGCGGCGGATGGGTGAGTGTGCGGCGGCGTTGAAGCCGTTCACGGGCTGGGATCTGGGTGAGGTGCTGGCCGGGCGGCACGATTCCGGGGCTGTGGAGGTGGTGCAGCCGTTGTCGTGGGCGGTGGCGGTGAGTCTGGCGGCGCTGTGGGGGGCGCATGGTGTGGTGCCGGATGTGGTGGTGGGGCATTCGCAGGGGGAGATTGCTGCGGCGTGTGTGGCGGGTGCGCTGAGCCTGGAGGACGGGGCGCGGGTGGTGGCTTTGCGGAGCCGGGTGATCGCGGGCCGGCTGGCGGGGCGGGGGGTGATGGCATCGGTCGCCCTCCCCGCTGCCGACATCGAGACGGTGGAGGGGGTGTGGATCGCGGCCCGTAACGGCCCGTCGTCGACCGTGATCGCGGGAGATGCGCAGGCGGTGGAGGGGGTTCTGGCCCGGTGCGAAACTGCGGGGGTACGGGTTCGGCGGATCGCGGTCGACTACGCCTCCCACACCCCCCACGTCGAGGCCATCGAGGACGAACTGGCCGAGGTGCTGGAAGGCGTAACCACCCGTACTCCTGTGATCCCTTGGTGGTCCACGGTCGACAGCGGCTGGGTGGAGGAGCCGGTCGACGACGGCTACTGGTACCGCAACCTCCGTCAACCGGTAGCCCTGGACACCGCCATCACAGAACTCGACGGCTCCCTCTTCATCGAGTGCAGTGCGCACCCGGTGCTGCTGCCCGCCATCGACCAGCAACGTACCGTCGCCTCCCTGCGTACCGACGACGGCGGCGGAGACCGGTTCACCACCGCCCTGGCCGAAGCCTGGGTCCACGGCGCGGCCGTCGACTGGACCACCATCGTCCCGCCCACCGGGGTACGGCTCCTCGACCTCCCCACCTACCCCTTCGACCACAAGCGCTACTGGCTGTTGCCCAAGCCGACCGGCGGCGACGGTATCGGGCACGGGCTGCTGACGACCGCCGTGGCGCTGCCGGGCAGCGACGGGGTGTTGGCGACAGGGAAGCTGTCGCAGACCACGCATCCCTGGCTGGCCGACCACGCCGTCCACGACACGGTACTGCTGCCGGGTACCGCGTTCCTGGAGCTGGTGATCCGCGCCGGTGACGAGGCGGGCTGCGACCTGGTCGAGGAACTGGTCATCGAGACACCGCTCGCCCTTCCGGTCACCGGAGCCGTCGACCTCACCGTCACCGTCGACCGGCCCGACGAGGCCGGACGCCGCCCGGTGACCGTCCACGCCCGCCCCGAAGGAACCGACACCTGGACCCGCCACGCCACCGGAACCCTCACCCGCGCCGGAAGCACAATGGCGGCGGGCCCGTCCGCGTGGCCGCCACCGGGAGCCCAAGCCGTCGACATCACCGGCTTCTACGAGCGGCTCGCGACAGCGGGCTACCTCTACGGCCCGGCCTTCCAGGGCCTGCGCGCGGCCTGGCGCGACGGCGACACCCTCTACGCCGAGGTGACGCTCCCCGGAGAACAGGAGGACGACGCATCCCGGTACGGCGTACACCCGGCCCTGCTCGACGCCGCGCTGCACGTCACCTGTCTGCCCCTGCTCACAGGGCAGGAATCGGATCCGGGAGAGGTGAAGCTGCCGTTCTCGTGGAACGGCGTGCGGATGCACACGACCGGTGCCACCACGCTCCGCGTCGCGATCACCCCGGGCCCGGGCCCGAACGGTGTGACCGTGCACGCGACGGACCCGGCCGGTCACCCGGTACTGACCGTCTCCGAACTGACCGCACGACCGGTCGACACCAGCACACTCACCGACGGCGACGCCGCGGCCCGCAACTCCCTGTACGACCTCTCCTGGACCGAGCTGCCGCCCCCCGCGCCCACCCTGAACCGTGCACCCGGGACGGAGACCCGCCCCGGGCCCGCGGGCCCGGCCCCCTGTGTCTCGGCGCTCCCGAAGCCGGGCGCGGATGTGCTCCAGGAGACGTACCGGCTCACCGAACTGGTGCTCGGTGAGCTGCACCGGGTGATCGCCGACGAAAGCCTCGCGGAGACGACCCCCCTGGTCGTCCGCATCGACGCGGGACCGACCGGGGGAGCGGTCGCCGGTCTCGTCCGCTCCGCACAGGCCGAGCACCCCGGACGCTTCGTGCTGGTGGAGACCGGCGCCGACACCCCGGACGAGGCAGTGGCCGCGGCCGTGACACTGGCCGAACCGTACGTCCGTCTCACCGAGGGCCGGTACGAAGTGCCCCGGCTCACCCGCACCGCAGCGCCCGCGCAGCCGGACGGGCCACTGCTGGACCCCGACGGCACGGTGGTCATCACCGGCGGCTCGGGCGTACTGGCGGGCCTTCTCGCCCGGCGCCTCGTCACCGAACACGGCGCCCGCCACCTCCTGCTCCTCTCCCGCAGCGAACCGCCACCGGACACACCCGGTGTTCACGTCCGCTGCGACGTCTCCGACCGGGACCGGCTCGCCGCCGTACTCGCCGCCGTGGAGCGGCCGCTGACCGCCGTCTTCCACACGGCGGCGGTGCTCGACGACGGCGTGGTCACCGCGCTCACCCCGGAACGGCTCGCCACCGCGCTGCGACCCAAGGCCGACGGCGCCTGGCATCTCCACGAGCTGACCCGCGGCGCGGACCTGCGCGCATTCGTCCTCTACTCGTCCGTCGCGGGCCTTCTGGGCGGCCGCGGCCAGGGCAACTACGCCGCGGCCAACGGCTTCCTCGACGGACTCGCCGCCCAGCGCCGGGCCGAAGGGCTGCCCGCGCTGTCGCTGGCCTGGGGTCTCTGGGAGGACGACAGCGGACTCACCGGCAGTATGAGCGGCACCAACCGGACCCGCGTGCGCCGCGGCGGATTCCGCCCCATGCAGGGCGACCAGGCGCTACGCCTGCTGGAGACCGCCGCCGGAACCGGTGCCGCGTTCACCGTGGCGGCCGCCATGGACCTGAACGCGCAGACCTCGCCGCTCTTCGCCGGCCTGCGGCGCCCCGCGCCACGCCGGACGGCCGCCACCGGTGTTCCGCTTGTCGAACGGCTCGCGACCATGGCCCGCACCGACCGGGACGCCGCGCTGCTCACCCTGGTCCGCGACTGCGCGGCGGCCGTGCTCGGCCACGCGGACGCCGCGGACGTGCCCGCGGATGCGGCGTTCAAGGATCTCGGGGTCGACTCGCTGACCGCCGTCGAACTACGGAACCGGCTCGCCGCGGCGACCGGTGTCCGGCTGCCCGCCACCCTCGCCTTCGACCATCCGACGCCGCGGGCCGTTGCGTCCCGGCTCAACGACACGCTGACCGGCGCCGCCCCCGCCCGGCCGACCGCACGGCCCGCCACCGCGGCGACCGGTGACGAGCCCCTCGCGATCGTCGGCATGGCCTGCCGTCTCCCCGGCGGCGTCACATCACCCGCAGACCTGTGGCGGCTGGTGGACAGCGGCGGCGATGCGATCAGCGGCTTCCCCGTCGACCGCGGCTGGGACCCGACCGTCCTGGGCGGCAGGGCGGACGCGGACCGGGGCGGCTTCCTCTCCGACGCCGCGGACTTCGACGCCGCGTTCTTCGGGATCAGCCCGCGCGAGGCACTGACGATGGACCCGCAACAGCGTCTGGTCCTGGAGACGTCATGGGAGGCGTTCGAGCACGCGGGCATCGTGCCGAAAACGCTCCGGGGGAGCGACACCGGCGTGTTCATGGGTACCTTCTCGTACGGCTACGGAGCAGGCGCCGACCTGGGCGGATTCGGCTCCCTGGGCGTACAGCCCAGCGTCCTCACCGGCCGTATCTCGTACTTCTACGGCTTCCAGGGCCCGGCGGTGACGGTCGATACGGCGTGTTCGTCGTCGCTGGTCGCCCTGCACCAGGCAGGGCACGCCCTGCGCCAAGGGGAGTGCTCGCTGGCGCTGGTCGGCGGGGTCACGGTGATGGGCACCCCGGACGGGTTCGTCGAGTTCGAGCAACAGGGCGGACTCTCTCCCGACGGCCGCTGCCGAGCGTTCGCGGACACCGCGAACGGCACCGGCTGGGCGGAAGGCGTCGGTGTTCTGGTGGTGGAGCGGTTGTCGGATGCGGAGCGTCATGGTCATTCGGTGCTTGCGGTGGTGCGGGGTTCGGCGGTGAATCAGGACGGTGCGTCGAATGGGTTGTCGGCGCCGAATGGTCCGGCGCAGCAGCGGGTGATTCGTGGGGCGTTGGAGCGGGCGGGGTTGGGTCCTGCGGATGTGGATGTGGTGGAGGCGCATGGGACGGGGACGGTGCTGGGGGATCCGATTGAGGCGCAGGCGGTTATTGCGGTGTATGGGCAGGGGCGTGAGGTGCCTCTGTATTTGGGTTCGTTGAAGTCGAATATTGGTCATGCGCAGGCGGCGGCTGGTGTGGCCGGTGTGATCAAGATGGTGATGGCGATGCGGTACGGGGTGTTGCCGAGGACGTTGCACGTCGGTGAGCCGTCGTCGCATGTGGACTGGTCGGCGGGGTCGGTGGAGGTGTTGTCGGAGGCGAGGCCGTGGCCGGAGTCGGGGCGTGCGCGGCGGGCGGGGGTGTCGGGGTTCGGGGTGAGCGGGACGAATGCGCATGTGATTTTGGAGGGGGTGCCGGAGGTTTCGGTCTCTCCCACAGAGTCGTCCGGTGGTTTGTTGCCGTTGCCGGTGTCGGCTCGTTCGGGTGTGGGTGTGGGTGTGTTGGTGGAGCGGGTGGGTGGGTTGGTGGGGGGTGGGTGTGATGTGGGGGTGGTGGCGGATGGGTTGGTGCGGGGGCGTGCGGTGTTCGGTCATCGGGCGGTGCTGTTGGGGGAGAGCAGGGTTATGGGTGTGGCGGGTGAGGGGTTGCGGACGGTGTTCGTGTTCCCGGGGCAGGGGTCGCAGTGGGTGGGAATGGGTGTGGAGTTGATGGGGTGGTCGGAGGTGTTCGCCCGGCGGATGGGTGAGTGTGCGGCGGCGTTGAAGCCGTTCACGGGCTGGGATCTGGGTGAGGTGCTGGCCGGGCGGCACGATTCCGGGGCTGTGGAGGTGGTGCAGCCGTTGTCGTGGGCGGTGGCGGTGAGTCTGGCCGGGTTGTGGGGGTCGCATGGTGTGGTGCCGGATGTGGTGGTGGGGCATTCGCAGGGGGAGATTGCTGCGGCGTGTGTGGCGGGTGCGCTGAGCCTGGAGGACGGAGCGCGGGTGGTGGCTTTGCGGAGCCGGGTGATCGGTGCCCGGCTGGCGGGGCGGGGGGTGATGGCATCGGTCGCACTCCCCGCCGCCGACATCGAGACGGTGGAGGGGGTGTGGATCGCGGCCCGTAACGGCCCGTCGTCGACCGTGATCGCGGGAGATGCGCAGGCGGTGGAGGGGGTCCTGGCCCGGTACGAAACTGCGGGGGTACGGGTTCGGCGGATCGCGGTCGACTACGCCTCCCACACCCCCCACGTCGAGGCCATCGAGAACGAACTGGCCGAAGCATTAACCGGTATTACGGCCCGGACCCCCACCATCCCCTGGTGGTCCACCGTCGACAGCGGCTGGGTCACCGGACCGGTCGACGACGGCTACTGGTACCGCAACCTCCGTCAACCGGTAGCCCTGGACACCGCCATCACAGAACTCGACGGCTCCCTTTTCATCGAGTGCAGCGCCCATCCCGTGCTGCTGCCCGCCATCGACCAGGAGCGTACCGTCGCCTCCCTGCGCACCGACGACGGCGGCGGAGACCGGTTCACCACCGCCCTGGCCGAAGCCTGGGTTCAGGGCGCGGCCGTCGACTGGACGACCGTCGTCCCGCCCACCGGGGTACGGCTCCTCGACCTCCCCACCTACCCCTTCGACCACAAGCGCTACTGGCTGCCTCCCGCCCCGGCAGGCGGCAGCGAGGGCATCGGGCATCCGTTCCTGTCGAGCGTGGTGGCCCTGCCGGGCAGCGACAGCGTCCTGCTGAAGGGCAGGGTGTCACTCGCCGCGCACCCCTGGCTGGCCGACCACACGGTCCAGGACACGGTACTTCTCCCGGGCACGGCACTACTCGAACTCGTGCTGAGGGCCGGTGACGAGACCGGCTGCGACACCATCGACGAGCTGATCATCGAAACACCGCTCGCCCTGCCCGTCACCGGAGCCGTCGACCTCACCGTCACCGTCGACCGGCCCGACGAGGCCGGACGCCGCCCCGTGACCGTCCACGCACGCCCCGAAGGAACCGACACCTGGACCCGCCACGCCACCGGAACCCTCACCACCACCGGTACCACCGGTACCACCGTGGCGGCGGACCCGTCCGCGTGGCCGCCACCGGCAGCGCACGCCGTCGACATCACCGGCTTCTACCAGGAACTCGCCGCAGTCGGTTACGGCTACGGCCCGGCCTTCTGCGGCCTGCGCGCGGCCTGGCGCGACGGCGACACCCTCTACGCGGATGTCGCCCTTCCCGACGAACAGGCTGCCGAGGCACCCCGCTACGGCATGCACCCCGCCCTGCTCGACGCGGCCCTGCAGATCGTCGCCCTGACCGCGCCGGACGGCAGCACCGCCGACCTGCCGTTCGCCTGGACCGGAGCCCGGCTGGTCGCCGTCGGCGCAGCCGCGCTCCGGGTCGCGGTCACCCGGGACGGGGACGAGCTGAGCCTGCGGGCCGCCGACTCCACCGGACGACCGGTCGCCGAAATCCGGACGATCCGCACCCGTCCGCTGTCCCTGCCCGTGGGCACCGGCCTCATGCGACTGACCTGGACCGAGCCCGCCGTACCCGCGGACGTCCCCATGACCGATGTGGACGTCATCACCTTGCACGCCGCCGACGACGACCCGACGGCCGAGACACGTGCGTTGACGGCCCACCTGCTGGAGGCCCTGACCGGCACCGACCGCACCCTGCTCGTGCAGACCACCGAGGGGCTCGCCACCGCCGCGGCCGCAGGCCTCCTCCGTACCGCCCAGGCCGAACAGCCCGGGCGCTTCGTCCACGTCGAAACCGCACCCGGCGCAACACTCGATACCGGGCAGCAGCAGATCGCCGTCGCCCTGGGCGAACCGCGACTCCGCCTGCGCCGCGGCCGCTTCGAGGCGGCCCGCCTCACCAGGGTGCCGGAGCCGCTCGCCGTCCCGGAAAGCGACACCTGGCTGATCCGGCCGGCGCCGACCGGCACCCTCGAAGGACTCACTGCCGTCGATTCGGCAGAACCGTGGCGGCCGCTGGCCCCCACCGAGGTCCGGATCGCAGTCCGCGCGGCAGGTCTCAACTTCCGCGACGTGCTAATCGCGCTCGGTACCTACCCCGGCCGGGGCGTGCTCGGCGGCGAGGCCGCGGGGATCGTCCTGGAGACCGGCCCCGATGTGCACGATCTGGTACCCGGCGACCGGGTCTTCGGTCTGGTCGGAACCGGCTTCGGCCCCACGGTCGTCGCCGATCACCGGATGCTGGGCCGGATACCGGAGGGATGGACGTTTCCGCAGGCGGCGTCCGTGGTCACCGTGTTCGCGACGGCGTGGTACGGCCTGGTGGATCTGGCGGGGCTGCGGCCCGGTGAGAAGGTCCTGATCCACGCGGCGGCCACCGGTGTGGGCGCGGCAGCCGTCCAGATCGCCCGGCATCTGGGCGCCGAGGTCTACGCCACCGCCTCCATAGCGAAGCAGCATCTCCTGGACCTCGACGGCCCGCACACCGCCGACTCCCGCAGCACCGCGTTCGCCACCACCTTCCCCCCCGTCGACGTCGTACTCAACGCCCTCACCGGCGAACTCCTCGACGCCTCCGTCGCCCTCCTCGCACCCGGCGGCCGCTTCATCGAGATGGGCAAAACCGACCTCCGCCACGACATCCAGCAGCCCTTCGACCTCATGGACGCCGGACCCGACCACCTCCAGCAGATCATCACCCGACTCCTCGACCTCTTCGCCCAAGGCACCCTCCACCCCCTCCCCGTGACCGTTCACGACATGCGGCAGGCTCACGAGGCGATGGCGACCATGAGCCGGGGCGACCACACCGGGAAGCTGGTGCTCACGGTGCCGCGGCCGCTCGACCCCGACGGCGCGATCGTCATCACCGGCGGCTCCGGCACCCTCGCCGGAATCCTCGCCCGCCACCTCGACCACCCCCACACCTACCTCCTCTCCCGAACACCACCGCCCCCCACCACCCCCGGCACCCACATCCCCTGCGACCTCACCGACCCCCACCAACTCACCCAAGCCCTCCACCAGATACCCCAACCCCTCACCGGCATCTTCCACACCGCGGCCACCCTCGACGACACCCTCATCGACCACCTCACACCCACCCGCATCCACACCGTCCTCCAGCCCAAAGCCGACGCCGCCTGGCACCTCCACCACCACACCCGCAACACCGACCTCGCCGCATTCGTCCTCTATTCGTCGGCGGCGGGCGTGCTCGGGACTCCCGGGCAGGGCAACTACGCCGCGGCCAACGCCTTTCTCGACGCGCTCGCCGAACACCGCCGCACTCTGGGGCTGCCGGCGCTGTCCATCGCCTGGGGCCTCTGGGACCAGGCGACCCGTCTGACCGGCGGGCTGACCGACGCCGACCGGCGCCGCATGCGCCGGGGAGGGGCGAGCGCACTCACCGCGGAGCAGGGCATGCGCATGTACGAGGCAGCCGTTCGGGCGGGCACGGGCAGTGTCGTCGCCGTGGCCGGTGAACTCCCCTCGGATCTGCCACTGCTGCGCGGACGCCCCAAGCCGGTGCCCCGCCGGGTCACCCGCGACGAGGACCCCACGGGCGATCTGCTCACGCTCGTACGGCAGAAGGCCGCAGCCCTGCTGGGACACGGAGGGCCGGACGACATCCCCGAGGACGCGGCCTTCCGGGAGCTCGGCGTCGACTCCCTCATCGCGGTCCAACTCCGCAACGGCCTCAACGAAGCGACCGGTCTGAAGCTCGCCGCCACCCTCGTCTTCGACTACCCGACGCCCCGCGCGCTGGCCGGCCGCATCGGCGAACTCCTCTCCCCGGACGACCCGGCGACCGCCGCACTCGCACAGCTCGACCGGCTGGAGGCGCTGGTCGCAGACGTCGACCCGGGCGACCGCAGAGCCGATCCGATCGGGACCCGAATCGCCGCCCTGCTCGACCGCTGGCAGCGCGCGGCCCACCCGGCCGCACCGGCCGGCGTGCTGTCCGCGGAGGCGACCGCGGACGAGATCTTCGACCTGATCGACCGGGAGCTGCGATGAGACGTACGGCAGCCACCTGCCCGGCCGCCGCGGCGAAGAACACCACCACGACGCTCGGACCACAGAGACAACAACCCTGACCAGGAAAGGAGGGTGACCCATGCAGACCAAGATCCTGCGTCAGCGCGATATCAAGCAGATCCTCTCCGTGGTCGGCCGCGACACGATAATGGACCGGCTGATCCAAGAGCTGTACGACGGCTTCGCCGCGCTCGGCCGGGGAGAGCTCGCCGAGGCGCCGCCACGCAGTGGCTTCGCCCGGAGCGGCGAGATCCCCGGCGTCATCGAGTTCATGCCGTACCGGGTGCCCGGTGTTGCCGTGACCATGAAGACCGTTTCGTACAGTCCGCACAACTATCAGCGATTCCGGCTGCCGACGGTCGTCGGCACGGTGTCGCGCCTCGACGACGACAGCGGCAGTCTGATCGCGCTCGCCGACGCGGGTGTGATCACCGCGATGCGCACGGGCGCGGTCTCGGCCGTCGCGAGCCGGCTGCTGGCCAGACCCGACAGCTCCACCCTCGCGCTGATCGGAGCCGGCGCACAGGCGGTGACCCAGGCACACGCACTCAGCAGGGTCCTGCCCGTCGAGCGGATCCTGGTCAGCGATATCGACCCGGCGCACGCGGCGTCCTTCGCGGGCCGGATCGCCTTCCTCGGGCTCCCCGTCGAAATCACCGGCCCTGCCGAAGCGGTCGCCGCCGCCGACGTCCTGAGCACCGTCACATCGGTGCCCGCGGGACAGGGCCCGGTGCTCCCCGCCGAGCCGCGCCTGGCACACCTCCACGTCAACGCGACCGGTGCCGACGAGCCGGGCAAGACCGAGCTGCCGAAGGCCCTGCTCGACGATGCGTTCATCTGCGTCGACCACCCCGGGCAGGCCCGTGCCGAAGGCGAATTCCAGCAGCTGCCCGACCGCCCGCTCGGACCGTCGCTGGCGAGCCTCTGCGCGGCGCCCCGCACCGCCGCTGCGTACATCGGCAGCCTGAGCGTCCTCGACTCGACCGGCAGCGCCTTCGCCGACCACATCGCGTTCGACGTACTGCTCGGCTTCGCCGATGAACTCGGTCTCGGCCGCAAAGCCGCGATCGGGGCGACACCGGACGACGTCCTCGACCCCTACTCGCTGCCGTGGTGACGCCGGCCGGGGGAAGCGGAACGGAACGGCGGATCCTCGTCCTCGGCGCGGGAGTGATGGGCACCGGGATCACCACGCTCGCGCTGCGCCACGGCGTCCACGTCACACTCGTCGACACGTCCGAGACCATTCTGGCGGCGGCGCGGAAACGGATCGCCGCCGAGCTGCGGATGGCGCACCTCCTGACGGGTCCCGCCGAGGCGGACCCCGGCGAGCTGACAACGGTGACATCGGCGCGGACCGAGCCCGGCACTGCCACCGCGGTGATCGAAGCCGTCGTCGAGGACGCGACGGTCAAGGCACAGGTCCTCGCCGCCGTCTCGGCGGCGGTGCCGCCCGGCACCCCGATCATCACGAACACGTCGTCGATCCCCGTCGACGAGCTGGCCGACGCCGTGGCCCGGCCGCAGGACCTCCTCGGCACGCACTTCATGAACCCGTCGTATGCGATCCCGATGGTCGAGGTGGTCCGCGGGCCCCGCAGCGGGGAGGCGGCCATGGCCGCCGCCGCGGATCTGCTCGCGGTCCTCGGCCGCAAGGCGATCGTCGTCCGCGACGCGCCCGGTTTCGTCACGAGCCGGCTGCTCCACCCGATGATCAACGACGCGGCGCGGGTCGTCCAGGAGGGCACCGCGTCCGTCGAGGACGTCGACGCGCTGATGACGGGCTGCCTCGGCCACCCGACCGGCCCGCTGCGCACCGCGGACCTCATCGGCATCGACAACCTCGTCGACGCGCTGTGGGTGCTGCACAAGCGCACCGGCGACGACCGCAGCCGTCCCTGCGACCTGCTCCTCACCAAGGTCCGGGACGGGCACCACGGCCGGAAGACCGGGCGTGGCTTCTACCCCTACGAAGAGGTGTTCCGGTGACCGTTCCCGTCACAGACGACCCCGTCGCCCACGAGCTGGTCGCATTCCTGGAGAAGAAGACCGGATCGCCCTGGTCGGTGGAGCGCGACCTGTTCGCGGAAGGAGGCCTCTCGTCGCTGTTCGCCCTGGAGCTGGTGGTCTTCCTGGAGAAGACGTTCAGCATCACCATCAGCGGACCCGACCTCCAGCTCGTGAACTACCGCAGCGTCGTGTCCATGGTCGGCCTCGTCCACCGGCTGCGGACCGGCGATGCCTGATCACCAGGCGCTGCTGACCGGGCTCGTGGGCGACCGGGCTGCCGGCTGGGACGTCTCCGGCGAACTGCCGCGCGACCTCCTCGTCCGGCTCGGCGCCGAAGGCCTGCTCTGCGCGGAGGTCGAGGCCGGGTACGGCGGCCTCGGCCTCGGCAGCCGCGGCAACGGCGAGCTCACCGCGCACGTCGGCAGTCTCTGCAGCTCACTCCGGAGCGTCATGACATCGCAGGGAATGGCCGCCTGGACCGTGCTGAGGATCGGCGGCACCGCCCAGCGCGAGACCTATCTGAAGGAGCTGACCAGCGGGAAACTCGCGGCCGTCGGCTTCAGCGAACGGCAGGCCGGCAGCGATCTGTCGGCGATCCGGACCCGGGTGCGGATCGAAGGAGACACCGCCGTCGTCGACGGCCACAAGGTCTGGACGACCGCGGCCGCGTACGCGGACCACCTGGTCGTCTTCGGCCTGCAGGAGGACGGCTCCGGCGCGGTCGTCGTCGTGCCGTCGGACACTGCGGGCCTACGGGTCGAACGGGTCCCGAACCCGTCGGGATGCCGCGCCGCGGGCCACGCCCACCTGTACTTCGACGGAGTACGGGTACCGGCGGACGCGGTCCTCGCCGGCTCCGGGGCGTCGCTCCCGATGCTCGTCGCGGTGTCACTCGCGTACGGCCGCACCTCGGTCGCCTGGGGCTGCCTCGGGATCCTGCGCGCCTGCACCGCCGCCGCGACAGCCCACGCGAAGAGCCGGGAACAGTTCGGGCAACCGCTCGCCGGACATCAGCTCGTCGCCGGGCATCTCGCCGACCTGTGGACCGCGGAGCAGATCGCGGCGCGCGTGTGCGAGCACGCGAGCGACCTCTGGGACGAGGGCTCACCCGAGGCGGTGACCGCGACGGTCCTGGCGAAGCACGTCGCCGCCGAGCGGGCCGCCGCGGGCGCCGCGCTCGCCGCACAGATACTCGCGTCGGCCGGAGCGATCGAAGGACACGTCGTCGAGCGGGCGTACCGCGACGCCAAGCTCATGGAGATCATCGAAGGCAGCAGCGAGATGAGCCGGATGATGCTCGCGCGGCACGCGCTGGCCCTCCCGGCCTGAGAGGACGGCCATGACCACCACGACCATCGTCAAATGCCTGGTCTGGGATCTGGACAACACCTTGTGGCGCGGCACCGTGCTGGAAGACGCCGACGTGGTACTCACCGACGCGGTCCGCGACGTCGTCCGCGCACTCGACGGCCGCGGCATTCTCCAGGCGGTCGCCAGCAAGAACGACCACGACCTCGCCTGGAAGCACCTCGAACGGCTCGGCATGGCCGAGTACTTCGTTCTGCCGCACATCGGATGGGGGCCGAAATCGCAATCCGTCCGGGCCATCGCCGAAAGGCTGAACTTCGCCCCGTCGACGCTCGCCTTCGTCGACGACCAGCCCGCCGAGCGCGCCGAGGTCGCGTTCCATCTCCCCGAAGTGCGCTGCTACGCAGCCGAGCAGGTGACCGCGCTCCCCACCCTGCCCGAGTTCAGCCCCCCGGAATCCACGGTCGACTCACGCCGCCGACGCCTCATGTACCAGGCCGGATTCGCGCGTGACCACGCACGAGAGGCCTGGTCCGGCCCCGACGACGACTTCCTGCGCTCCCTGGACCTGAGAATGACGATCGCGCCCGCGGGCCCCGAGGAGATCACCCGCGTCGAGGAGCTGACGCTGCGGACCAGTCAGATGAACGCGACCGGCGTGCACTACTCCGACGCGGCACTGCGGGCGCTGCTCGCAGACCCCGGCCACGAGGTCCTCGTCGTCACCATGGGCGACCGCTTCGGCCCGCACGGCGCCGTCGGCATCGTCCTGCTCGCGACGCAACCGCAGGTGTGGCACCTGAAGCTGCTCGCGACGTCCTGCCGGGTGGTGTCGTTCGGTGCCGGTGCGGTGATCCTCGACTGGCTCACGGACCGGGCCGCCCGGGCCGGCGTCCATCTGATGGCCGACTTCCGGCGCACGGAACGCAACCGTCTGATGGAGGTCGCCTACCGGTTCGCCGGGTTCATGGAGAGCGGCTGCGCCTGCGCGTCGCCGCTGGGGGAGCCGGCCGGTGGTGTGGAACGGCTGCATCTGGAGCCCTCGCCGCGACCCGGGCCGAGGACCCTGACACTGACCGCCGCGGGCAGTATCCCGTTCACCGCTTCCGCAACAAGGTGATGCCGTCGGCCGACGCCAGCATGGCCAGGTCCACCCGATCGTCGTCGCGCAGCCCCGCATTGAGTGCGCGGATCGCTGTCGTCTCCGGGTCCGTCACCGCGTCGTCGGCCACCCGTCCGAAGAACAGCGTGTTGTCGACGACGATCAGGCCACCGCCGCGCACCAGCGGCAGAGCCGCCTCGTAGTAGGCCGGATAGCGTTCCTTGTCGGCGTCGATGAACACGACATCGAACGACCCCGGTCCCGCGCCCGGCTCGTCGCGGAGTCCGGCCAGCACGTCCAGGGCGTCGCCGATCCGTACGTCGATCCGTTCGGCCACCCCGGCCCGCTCCCAGTACGGCCTGCCCACCTCCGGCCACTTCGCCGTGTTGTCGCACGTCACCACCCGGGCCCCGGGCGGCAGCCCGCGGGCCAGACAGAGGGTGCTGTAGCCGGTGTACGTCCCGATCTCCAGCACCTGACGGGCGCCGGTCAACCGCACCAGGAATTCCAGGAACTGGCCCTCTTCGGCGGATACCGGCAGAGCGTTGCCCCCCGGCAGCCCTGCCGACTCCGCCCGCAGACCGCCCAGCACCCTGTCGTCCCGCAGTGACACCTTCCGGACGTAAGCGAGCAGCGCGTCGGACATGGTCACCTGATTCGCCATGCCCGGAATGCTAGGCGGGCGTCCCGTCCCCCTCCCGGCCCGGACCCCCGGGTCAGGGGGGTCCAGGGGGGTGGGGAGGGGGGTAGCGGTGCGGCGCCGGGACCCACCCGGGACCACACGGTCCAGCGGCGCCTCGGGGGCGGCATCGCGATCGCAGGGCGCGGGGCCGCGTCAGCGCATATGGGTGCCGCCGTTGATGTCGAAGGTGGCGCCGGTGACGTATCCGCCCTCTTCGCCCACCAGATAGGCCACGAGGCCGGCGACCTCCGAAGGCCTCCCCATCCGGCCCACCGGGATCTGCCGGGCCGCCTCGGCCACCGCCGACGGGCCGAGCCCGGCGACCGCCGGGGTGTCGACGGCGGCCGGGGCTACCGCGTTGACGGTCACGCCGTGCGCCGCCAGTTCACGGGCGAACACCTTGGTCAGCACGAGAACGCCCGCCTTGGCGGCGGAGTAGTGGGCGCCGGCGAGGGTGCCGCCCTGCTGACCGGCCAGCGAGGAGAGGTTGACCACCCGGCCCCAGCCGCGGTCGCGCATCGCGGGCGCGCACAGCCGGGTCAGGGTCAGGACGCTGCGCAGATTGGTCGTCAGTACGGCGTCCCATTCGTCCGGTTCGATGTCCCATACCGAGCCGGGGGCGGTCCGGGCGGCATTGTTGATCAGGATGTCGGGCGCGTGCCAGGCGGCGGCGGTCTCGCGCAGCGCGGCGTGGACGGCGTCCGTGTCGTCGACGTCCGCACGCAGCGGCAGCGCGGTGCCCGCGCCGGCGGGGTCGAGGGCGGCGGACAGCCCGGTCACGGCGTCGCCGTCGCGGTCCAGCAGGGCCACCCGGTGGCCGGACCCGTGCAGCCGTTCGGCGATCGCGGCCCCGATACCGCGTCCCGCGCCGGTGACCAGCGCCACCCGGAGGCCTGCCGTCGTCATCGTCGGCCCCCCTCAGACGACCGGGCCGGGCGGCAGCGGGGCGCCGAGCAGAGCGCGGCCGTATATCTCCTTGCTGGTCTGGACGCTGAGCGCGGCGTGCCGGGACGCCGTCTCGATATCGCGCCAGGCCCGTTGCAGGACCGAGCCGTCCGCGAAGCTGCCCGCGCCCGCGGTGTCCAGCAGCAGGCTCACGGCGTCGCGGGCGCAGCGCATGGCGTGGGCGGCGTCCATCCGCAGTCGGGCCCGCTCGGCGAGCGCGGGACGGCGCCCCGCGCGGGCGTGGGAGTCCACCTCGTCGGCGGCGCGGCGCAGATGCAGCCGGGCCGTGTCGATGAGCGTCGCGGCGTCCGCCACATTGAGCTGATGGGCGGAGTCCTCGGCGACCAGCCGGTGCAGCGGGGAGACCGTCTGTTTGCCCCGGGCCGCGGCATCCAGCACCTTCTCCAGGGACGCTGTGGCGATCCCGACGGCCGTCGCCACCAACGGCAGGTTGATGGAGAGATGGAAGGTGACCCGGGGTTCGCCGGGATGGCGTCGCCGGTAGGCGCCGTCCGCCATGGCGGTCAGGGAGATCGTGCGGGAGTCCGGCACGTACACGCCGTCCGCGACGGCCGTGTCGCTGCCGGTGCCGCGCATGCCCGCCATATGCCAGACGTCCTCGACGGTCAGGCCGGCGGTGGGGACCACGGCCATGCCGCGCTCCGGTTCGCCCCCTGCGCCGGGCCGGACGAAGCCGAGCAGGGTCCAGGGCGCATGGTGGATGCCGGAGATCCAGGGCCAACGGCCGCTCAGGGTCCAGCCGCCGTCCGTACGCCGCGCCGTTCCGGACGGGTTGGCGCTGCCGCAGACGACAGCGTCCGGGTCGTCCCGCCACAGGGCCGCACGCTCGGAGTGGGGAAGCTGGGAGGCGAAGAGGGCGCCGCCGTAGGCGATGCCCACGATCCAGGAGGCGGACGCACAGCCCTTGGCCAGCTCCTCGCACACATCCACCGCGGTACGGGCACCCGCACCCCGGCCGCCGCACTCGGTCGGGGTCCCGAGGCGGAGCAGACCGGCCCGGCGCAGGCCGGTCACAGTGGCGCCGGTGAGGGCGCGCCGCTCCTCGGTGCGGGCCGCTTCGGCAGCGAGCAGCGGGACCAGTGAGCGCGCCGCCTCGACCGGCGTGAGGCCCTCGGCGACATCGGGTTGAGGAGTGCCCACAGTCGTCCCTGCCCTTTCGTCGTGCCGCCCCGGTACGGGGCGGAGGGGGCGGCGGCTCGGTGTGCTTCCAAGTCCTTCGCAGTCAGTAGGCGACTCTGTCGTCCAGCCCCTCGTCCGAGGCGAAGCGGTTCATCAGAGTATCCCCGTGCTGTTGAGAGCGGACATCCCTGCCGTCGGCCGGGGGCTACGGGTCGATGATGACGGGCAGTTCGCTGTGGCCGTTGGAGATGAAGCTCGGCTTGGGGCGCAGTCGGTCCAGGGGCACGGCGAGGGCGAGACGGGGGAAGCGTTCGAAGAGGCCGCGCAGGGCGATTTCGGCTTCGAGGCGACCGAGGGCGGCTCCGAGGCAGAGGTGCATGCCGTGTCCGAAGGAGAGATGGCTCTTGTCGCTCCGGGTGGCGTCGAAGTCGTCGGCGGTGAGGCCGTGCAGGTCCGGATGCCGGTTGGCGGCGGCGTAGGCGGGCAGGACGGCGTCGCCCTGCCGGATGGTCACGCCGTGTTCGGGGAGGGGGATGTCCTCCACGGCGAAGCGCATCGGCAGATGCGCGAGCGGGGCCTCGTGGCGGAGTGATTCCTCGACCACGTCCTTCCAGCCCGCGCGTCCGGCGCGGACATGGGCGAGTTGCCCGGGGTCGGTGAGGAGTGCGGTGATCGCCTGGTCCAGGAGGTTGACGGTGGTTTCGAAACCGGCGTTGACCACCAGCAGCAGGGTGTCGACGAGTTCGGCCTCCGTCAGGGGCTCTCCGTCGCCTTCCGTATCCCTGGCGGCGATGAGCGCCGACGTGAGGTCGTCTCCCGGCTCGGCGCGCTTGGCGGCCACGAGGTCGGCGAGGAGCGCGTACAGATCCTGGACCGCGGCGGTCGT
This sequence comes from Streptomyces tsukubensis, assembly GCF_003932715.1. Taxonomy (NCBI): domain Bacteria; kingdom Bacillati; phylum Actinomycetota; class Actinomycetes; order Kitasatosporales; family Streptomycetaceae; genus Streptomyces; species Streptomyces tsukubensis. The sequence goes on along the minus strand of NZ_CP020700.1, from coordinate 615,175 downwards.
CTCCTCGGGGCTGTGGCTGGTGGAGAAGATCACGTCGACGGTACGGCGGAACCGGGGCCGGACGGATTCGGGGAGGCCGGCGAGCTGGCCGACGACCCCGATGGGCAGCGGATAGGCGAAGTGCTCCCGCAGGTCGACCGGCTCTCCGGGCGGGGTGGCGGCGAGCTCGTCCAGCAGCTCCCCCACGAGCTGCTCGATGACCGGCGCCAGCGCGTTGATCCTGCGGGCGGCGAAGGCCGGCCCGATGGTCCGCCGCAGCCGTCGGTGCTCCTCGCCATAGGCGGTGAACATGTTCTCCACGGCGACCCAGAGGGCGAGCGGCCAGACTCCGACGATCTCCTCCGGGAAGGCGGGCCAGTGTTGCCGGGCGTTTTTGGAGACCCGCGAGTCCAGCAGCAGCCGACGGAGCAGCACCGGGTCGGTGACCGACCACGCCTCCACGCCGAGGGCGTCGACTCGGGTCAGGGGGCCGCGGGCGCGGAGGGCGGCGTCCTCGCCATGGCGATCGCCGCCGCGCGGGTCGAGGACGAAAACGGGTTCTCGGTCCACGAGGTCTCCTTGGAGACAGAGGGTGGATGGAACGACGGTGGCGACTGTACCGGCGGGACATCGGCGCCCGCCCGACCTGCCGACGAATCTCCGATTCAGATCACTAGCCCGGAGTCAGGGGTCCTCCCGACCAGGATCCGAATACGAGGTGGGTCTCCACTCGGCCCACCTCTCGGCGTGCGGTGAACTCCAGGACGAGTTGCTGGAGGTTCTCGGTGTCACGGCAGGCCGTGTGGACGAGGAAGTCGAAGGCTCCGGTCACATGGTGAAGCGCACGAGTCTCGGGCCGCTCCCTGGCCCATGCCACGAACGGGTCGACAAAGGGACGTGAATGGGCGATGAACTGGACGGCGAGGACGGCCTGGACCTGCCGGCCGATCGCCGCGGCACTCACCTGAGCCTGGAAACCTCTGATCACACCTGCCTCCATCAGCCTCTGCGTGCGGGCCAGACAGGTGGACGGTGCCACGCCGACCCTCCGGGCCAGCGTCTTGTTGGGCAGCCGACCATCATTCTGCAGCTCACGCAGAATTGCCTGATCTATCGAATCCAGGACAACCTTTTCTTTCATGGACCGAATGTAGTGCGAGATTCAGTCACTGATCCTGACGCTTTGCGAAGACTGTCGTCATGCCTTCGCATCACTGGGAAACCCGGGCGGTCCATGCCGGCCGTGAGGATCTTGTCGATCTCGGACTGCATGTCCCGCCCATAGACCTGTCCACCACCTACCCCTCCCGCGACACCGTTGCCGAGGCGGCGCGGATCGACGTGTTCGGCTCCGGAGCCGACGACGGCGGTCCGCCGATCTACGGCCGGGCAGGGAACCCCACCGTCGCACGGTTCGAGTCCGCGCTGGCCGAACTGGAAGGGGCCGAAGCCGCGGTGGCCTTCGCCAGCGGTATGGCAGCGCTCTGCGCCTGCCTTCTCGTGCAGGTCGCCCGGGGACGGCCGCATATCGTCGCCGTCCGTCCCCTGTACGGCACCAGCGACTACCTCCTGGACTCGGGCCTGCTGGGCACCTCGGTGACCTGGGCGCAACCCCACAGCGCCGGCGATGCCATCCGCAGCGACACGGGGCTGGTGATCGTCGAGTCACCCGCCAACCCCACACTGACGGAGACCGACATCCAGGCGCTGGCCGCTGCATGCGCTCCGGTTCCGGTACTGGTCGACAACACCTTCGCAACGCCCGCGCTCCAGCGCCCCCTGAACAGGGGTGCCGCCATCGTTCTGCACAGCGCGACGAAGTACCTGGGGGGCCACGGTGACGTCATGGGCGGTGTGGTGGCGTCGAACGAGGAGTTCGCCCGTGCCCTGCGGCGGATCCGGTTCGCCACCGGAGGGATCCTGCACCCCCTGGCTGGCTACCAGCTCCTCAGAGGACTGTCGACGCTCTCGGTGCGGATGCACCACGCTTCGGCCTCGGCTGCCGAGATCGCCCGCCGGCTCCTGCACCATCCGGCGGTCACCAGGGTCCACTACCCGGGGCTGAGCGGTGAACCCCGGCCGCCGAAGCAGATGGCCGCAGGCGGGGCAATCGTGTCCTTCGAGGTCGACGATCCGCACGCGGTGACCGGCGGCGTACGTCTCTTCACCCCGGCGGTCAGCCTCGGCAGCGTCGACAGCCTCATTCAGCACCCGGTCTCGCTCACCCACCACGCCATGGACCCGGGCTCACGCGAACAGGCCGGTATCTCCGACCGACTGCTCCGGATCTCCGTCGGCCTCGAACACGTCGACGATCTGTGGGCCGACCTCACCCAGGCCCTGACGCGGGACTGACCAGAACATGCCCTAGGTACGTTTCGCGGTGGGGACGACGAAGCGCTGGTAGACGAGATCGCGCAGGACGTCGTCGCCGCCCTCGATGATCGAAGCGTGCCGCACATCCCGCAGCAGCTTCCCGATCACCATGTCGTGCGTGTACCCGATGCCGCCGAACATCTCCGACGCGGTGGACGCGATCTGCCAGGCCGTCTGCCCGCAGAACATCTTCGCGGTCAGTGCCGACTTCTGGGCGCCCTGCCGCAGCAGCACCCTGGCGGCGTCGGGCCGGGCCGCGGTCGCGTCGTAGGCCCGTGCGGCCGCCAGGCACTGGTTCGCCATCACGTCGATCTGCATCTCGAACTGGCCGAGCCGCCCGGCGAACACGCCGTCCTTGACGAGCGGAGCGCCCTTGAGCGACTTCGTCTTCCCGTACTCCATGCACACATCGCGGATCCTGCGGGCGACACCCAGAGCGGATGCGGCGATCAGGATTCTGCTGGCGTTGAGGCCGATCTCCAGCAGCCGCAGCCCATTGCCGTTCAGCGCGTTGTCCCCCGGCACCCGGCAGTCGGAGAACGACACCTGATAGGTCGCGGAGGCGCGCATCCCGATGACGTCCCAGCGTTTGTCGACCCGCAGCCCCGGCGCGTCCCGCGGTACGGTGACCGCCGTGTACCGGGCCGGGTCGTCCGCCGAACGGGCGATGACGACGAGGAACCGGGCGAAGTCGGTGCTGGTGGAGAAGGCCTTGGTGCCGTCGAGTACCAGCGTGTCGCCGTCACGGCGGACCGTGGTGGAGATCCGGGCCAGTTCGCTGCCGGCCTCGTGCTCGCTGCCCAGCGTGGCGCAGAAGCCCCGCCGGGCCACGAGAGGGCCGAGGAATCTCTCCTTGAGCTCCTCGCTGCCGTACCAGCCGATCATGCTGGTCGTCAGGACGGGCAGAAACAGGGTGAACGCCACCCCGGCGTCCCCGTAGGCGAGTTCGGAGACGATCCGCACACTCTCTTCCAGGCCGAGCCCAAGACCGCCGTGCTCCTTGGGGACCCACCAGTTCATCAGGCCCGTCTCGGCGAAGCGTTCGTACAGGGCCAGTGGTGCGTCCGCCAGCGAGTCGAGGATGCCTTCGCGGCCCAGGATCTCCCGGGCGACGAAATCCCTGACGATACCGAGGCGTTCGGATTCGCTCACCGGGGCTGCCCCTTCCGGAACAGGTTGATGCTGTCGAGTTTCCGGGCCCGCAGCTCGGGGTCGCGCACTCCCATGCCGGGGCGGTCGGCGAGGCAGAGCACGCCCACCTTGCCGTGGTGGCTGTTGTTGGCGACGGCGTGCGTGGCGTCGCCTGTGGCGTCGAGGGGGTAGACCCGGGAGAGCACGGGGTGGATGCTGCCGCGTGCGACGAGTTCGTTCGCGGCCCAGGCTTCCCGGTAGTTCGCCATATGTGACCCGATGATGCGTTTGACGCGCATCCACAGATGGCGGTTGTCGTAGGTGTGCTGGTAGCCGGTGGTCGATGCGCAGGTGACCACCTTTCCGCCCCGGGCGGCGATCATGACGCTGACGCCGAAGGTGTCCCGGCCGGGGTGCTCGATGACGATGTCCGGGTCGTCACCCGCCAGGGACCGGACGGCACCGCGGAAGCGGCTCCACTCGCTCAGCCGCGGGCGGTCCCGCCCCTCCCAGAACGAGAAGCCCTCCGCAGCACGGTCGATGACGAGCTCCGCGCCCATCTGCCGGCACAGGTCGGCCTTGGCCTGCGACGACACCACACAGATCGGAACGGCGCCGCCGTTGAGGGCCAGCTGGGTCGCGTAGGCGCCGACGCCACCGGCGGCACCCCAGACCAGGACGCGCTCGCCCTGCTTCATCGCCGCCCCGTGGTGGGACACCAGCTGACGGTAGGCCGTGGAGAGCGCCACCCCCAGGGAGGCCGCCTCCTCCCAGGTGAGATGGGCGGGCTTCGGCATCAGCTGGTTCGCCTTGACCAGGGAGAGTTCGGCGAGGCCGCCGAAGTTCGTCTCGTAGCCCCAGACCCGCTGGCCGGGGTCGAGCAGGGTGTCGTCGTGCCCGCCCGGCGTCTGCAGGTCCGGTTGCAGACAGTGCGCGACGACTTCGTCGCCGGGCTTCCACTCCCGTACACCCGGTCCGGTGCGCAGCACCACTCCGGACAGGTCGGAGCCGAGCACGTGGTACGGCTGGTCGTGGCGGGCCGCCTCCGGTGAGGTACGGCCGAGGGTGCGCAGAAAGCGGAAGGTGGGAACGGGCTCGAAGAGCGCCGACCACACGGTGTTGTAGTTGATGGAGCTCGCCATGGTGGCGATGAGCACCTCGCCGTGGTCCGGTTCGGGGGTGGGGACCTCCTGGACCTGGACCGTCTTGCGGGGGTCCCGGTCTTCGACGGGGCTCCCGGCGAGTGCCTGGTGGTCGGCCGCGAGGACAACGGCGGCCCGGTAGCCGGCCGGGACCTCGCAGGCGGCGATGGCCTGCGGGTCGTCGGTGGCCGCGGCGTCGCGAACGTGGGTCATCGGCTGGTCCTTGTCTGCCGAAGAGGTGAGCCGTCGGCGGGGGAGAGGGTGATCACCGGGCCCGGTTCGCCGTCCGCGGGTCCCACGGTGACGCCGGACGCGGTGGAGTGCAGGGCACGGATCACGGCGAGGACGCCGTCGGCGCCGAGGAAGGTGTCCTCCGCCGCACCGGGCCCGCCGGGGACGGCATCCGCAGACGCCTGAGGGCTGCCGGTCCAGTCCGTGCGGAGGCGGACGAGGGGGGTCAGGCCGTGCGCGAGGGCGACGGACTCGCGACTCAGCGCGAGGAGGAACGCCCCCTCCGCGATCCGCTCGGCCGCGACGCCCATGAAGCGGGCGAACTCGGGTCGGCCGGTCGCGCTGACACCGAGGACGAGCGCCATGTCGACGGCACCGGCCGCCAGTTGGCGGACGGCGGTGTGCACGGCGGTGAGCCCGCTGGTGGTGCCCGTGTCGACCAGCATGGTGGGGCCGCCCAGGTCGTAGCGGTTGGCGATACGCGCCGGGATGATGTTGGGCAGCAGCCCCGGCAGCGTGTCCTTGGTGGTCGCCGGGGTCGTGGCCCGCAGGTCGGCGAGCCATTCGGTGAACGCCGTCCGGTCGGGTTCGTCGAGAATGCGGTGTACGTCGGCGGCATGACAGCGCACCAGATGATCCATGGAGGACGGCGGCGGACCGGTGGCGGCCGCGAAGACCCCGGTGGTCGCCCGTACCGGCGCCCACAGCTCACCGTGTTCGGCGGCGAACAGGCCCGCCACCCGCAGGGCCATGAGCTGGCCCGCGTCCGTGGACCGTACGGTGGGCGGAGGGAGACGGACGTCCGGAAACGGGGGCGCCGGATAGCGGGGGCCGAAGGTACGCGGCCCGGGGATGCGGCCTTCGCGCAGCAGCCGCTCCGTCGCCTCGGGGCCGGGGTCGCCGGGCAGGTGCGCGGTCCAGGCGAGGACGACCACCGGATCGGGCCCGGTGCGGGCGGGGCGCGGGCCCGTCCGCACGGGCTCTCGGTCGGTGATCAGCAGATGGGCGTTGGTGCCGCCGAAGCCGAAGGCGGAGACGCCTGCGGTCCTGGAACGCCGGCCGCCCGCATGCCAGGGAACGTCCGCCGAAGGTATGCGTACCCGGTCGCCGGTCTGCGCGGTGAGCCCGGGACCGGTGAAGCGTCGCTGTGCCGGTATCGTGCCCTGCCGCAGCGCCGTGAGGGCCTGGACGACCGAGACCACTCCGGAGCTCCACCCGGTATGACCGAGCAGGGACTTGTTGGATCCGCACCAGACGCTGCCCGGATCGGTGGCGGCGGCGAGGGTCCGCAGCTCGACCGCGTCACCGACGGCCGTGCCCGTCCCGTGCGCGATGACCCAGTCGACATCGTCCGCCGTGAGACCCGATGCCTGCCGGGCGCGGTCCAGGCAGCGGCGCTGACCGACGGGGTTGGGGGCGTAGATCGCCGTTCCCCGGCCGTCCGACGACCCGCCGAATCCCACGAGGACGCCGAACACCGGGTCCCCGTCCTCGACGGCCCGGTCCAGGCGCTTCAGCGCGACAACGCCCGCTCCGTCCGAGAACAGCGTTCCGTCGGCGTCGTCGTCGAACGCGCGGACGTCGCCGCTGGGGCTCAGCCCGTGCAGTTTGGAGAACGTGACGTTGTAACGCGGCGTCACTCCCGACACCCCGCCGCAGTAGGCGATATCGCAGGCGCCCGCCAGCAGGCTCGCGACACCCAGACCGATCGCGTACAGCGAGGACGAGCAGGCCGCGTCGACCACGGAGAACTCGCAGTCGTCGGGTAACAGTCCGGCCGCCGCGGCCCGTACGACCCGGTCGGGCAGTGTGTCCCGCGGCTCTTCGGCGCCGTACCCGTGGTGGCTTCTCAGCAGGGCGCGCAGCCGTGCCTCGGCCTCGGCCATCCGGGCGGGCTCGTCGCGGTGCAGCCGCTCGGCGACGGCCCGGGGAACGCACTCGGCCAGCACCGCCTCGTCGGTGCGCTGGCCGACCAGGGCGCTGGTCCCGACGTGGTAGGCGTATCGGTCGGTGCTGCGGGCGGTGACGGTGTCCCGCGCCTGCAGCAGGCAGTGCCGCAGCCAGACCGGGTTCTGCGCGGCGGCCGAGAGCGTTCCGGCCGCGATCTCCGCGGCCAGTGCGGGGTGCGGACGGAAGTCGTGCAGAAAACCCGAAGTGCGGACATAGCCGCGGTCCTCGGCGGCCGGATCCGCGGACCAGAAGGAATCGAGCCGGAAGCGGTCCGACGGCTCATCGAACACGGGTCTGTCACCGCACAGCAGCTTCCACAGCTCCTCCGGGTCGCAGGCGCCCGGCACGGCGACACCCATCCCGACGACGGCGACCCTGTCGTCGTGCGGCCCCTCCCCGTCCGGAGCACGGGAGATCACGACCGGATCACCGCCGCCCGGAAACGGAACCGGTGCCCTCACTCAGCAGGCCCGTGATGTACGCGGCCAGACCGGAAACCGTGCCGTACGTTCCCGTATCCGCGTCCTGCAGCGTCTCCTTCAGACCGAACCGCTGCAGCGCGTGGGCCTGCAGCTCGGTCATCGCCAGGGAGTCGACACCGAGATCGGCCTGGAAGTCCGCGTCGTCGGTGATCACCTCCAGCGGATACTCCAGGACCTCGGCGCACACCGCACGTACCCCCGCGAGCACCTCCGGGTCGACCTCGGCGGCCGGCGCCGGGCCCGCGGGCGCAGCGACGCCGTTCACGGCCGGGGTGCCGGCGGGCCGCAGCCGGGCGGACAGATCCGGTGTCGTCGTGGCCTCCCGGAGCGGTGCCAGGGTCACGGCGCGGGGCAGCGATCCGGACACGATCCGGGTGAGGACGTCCAGCGCACCGCACTCCACATAGGTCGTGACGCCCTCCGCGTTCAGCGCGCGTACGGAGTCGTGGAACCGCACCGGACGGGTCATGTCGTTCACCATCAGGTCGACGACATCGTCCTGCGCCGTCAGGAAGCGGCCCAGACCGTGGGAGTAGAAGAAGCGCTCCCGGGGCGCGGATATCCGTATGGTGCGCATCGTCGTCGCGTACAGGGCGCTCGCGTCGGCCAGCTGCGGGACGTGGAAGGGGCCGGGGACATGCAGCCGGGAGGTACGGATGCCTTCCTCCCGTGCCAGCTGCTGCACCTTCACCAGATCCGCTTCCGCGCCGCTGATCACCGTCTGGCTGGGGGAGTTCAGCGCCGATACGGCCGACGTCCCGGCCCGCGCGGCAGCGATCAGCTCCCCGGCGCGGGCCGCGTCCGCCTTCACCGCCAGCATCCCGCCCGTGGGCGGCGGCGCCTTGCGCAGCGTGGCGTGGCGTTCGCAGACCGCCCTGGCCGCGTCGCCCGGGGTGAAGACACCGGCGACGGCGAGGGCTCCGAACTCCCCGAGACTGTGCCCGGCGACATGGTCGGGACTCATCCCGTGCCGTGACTCCAGAAGCTCCGCCAGGGCGATGGAGGTTGCCAGGATGGCCACGTCGAGCCGCTCGTGATCGGATTCGAGCAGCTCCGCCAGCGCCGGAGCGTCCGGGGAGAACAGAAGCGGCCGGACCGGCTTCAGCCGGAACTCCTCGACGGCCGCGTCGATCTCCGCGACGAGGGTCGCCACCCGGCCGGCATCGGCACCCAGACCGGCGAAGACGCCCGGTACGTACGACCCTTGGCCGGGGAAGAGGAACGCCACCCCACTGGTCATGTCATCGTCCTTTCGTCGGGATGGCCCGGGCCGGTCCCGCCCGGACAGCTCGGGCCGGCGCTTCTCCTGCCGGGCAGGGGGAACCGTCGGACATGCCGCTGGACATGCTCCGGCCGGACAGGAGGGGCATGATCGGGATGGAGGTGCGGTAGCGCGGGACGAGGGGACGGGTCCGCCGCGTACCGGACCCACCGGTGGTCGAAGAGTGGCCGCGGCGGCTCCGGGATGCCGTCTCCCCGTAACGAACGACCCGAGCATAGGGAGGGCTTCGTCGGCCCGTCAGCCCCCTAGGACGGCAGGCCGGACCCCCCTAAGCGACCATGGGACAGATGCCTAGGGGGGCGGTGGGAGGGCCCTTGTCCGGGAACGGGTCGGCCGCCGGGCTGCCCGTGCCGCGGACTCCGGCGGCTGTACGCGGGCCCCGGTCGGGGCGGGGTCCGGGCCGCTGAGGGCCGCTCGGGGCCGGTGGGGCCGGGTCAGTCGTCCAGGAGGCTGCGCAGGAAGCCCCGCCGCCGGTTGGTGTCCCGGGAGGGCTCGGGGCGCGGAGGGCGGGCCGCCTGCACCTTGATCAGGGAGATATCGGGGCACACCCGGTTGATGCTGTCGAAGCGGTCGATGGTGTGGACGAGGGTCAGACCGTGGTCGCGTGCGGTGAGCGCGGTCACGATGTCCATCAGGGAGGGCGGCTGCCCGACGCCGAGCGCGCGCAGCCGCTTGCCCACGTCGGCGGCTTCGGGCTGCTTGTCGAAGTGCCTCAGCGGGACGGAGCCGAAGGCCCGGTCGAGCGCCAGATGCAGGGGCAAGGGGTCCGTACCGGGGTGCAGACCGTGCCGGAGTTCGGCATGGGTGACGGGGCAGATGGTCACGAGCCCTTCGGCGACCCGCTCGGGCCAGGGGCCGCCGACCGTGCCGAAAAGCAGCCGCCAGACCAGTGACGTATGGGCGAGGTAGCGCGGGGCCGGCCGCTCGGAGGGGGTCACCGGCGCAGATCCTCACGGTCGGCGAGGGCACCGGGGTCGAGATACTCGCGCGCGTGCTCCTGGAGCCAGCTCAGCGCCTCCGCCCGCTCGACCGGATCGGCGGACGGCAGGACCAGCTCCGCGCCCCCGCCCCTGGCGCGCTCGGCCGGCGGATCGTTCCGCCGCCCCCGGAATCCGAACATCGCGTCGTTCCCCCGTCGTAGCCCTGTCGTAGCCCCGCTGCAGCCGCTGCTGCGGCCGATTCCTGTCAGTAGATCACGGGCGGGCCCGCGGGTGCCTTCCGGTCACCGCGGCGCCGCGGATTCAACGGCTCGACAGGGGCACGGAGGAGGTCTCGCTGCCGTCGCGGAAGAGGTCCGGGAGCAGATTCCGGGCGGTCTGCAGGGTGGTGTGCAGCCGGTGACAGTGGGCGTCGGCCCACTGGCCGTCCCAGCTGTCCCAGGGATCGGGCCGTAGCTGCCGCCCCGATCCGACGGACCTCCTCAGCTCGTTCCGCAGTTCACGGATCTCGTCGAGGCCGACGCCCACGAAGGTCTGGGCGGTGGGCTGGTCGACGCCCCGTTCCTTGACCCCCAGCCACAGGGCGGTCAGCAGGGTGGCGGCGGTCTCCGTCCGGCCCGGTGGGGTTCCCGGGCCGCCCGGGGTCCGGAGCCAGCAGCCCAGCTCCGAGAGGCGGTTCAGGGCCTCGGACAGAAGCTCCAGGATCCGGCTGACGTGGGGGTCGGTGTCGATCGCATCGGCCCAGTGGATCGTGGTGTGGCCGCCGAACATATTGTCCGCCGGTGGGAGCGCGTCGCGGTGGGGCGGCAGTGCCCGGGTGAAGATCGCGGCACGGCCTGCGTCGGCGTCCAGGCTCGCCGCGACCGCAGCGCGCAGGCCGTCGTCGGCGGCGTCGAGCAGCGCGTCGAGTGCTGCGTCATCGTCGTCGTGGATCGTCATTCCCGGCCTCCGTCTCCTGTCCGGTCGGTGGGTGCGAGCAGGATCGTCTTGAGCCGGGCGCGGGCCCTGGCGAGGTTCTGCCGTACCGCTGCCGGGGTGGTCCCGAGGGCCTCCGCGATCTCCCGGGTGGCGAAGCCGTCGAGGTGCCAGGCCATGACCGCGCTCTGCTGCGACGGCAGGGCCGACAGAGCGGACAGGACCCACTGCTCGGACTCCTTCAGTTCCACCTTGTGCAGCGGACAGCTGCCTCCGGGCCCGTCGGGCAGCTGGTCGGTGGGCTCCTCCCGGCGTGCGGGGCGGCGCAGATAGAGGCGGTAGGCGACCAGCCGCAGCCAGCCGGCGGGGTGTGCGATGCGATCCCACTGGGTGAACGCCTCGGTGAAGGCGGCCTGGGCGGCTTCCCCGGCCTCGTGCCAGCTCGCCCCCCGGCGGACCAGATGAATGAGCAGCCGGGGCATCTGCTGTTCGTAGTAGCGGGCGAACTCGGCGCCCGGCCGTGTGTCCGGGTCGGGCGGGCGTAACGGCTGCGCCACCGGGACGGCGGGGTGGCCCGGGGCCTCAGCCATGCGACTGCCCCCGGAATCCGGGCCCGATCTGCACCCGTAGCTCGCTGCCCGGGCGCCGATCGGTGAGCACACTGCCCGGCGGCAGACCGGCCGCGGTCTCCCGGGCCACCCGGGCCAGCTCGACCTCCGTCCGACCCCGGATCCACTGATACGCCAGACGTGTTCCCAGCAGTACGACGACACCGCTCAATCCGGCAAAGACTTCCAGCATCCGCTACCCCTGTTCCGATACGCGGTTCGCCCTCGGGGACACCCTGTCGAGGCCCCTCATCCGTTGAGTGCAGGTGCTGCCCGAAAGTGTGACATCGGCGAACCGGCGCATCCGGCCGCCGCCGTTGCCGGCGGCGGCACGGTGCACGGGTCGTCGTCATCACGCGGGCGATATCGGCCCGGGCCGCCGCGGTCCGCAGGGCGCGGAGGACAGGCGTCCGCGGTACCGGACCGAAGAGGATCTCCGAAGGACGGAGGCGGTACGGAAGTCTGCGGTACGGCTCCGAGGCCGCCCCGTACACCCACCGGAAAGGCTGCCATTCCGGGGTACATCGGGCGCACCCTCTTGTGATTGGTGTGTACCAATGCGATCCTCTGGTTCAGACCACCGCTCCAACCCCCCACGGTCGGGCCGGTGTTACCCCGTTACTCCCGACGGCCCTACACGTACGAGAGTGAGCCACTATGTCTTCCGCACGACGCCGCATTGCCGCGGCCTCCGTGGTCGCTTCCGCCGCGACCTTCGTCTCCCTGGCGCCGACCCCCGCGAGCGCCCACGGTTCCGTCTTCGGTCCGGTCAGCAGGGTGAGTGCCTGCTTCGCCGAAGGCCCGGAGACGCCCAAGTCCCAGGTCTGTAAGGACCTTGTCGCGGACTCGGGCACCCAGCCGCTGTACGACTGGAACGAGGTGAACATCGCCAACGCGAACGGCAAGCACAAGGAGCTCATCCCCGACGGAAAGCTCTGCTCCGCCAACCGCGTGAAGTACCGCGCCCTGGACTGGGCCCGCGCCGACTGGCCCGCCACGAACGTGGCCGCCGGTTCGTACAACTTCAACGTGCGGATCACCGCGGCCCACCTGGGCACGATGACGATGTACATCACCAAGCCGGGCTTCGACCCCACGAAGCCCCTCAAGTGGTCGGACCTGGACCCGACCCCGGTCGGCACCCACGCCACGCCGCGCGTCAGCGACAACGGCTACTACCGCTTCACCGGCAACCTGCCCGCCCGCACGGGCCGCCACATCGTCTACAAGGTCTGGCAGCGCCACGACAGCCCCGAGGCGTTCTACGGCTGCTCGGACGTCGTCTTCGGCTCTTCGGCCGCCACGGCCAAGGCGCCGACCCAGGCGAAGATCGACGCGGGCGCGTCCCTCTCGACCGTGAGCCACTCGGGTCACGGCGGGGACGAGCAGGCCCCCGCGCTGGCCTCCGCCGAATCGCAGCCCGCGGGCTCCTCGCCCGTCGGTGCCGTGACCTGGGCGGGAGGTGCCGCGGTGTTCGCCGTGGGCGCCCTGCTGCTCAACCGCAGCCGCCGCAGGACCAACTGAGACGGCTCCCGCAGCGCACTCGCGGAAGGCTCTGACCGGGCCGAACCCACCGGTCGTCCGGGAGCGCGCGGAACGCAGCAGCACAACTGAACAATGACGAGTTTCGGCGCGGGGCGAAAGCCCCGCGCCGAAGCCGTTTCCGGCGCACCCCGGAAGCACCCCACCACTTCACCGCCGCATCCGACCCGGACGGAGGCACCCTCCCGCATCCGGACGTCCACAGGCAGACTGCCCTCTATGGAGTCGGCTCGACGGGGTGATCGGTTCCCCGGCAGATCACGTCCTGAATCACACCGGTCCCCTTGAGTGGGGCACCCCGTGACTTTGGATACTTGATCCATAACGACCGCAATTCGGGTGCAAGGATGAAGCCAGTCATGGATGCCGGTTGGTATGTGCGCACGGTACGGGCCGCGTTGTTCGCGGCCGTGTGCGTGCTGCTCGCTGCCATCGGGCACACCTTGATGTCCTGCTGCGCCGTGCCCTGGTGGGCACTCGTGGCCGGAGGTGTGGCAACGGGCGGCGTCGGCTGGGTGCTGGCCGGCCGGGAACGCGGTACGGCGCTGATCGTGACGCTCGTCGTCGGCGCCCAGAAGATGCTCCACTGGGGATTCTCACTCGCACAGGCGGCAGCGGCGCCCCCCGCCCCGGGAGGCACCCCGGCCGGCTCCGCGGGACACGGCGCGGGCGCCGCCGAAACGGGCGGCAGCCATGCGCACTCCCTGCTCATGAAGATGCCCATGGGCATGGGCCACTCGGCCCACGCAAGCCCGGACACCGGCTCCGACCTGGGGCACTGGCTGGTGAGCAGCATGCCGTCGCTCGGCATGTCCGGAGCCCACCTCGTGGCCGCAGTGCTGTGCGGCCTGTGGCTGGCCTACGGCGAACGTGTCGCCTACCGCCTGGTGCGCGCCGTCGCCGGATGGCTGGCCGCGCCGTTGCGGCCGGCGCTCACCCTGCCCGCGCTGCCGCGCCGCCCGCGCCGTCTGGTGCGGCGGAACCGCTCGCGCTGGGCGCCGTACCACCTGCATCTCGTCCATGCGATCACCAGCAGGGGACCGCCCTTGAGGACCGCTGTCATCTAGAACAGCAGGTCTTCCCGGGGCTTCGGGCGTCTTCGGCGCCCCGCTCCGGTTCACGGTCGTGCCCGCGCACGGCCGCCGTCCCCCTACAGCCGGAACCGGCAGGTCCGTGTGCCGCCGTTCCCTGTGCGATTCGCGAAGGACACCAGGTGCTTGCTCCTGCCCTGCCCGCATTACGCGGGCCCCGCAACAGACGTAAGAAGCACGACAGGACCGAGGAGGCCGATCAGCTGATCACCGGCTGGGCGCTGGCCGCCCGGGGCGGCGATCCGGACGCCGTCGAACGGTTCATCCGCGCTCTGCACTACGACGTACTGCGCTATGTCGCCTATCTGAGCGCCGACCCGCAGTCGGCGGACGATCTGACCCAGGAGACGTTCATACGTGCCCTGGGCAGCCTGCACCGGTTCGAGGGCCGCTCCTCGGCCCGCGCCTGGCTGCTGTCGATCGCACGCCGGGCCGTGATCGACGACTTCCGGCGGGCCGCCGCGCGCCCCCGGCTGGCCGATCGCCAGGACTGGCGGCGGGCCGCCGAACAGACCCAGCCGGTCGGCGTGCCGGGCTTCGAGGAGGGCATCGCACTCCTCGACCTGCTGGCAGCGCTGCCGGACGAACGCCGCGAGGCGTTCATCCTCACGCAGCTGCTGGGCCTGTCGTACGCGGAGGCCGCCGATGTCACCGACTGCCCGGTCGGGACCATCCGTTCGCGGGTGGCCCGCGCCCGCTCGATGCTGCTGGTCCTGCTCGCCGAGCCGGAACAGCCCCGCACGGACGGCGACGACCTGATTCCGGCCGTCCCACCGTCCCATACGGCGGTATCCGTCCTGGCCGGCGCGGCTGCATGACGGCGAGGTCCGGTGCGTGGCCCGTGGGGCGCGCACCGGACCTCGACCGGACGGCGGCGCCGCGGTACGCAATTTCATTCCTTCGGGTTCTTCGGTTGGCGCTCCCGGGACAGCCACCGGCTCCCGTGTCAGGGTGATGCCTCAACTCATCGACATGCAGGGGGCGTTAGTGAGCTCACCGGATCTGGAGTCCGCGCTGACCGTAGGCGTTTTCGTGTTCGAGGGCGCCGAGGAACTCGATGTCGTCGGCCCCTGGGAAGTCCTCGGCTTCTGGGCCGCCCACGTCGCCACGGCACCCGTCCGCCTGGTCACGGTCGCCCGGGAGGAGGGATGGGTGCGCTGCGCCAAGGGGCTGCGCCTGGGCGTGGACCACAGCCCTGCCGACGCTCCCGCACTCGACGTGCTGATCCACCCGGGCGGTGACGGCACGCGCGCGCTCAAGGACGACGGCGCGCATCTGGAGTGGCTCAGGGAGCTGCACCGTCGCGAGGTGCTGCTGGCGAGCGTGTGCACCGGTTCACTCGTACTGGCGGCCGCCGGACTGCTCCGGGACCGGCCCGCGACCACGCACCGCGACTTCACCGAAAGACTGGCGGCCCTGGACGGCACGATCGACGTCCGCGCCGCCGAACGGTATGTCGACGACGGCACCATCGTCACCAGCGCGGGTGTCTCCGCTGGCATCGACAT